>JBDHVK010000252.1:0-4558 GCA_039809645.1 Gemmatimonas sp.
TGAACCGGTCCCCGTTTGGTGGACGCCACGAAGCCACGATGAGCGTTATCCACGGACGGCCGGTTCGGTCGCCTGCGACGAACCGGGAACCGGCCGTCGGTGGATAACGCGGTTGCTCGCTTGCACGCGTTCTTCGTCGAGGTCGATCCCGGCGCGCCAGCGCCGCTCGAACTGCGCCGGAGAGACGTTGCCCAGCGACGAGTGGCGCCGCTCGGTGTTGTAGTAGCCGATGTACTCGACGATCGCTTGCCGTGCCTGCTCGCGGCTCTGAAAGTGCACGCCGTGCACGCACTCGACCTTCAGGGTTCCATTGACCGACTCCATCGGCGCGTTATCCCAGCAATCGCCCTTGCGGCTCATCGACACCGTGATGCCGCGCGCCTCGAGTTTCTTGCGGTAGTCCTTTGCCGCGTACTGCGATCCGCGATCCGAATGATGCAACAGGCCCGCCTCTGGATCGCGCCAGCCCAGCGCAGCATCCAGGGCGCACAGCGTGAGCTCCTGCGGCATCGTCTCGCTCATCGCCCAGCCGACCAGCTTGCGCGCGAACAGGTCCAGCACCAGTGCCAGGTACAACCACCCCTCGTCCGTGGGCACGTAGGTGAGGTCGGCCAGCCACTTCTGGTTCGGCCCCGTCGCCTTGAAGTCGCGCTGCAGCACGTTGGGCGCGACCGGGTGGGCGTGCCTGGAGTCCGTCGTCACCACACGAATCCGCCTGCGCTTGTGACTGTGCAACCCGTGCTCGCGCATCAACCGACCCACGCGCTTGTGATTGACCGGGCGGCCCTGCGCCTGGCTGATCTCTGTGCTCATCCGCCGCCGGCCGTAGCGCCCGCGATGCTTCTGTTGTGCCCGCTCAATCTGCTCGACCAGCACCTGATCGTCCATCGCGCGTCGGGACGGCACGCGCTTGCGCGCCGCGTTCAGCCCGCTGCGCGACACCGACAGCAGCTCGCACATCATCGTCGTCGAATAGGTGAGTCGATGTTGTTCGATCCAAGCGTACTTCACATCGACTCCCGCGCAAAGTACGCTGCCGCCTTTTTTAGGATCTCCTTCTCCACCTTGAGCTTGGCGTTCTCCTGGCGCAACCGGCTGACCTCGGCCTGCAACTCCGTCACTGGCTGCGCCGGCGTTCGCTTGACGATCGCCTCGCCCCTGCGGGCGTGGTACACCCAGTTCGCCAGCGATTTGCTCGACATCTCCAGCGAGCGCGCCACCGATGCGATCGGCCGGCCACCATCGATCACTTGCTTCACCGCCGCATCCCGAAACTCGGGCGTGTAAGAACGCTTCGGTACTGCTTTCATAGAACCTCCATACGGTCAAAATACCAGACCTCATGGCGTCCATTTTCCGGGGACCAGATCAGTTCTGCGCCTGCGCCGAACCACACAGTGTGGCAGCGGCCAGAGTCAAAATGGCAAACCATTGCTTGATCATGGTGTCTCCTTCGGGTAGAAAAACTTCACTGCGCGGCGGGGATGATCAAGGCGTCAAGCATGCGAACGCCCTGACCCTGTTCCTTGATCAGAAGTGGATTGATTTCCGTCTCCTCGATCTGGGCACCCAACGCCAGCACCGCCCGCGAGAACGCGGCGATGCTCGCGCAGGCAGCATCCACATCACCCAGCGCGCGACCGCGGTAGCCGGTGAGGAGAGGGAATGCCTTGAGCTCCTCGAGCATTTCACGCGCCATGGCCTCATCCAACGGCAGTACACGGTGGCTGACGTCCTGATACAACTCGGTCAACACGCCGCCCAAGCCCACGGTGAGCGTCATGCCGAACACAGGGTCGCGCGTGGCGCCAACGATCAGCTCAGCGACGCCCGTCTCCATCCGCGCGAGCAACACACCTTCGATACGCGCCGCGGGCGCGTAGCGCCGGGCGCTGTCGAGCACTTCGTCGAAGGCCTGGCGCACCTGTCCCGCATCTGTCAAGCGCAGGCGCACACCACCGGCTTCGGTCTTGTGCGCGATGTCCGGCGAGCGAACCTTGAGCACCACGGGGTAGCCCAAAGCCTCGGCCGCGGACACCGCTTCGTCTGCTGTAACGGCCGCGCGTTCTCCAACCTCTGCCACACCGTGCTGCGCCAGCAACTGTTTGGCGCAATATTCATCCAGTTTCGCGGGTAGCGTCGCAGAGACCACATGACTCTGGCGGCGCACGTCGAGCCATCGATTGTGCTGTCGCTGATGCTGCCACCGCAGAAACGGCGCAAGCGCCGAGACGGCCACGCCGAGGTCCTCGAACACCGGCACGCCACCGGCGCGCAGTTGTTCGCGCGTCTTGGCCGCACCGGTGTCGATCGCCACGAACAGCTTGCCGAATCGGGCCGAGACGGCACGCAGATCGTCGGCCATGCGGTCGAGCATGTAGCCCGGCGCGTAAATGATCACGCTGTCCACCGCATCCGATTGCGCAAGCGCCTCCATGGCGGTACGCACAAACCCGGGATCGTTGACCACGTTGCCGGTGACGTCCACGGGGTTGGAGACCATGCCGTAGTCAGGAATGCCAGCACGCAACGTGTCTTGCAGTGCCTGCGGTAGCGTGGGCACTTCCAACCCCGCACCGATGAACTGATCGGCCAGGATCGCACCCAGCGCGCCGCTGATGGTGATGATGGCCACGCGCTTGCCGGCTCGCTGGTGCCGGTAGCCCGCCAAGTGCGCAAGCTGCGCCATCTGCGCGAAATCGTGGCTCTGGATGATGTTGAGCTGGCGGAAGGCGGCTTCGTAGACTGCCCTGTCACCGGCCAGCGCCGAGGTGTGCGAGCGCACCGCCTCGCTGCCCTTGTCGGTCTCGCCGGCCTTGTAGAGGATGAGCAGCTTGTCTCGTCGCACAAACGCCTCGGCTGCCGCGATGAATCGCGCACCATCGCGAAGTTCCTCGATGTAGCCGATCGTGACGTCGGTGGCGTCGTCCTGCGCAAGGTATTCGAGGTACTGCGAAAAGTCCACGCAGGCCTCGTTGCCGGTGTTGATAAAGTGACTGAACTTCACGCCGAGTCGGCGCGCAATCGCGTACACCGCAGCACACACGTTGCCGCTTTGCGTGAGCAGGCTCACGCTGCCGCGCCCGGCCTGCATGGGGGCCGTATTGAAGACCGAGGCGAAATTGGTATGTGCCTGAGTGTTGAGGTTGGCAAACCCCATCGCGTTGGGACCGGCCACGACCATGTCCGTCGTGGCGACGTAGGCGCTGAGTTCGGCCTGCAGCGCGGCCCCCTTCTCGCCCTCTTCGGCGAAACCTGCTGCGTAGACGATCACCGCGCGTACGCCCTTGGTCGCGCAACGACGCAGCATCGGTAACACCTCGGGCGCGGCGATAGCCAGCACCACCAAGTCGGGGCCGGTAGGCAACGCCTCGATGTCAGGCCAACAGCGCAACGCGAAGACTTCCTCGTACTTCGGGTTGATCGGATAGATCTGTCCGGCGTAACCAAACTTGAGCAGGTGAGCGATCGGCATGCCGCCGATGCGCGCTGGGTTGTTGCTTGCGCCGACGATGGCAATCGACGACGGGTTGAGCAAAGGTTCCAGACGGTGGGAAGTCATGCGCATCGTTCTCAGGCGGATGGCGCAGGGTTTTTCTGGATCGCGTTGGCCAACCCTTGGTCGCGGGCGCTCAGAAATCCTTCGCTCAGGTGCGACAGCTGGTGCGTGTCGAAATGCGCGGCCAGCGCGGCACGCAGGCCTTGGGCGTCGAGCGTGCGGTTGATCGAGCGCTTGATCAGACGCAGACCAAACGGTGGCGCCTTGGCGATCTGCTGGGCCAATGCCAGCGCCGCATCGCCCAACTCCCCGTCAGGTACCACGCGGTTGACCATACCGATGGCGTGAGCCTCCTGGGCGCTCAGGCGTGCGCCGGTGAACAGCAGCTCCTTGGCCTTGCGCGCGCCCATCACCCAGGGGTGGATCAGCACCTCGGTGGCTGCCGCACCCAGGGTGTGTCCCACGGGGTCGGAGAAATACGCCGACTCGCCCGCTACAACCAGATCGCACATGTTGGCGATCATGAAGCCGCCGGCCACGCAGGCGCCCTGCACTTGGGCAATGGTGGGTTTCGGGAAGTCCCAGATGCGGAGCGAATAGTCGAAATAGCGCAGCTCCTCGAACGCCCAGCGCTGCTCCACCGTGAAGTCGGCGCGTTCGGCTTGCGCCTGCTTGAGGTCGTGGCCCGCCGAAAAATGTTGACCCTGACCACCCAGCACGACGACGCGGACGCCAGCATCTTCCCGTGCGCCATCCAGTGCCGACATGAGCTCGTCGAGCATTTGGCGGTTCTGCGCGTTGCGCTGGGCTGGGCGAGCCAGCAGGATACGGCGTACGGCGCCGTGGGTTTCGATAGCGAGCGTTGATTCAGACATGGGATCTCGTCGAAGCAATGGGAATCGCGTGATCGGACCAGTTTAGACTTCGGTTCATCCATAATGCAAAAAAAATTTCAACTATTTCCCACAATATGGACGCCTCTCGTGAAACTCTCGGAGCGCAAACCCTGCGCCGCGGTCTGCAGTTGCTGCGGCTTCTAGCGCAAGGCCATGAGGACGG
>JBDHVK010000253.1:0-4402 GCA_039809645.1 Gemmatimonas sp.
CTCCTCCGGTAAGTGCAACTACTGACGATTCGTTGCACTCACCGGTTGAGACCGCCGAGAAATCCTCGGCGCCATCGTGGCAAAGCCGAGGATTTCTCCTTTTCTCTCTTTCCCCTTTTCTCTGCGTGATCAGTTCATCCCAGCTCTCAATCGCTCACCGTCGCGGACGCCGCTGTGTGGCGGCCTTTTCGACGAGGCGGCGCAGTTCCTTGATCGGCTCGGGATTGTCATCCACCTGCAGCCGCAGCACGACGTCGTTGTGGAGCCACACACCTGCGTCCTTCTTGACGATGAGCATCGCCGCGCTCTGCATGCCGCGCTTGTCGCCGCCGGCGAGCTGACCCGCTTCGAGCGCCGCGAGCAGCCGGAAGGAGAGGTGCCCGTCGGTCTCCTCGAACGCCTTGACCATCGCGTTCACGACGTCCGGGCCGGCGAGGATGTTGCCCTGGGCGGTGCAGAACTTCCCCTGCTTGTCGCCGGCCCACTCGGTGGCCTTGGGACCCGTGTAGGCCGCGACGTTGCCCTGGGCATCGATGACGGCAAACTGGCGCCCTTCCTTGGTCCAGTCGGTGGGGCGCGGATCGGGGTCATCGGTCCAGATCTTCCTGACGATGTCCTTGGGCTTCATGCCCGTGCGCAGCAGCGTGATCGCCTGCGGGCCATAGCTCACATCCACAATCGCCTGCGTCGCCGCGGCGCCGACGCCCGCCTCGGCCCAGAGCACGCCGTTGCCGACGGAGAACACGCGGCTCTGTACGGCGCCGCCCACCTCGCCGGTGGCCGGGTCGTAGCCCAGAATGGAAAACGTCGCCACCGGCGGCCACGGCGCCGGCGGCATCGAAGAAAACGTTTGCGGAGCGGCCTGAGCCGCCACCAGAGCCGGCGCGAACGCCAGCGCGAGGGAAAGAAGTCGGAGGCGCATGTCCGAGAATATGCGTGATCGACGAGCGCTTTGTGCGTGGGCGAGTCCGTTGTACCTGATCTGCGGAGGGGCGGAGCAACGGGGCAACGGAGAACCGGATTCGTAACTCCGTTGCCCCGCTACTCCGCCCCTCCGCAGATCAGGCACAGCTTCCCCGACCGACGCCCCGAGACACCGGGAATAGCGCACCTTGCCGAGCGATTAACGCCGGGCGATTAACGCCGAGCGGAGCGGCCCGGGAGCGCGTACACTCAGGCAGTACCCCCTCTCCACGGAGCCGAGATGTCCCAGACCCGTCGCTGGCTGTTGGCCGGCGCAATCGCGAGTAGCGCTCTCGCGTGCGTTCCAGCCGCACTGCACGCGCAGCAGGCGAACGACCCCGAGTACACCGCGAAGATCAAGGAATTCCTGCAGGATGCGCGCATCAGCACCGAGCTGGTCGATCACCTGCCCGCGTCGAGCACCGTGCCCACGCCGCTCAAGTTTCATGGGCGCATCGTGGGCACGCCGGGCGAGCTGACATACGCGAAGGACATCCATCGCTATCTCGAAGCGATCGCCAAGGCGTCGCCGCGGGCCAAGTACTGGACGATCGGCAAGACCGAAGAAGGGCGCGACATGGTGGTGCTCGCGATCGCCGACGAGCAGACCATCGCCAATCTCGAGAAGTATCGCGGCGAACTCGCCGAGCTCACCGATCCGCGCAAGACCAGCGAACAGCGTGCGCAGCAGCTCATCAAGAGCACCAAGCCCATCTACTGGCTGACCAGCGGCATTCACTCGCCGGAAACCGGCGGGCCGGAGATGCTGCAGGAACTGGCGTATCGTCTCGTCGTGGAGGAGACGCCGTTCATCCAGAACATCCGCAACAACGTCATCACCTTCATCACGCCCGTCATCGAAGTGGACGGCCGCGAGAAGCAGGTCGATACGTACTACTACAACAAGAAGCTTCCGGCCGGTGCGCCGCGTCTGCCGCTGATGTACTGGGGCAAGTACGTCGCGCACGACAACAATCGCGACGGCATGGGGCAGTTCCTCTCGCTCACGAAGAACGTCAACGACTTTTACCTGCAGTGGAAGCCGCAGGTCATGCACGACCTGCATGAGGCGCAGACGTATCTGTACAGCTCCACCGGCACCGGCCCGTACAACGATGCCATCGATCCCATCACGGTGAGCGAGTGGTGGACGTTTGCGCAGGAAGACGTGCGCGAGATGACCAAGCGCGGCGTGCCGGGCGTGTGGACGTACGGCTTCTACGACGGCTGGACGCCCAATTACATGTTCTTCGTGGCGCACACCAAGAATGCCATCGGTCGCTTCTACGAAGTGCAGAGCTACGGCCCCGACAACTACGAAGTGCGGCCGCCGGCGAACGTCACCAGCAAGGAGTGGTTCCGCCCGAACCCGCCGCTCCCGAGCATCAAGTGGGGCCCGCGCAACAACACGAACATCCAGGAGAGCGCGGTGCTCTTCTCGCTGCGGCACTTCGCCGACAACAAGGCGATGTACCTCGAGAACTACTGGTTCAAGAACAAGCGGGCGCTGGAGAAGGGGAAGAGTGGCACGGGGCCGTTCGCGTGGGTCATTCCCGCGGGGCAGAAGCGCAAGGCCGACGCGGCCGACGCCGTGAACGAACTGCGCAAGCAGGGGCTCGAGCTGCATGTGGCCACCGCCGGCGGCACGTTCGGTGGTGTGACGGTCAAGGCGGGTGACTGGATCGTGCGTGGCGATCAGCCGTTCCGCACGCTCGCCGACATGTACCTCAGCATTCAGAACTACTCCCCGAGCAATCCGCGTCCGTACGACGACACCGGCTGGACCTTCCAGTTCATGCGCAACGTGGCAGTGTTCCCGGTGAGCGACAAGGCGGTGCTCAACGTCGCCATGACCCCGGTGACGGCCAAGGTGAAGGCGGCGGGCGGCATTGAGGGCTCGGGCAATGTGCTGCTCATTCCGCACACGACCGACAACAACCTCATGAAGTTCCGCACGACGTTCGCCACGACCCGGATGTACGCGGCCGAGGCGGAGTTCGAAGCGGGCGGCAAGAAGTTCGGCGCCGGCACGTTCATCGTTCCGGCTGGTGATCGCGCCAAGCTGTCGGCGTCGCTCACCGAACTCGGGCTGTCGGCCACGGCGGTCGCCACCGTACCGAGCGTGAAACAGCACGAGCTCGACCTGCCGCGCATCGGCTATGCGCATGCGTGGCAGCGCACGCAGGACGAAGGGTGGGTGCGCGCGGCGCTCGACGTGTACGGCATCCCCTACACGTACTTCGGCGATATCGAGCTCCGGAAGGGGAACCTGCGCGCCAAGTACGACGTGATCATCTATCCGCACGTGGGTGGCAGCGCGCAGTCGCACATTGCCGGCATCATCAAGTCGGGCGATACGCCGCTCCCCTACAAGAAGACCGCGGCCACGCCCAACCTCGGCTCGCCCGACAGCACCGCGGACATCCGCGGTGGCCTCGGCATGGATGGGCTCACCGAGTTGTACAAGTTCGTGCAGGCCGGTGGCACGCTGATCGTGGAAGGGAGCACGTCCACGATCTTCCCGGCGTACAACCTCACGGCCGGGATCACGGTGGAGAGCCCGAGCCAGCTGTTTGCGCGCGGCACGATTCTCCGCGGCGTGGTGACCGACGCCAAGAGCCCGCTCGCCTACGGATTCGACAAACAGCTTCCGGTGTACTTCAACCAGGATCCGGTGATGAGCGTCGCCGGCGCGCAGAGCGTCTTTGCCGGCGGCGGCAGTGGTGCCGGTGCGGCCGCACTGGCGCAGAACACGACGCCCAATGCAGCGCCACTGCGCCTGTCGACATGGAACTTCAACAACCCCGACTCCACCGGCTCGGCACCGGCGGCGGCGCCAGCGGGTCCGGGCGGCGGTCGCGGCGGCGCGGGCGGTGGAGCCGGTGGCGGCGGTCGCGGTGGCTTCGGCGGCGGTGAAGGGTTTGGCGGCGGCGCGGCTCCGGTGAGCGGCACGCAGCGCATCGACGGCGTGACGCCGCGCGTCATCATGCAGTTCCCGTCGAACGCGGCGGACATGCTCCTCTCCGGCACGCTCGCCGGCGGCGAAGCGCTGCAGAACCGCGCCCAGCTCATCGACGCCCCGGTCGGCAAGGGCCACGTGGTGATGTTCGCCATCCGCCCCTTCTGGCGCTGGCAGACGCAGGGCACCTACTTCCTCGGCTTCAACGCCATCCTGAACTGGAACGATCTCGACGCGGGGAAGTGAGCGAGCGCAATGTGATCGACCTTTGAACTGATCACGCAGAGAAAAGGTGAAAAGGAGAAATCCCCGGCGAGAGCGTGCCGAGGATTTCTCCTTTTCTCTTATTCACCTTTTCTCTGTGTGATCAGTTCCAGCGATCTCAAGACCCAGGCGGCACCGTCGTATCGCGCACCACGGGCGCCGAATCCTTTGCCGTAGCTGAGTCCACGCGAACAGCCGAATCCGCCGCAGCCTTTC
>JBDHVK010000254.1:0-4393 GCA_039809645.1 Gemmatimonas sp.
GTGAGCTCACCGCGGTCGATGCGCGCGAGCAGCGCCTTCTGTGCCAGGTAGTCCTTGTTGATGATGCCGGCCTTGCTCTGGAGCATGCGCCACGCCTTCCGCCGCTCGACCGCGAAAAGCACCATCTGCCGCGTTACCGCGTAGTACTTGAACGCGCCCTTCACCTCGACCTTGATGTAGCAGCCGAGATTGGGGATGTAGCTGCGGTGTGAGGGATCGAACACGCGACGATAGGTGACATCGTCCTGCGTGACGAAGACGAGCTGGTCATGCATCGGCGTCAGGGTGGCGATATCCGCCTCCTTGATCGCCGTGAGGTGCTTGCGGAAGCGCCCCTCGGTGAGTGCCCAGTGCGCCACACCGAAGGTGAACGCCTCGCCGGTGCTCGCGTACTTCGTGTGCCACCAGTCGCGGTCGAGGCTCGGGTTACCCTTGAGGTCGAACGCTTCCTGCACCGTCTCACCCTTGCGCGGGTTGAAGACGAACTCCGGCACGCCACGCGCATCGCGCACCATGCTCGCCTGATCGGCGCTCATGTTGTCGCCCACGCCGTGCTCCGGCTGGCAGGTGGTGTAGCACTGGAAGAACGCGGTACCGCGATACTCGAGGCCGTCGATCATGGCCTTGTACATGCGCGGCGCGTTGGCCACCGACACCTGACCGACGAATGGTGAGCCATGGCCGCTCGTGAACGCTTCGGCCACGTTCTTCTTTTCCGTCAGCTTGCCCTGCGACGCATGGCCGAACTGGTTCATGTCGTAGCCACCCAGCATGGTGCTCGAGTCGGAGTTCTGGCCGCCGGTGTTCGAGTACACCTGCGTATCGAGCATCAGCATCTTCACGTTCGGGCGGTTCTGGAGCACCACCTTGGAAACGTTCTGGAAGCCGATGTCGCCCAGCGCGCCGTCGCCGCCCACCACCCACACCTTGGGCAGCTCGCGCACTTCCTGATCGGTCATGAGCGTGTCGTCGAGATGCGTGAGGTGGAAGTACTCCTCCTCGTTCATCACGTCGGACGACTTGTCGAGCAGGGCGTCGGTGAGGCGTTCCGGGGCCACGCTGCGGCGGGCGTGATCGACGATGATGGACTCGGCCATCAGCCAGCTGATCGTGGCGCCGTCCTGGAAGAGGGAGTTCATCCAGGGATAGGCGTGCGGATTGGCCGGGGGCGTCGAGCCGTACACCGTGTTGCAGCCGGTGCTGGCGCCCATCATCATGACCGACATGCCGTTCGCGCGGCGGCCGTCGACGGCCTGCAGTTCGCGGTGATTGAACGCGTCCTGCCGGAGCACGGCGGCGAGCCCGCCCAGAATGTGCTCGTCGCTCACGGGGCCGTGCTTCGCCTCGTGTGCCGCGATGCGTTTCGCGGTATCGGCGTCGTTCTCGCCGCCCAGCCCCATGACGATGTGCATGAATGCGGTGCGGAAGCGCGCATACTCGTCGGCATGGCTGGCCTTGAGAGCGGCCAGCTTGCTCGTGCCTTCGGTGTCGAGGCGCGCCGCCTTGCTGGTGAGCCGCTCCGCCTTCCGATGGTACATCGGCCGCATGTACGCCTCGGTGATGCTGGCGATGGAGCGGAGCACGCTCTTCTCGCCGCAACCGGCGCAGGCCCCGTCACCCGAGACGAGTGCCTCGTAGTTGCGCCGCACCATGAGGTGGTTGCGCAGCGTGGCGTCCTTGGAGCTCTGAATGTCGTCGTCGTTGTAGAGGCCGAGGAACTTCTGTGGCGTGTCCGGCAGGAGGCGCGAGAAGACCTGCGCCGTGGTGAGGTCGGCGTTGAGCTCTTCGGTCTCGCGCGTCATGCGCAGTGCGTCGTGATCGCCGCAGACCTGCACGCACTCGCCGCACCCCTTGCACAGGTCGCTCACGAAGATCGAGAAGAGGCCACCCTGGCCCGGATTCTTGGCTTCGACGGTGCGGAAGATGGCCGGCACGTTGCTGTAGGCGAGCGGCAGCTTGTCGATGATGCCACAGAACTGCTCGCGCGAGGCCTCGGCGATGCCGGTGATGGCGGCCGCCTCCTCGCGCACGATCGACTTGAAGGGCACGGACGCCTTGGCCTTCACCGCGTCCATCATGCGCGTACGGGCCTTGGTCTCGAGGTCGGGCAGCGCCGCCAGCAGCGTCTGCCGGTCGCCGCCATCGTGGACGTAGTTCACCACGGCGGTGCGAAGCACCGTGCCGACGTCCTGCGCCGTGTTCGGCAGCGCGGTGTCGGGGCACACCGAGATGCACTCCATGCACTGCGTGCAGTTCTCGGGGATGTACACCGGCGTTTCGCGCCGGGCAACGTACTTGGACTGCGTGGCGCCGGTACCGGCCGCCATGATGCCCACCGATGCCAGCGCACTCGCCGGCTGGTGATAGCCCAGGCCGGCGCGGAACTCGCTGTCGAACTTGCCCATCGTCTTGATCGGCGCACGCGAGAGCTGCGCCGTGGGGAACGCCAGGCCGCCTCCGCCGCACGAACCGCACCCCGCGGTGGGCGGGAAGTAGTGGTCGCCCAGCGGCGCGAGCAACGGGTTGCGCATGCTCGACCGATCCGGGTCGCCCATCTCGCCGCGCGTGATCTCGACGACACGCGAGAAGCCTTCGTCCATCACGGTCATGTTCGACTCGACGACCGCGTCGCCGAAGCGCGCGAACTTCTTGACGTACTGCTTGTAGATGATCTTGCGGAACTCGTCGGGCGAGATGTGATACGTGTCGAGGAACGGTGACACCTTGAAGAACGCCCCGAGGAACGCGTTGCCCTGCATGCGGAGCTGAAGCTCGGTCTGGTTCGTGGCCTTCCGGGCGATATCGAAGCCCGGCAGGATGAAGACCTTGATGTCGTGCTCCACGATGAACTCACGATGCGCAGCCGGAATGCGCTGCCACGCGCTCGCTGCGCTTTCGCTCGACTCCCACACCAGCACCCCGCCGCGCTTGAGCCCTTCGAGCGGGTTGGTGTGCGTGAAGGCCTTGGGGTCGCAGCAGAGCACCACATCCACGTGATTGAGCTCGCAGTTCACCTTGATCTGCGACGGCGCCACGGTGAGGTAGTAGTTCGTGGGCGCACCCTTCTTCTCCGAGCCGTACTTGGGGTTGGCCATCACGAAGAGCTTGTCTTCGAGGATGCCTTCGTCGTCGTACGTGGGGTTCTGGTCGGCGAGATACTGCCCCAGGTCGCCGATGATGGCGCCGAGGTTCTTGCCGGTGGTGATCATTCCCCAGCCGCCGATCGAGTGGAAGCGCACGGCAATGGCGCCTTCCGGCAACAGGCTTGGGGTGTCCTTGCTGATGACGGCGTACGGGTGCTGCACGCCGAGCACGAAGTACGTCTCGCCATCGTCGGCCGTGCGGCCGTCGGTACGCGCCGAGATGCCGGTTGCGAACTCATAGGCGCCGATGATGTGTTCCGGGCGGAAGTCACGCGAGCCGATGCCGTACGCGCCGCGGAAGAGACGCGGTGTTTCGTCGGGCGTGAGCGCCGGGTGCGGACCACCGAACTTCGTGATCTCGTTGGCCTTGCCGAGCGCAACGCGAATGTCGCGCGCGAGCGGATTGTCACCGGCGAAGCTTTCGTCGGTCCGCTCGAGAATGATCACGCGCTTCTTGCCGCGGAGCGCGTTGATGACCGCGTCTTCGGGGAAGGGGCGGATGACGTTGATGTGGATCGATCCCACCTTCGCATTGCGCTGCTCGCGCAGGTAGTCGCAGGCGGCCTCGATGTTCTCGGCGGCGCAGCCGAGCGAGACGAACACCGTGTCGGCATCGTCGGTCTTGTACTGCGAGATGAGCCCGTATTCGCGCCCGGTGAGCTCGGCGAACTCCCTGTACGACGCCTCCAGCATGGGGAGCACGTGCTCACTGAAGTTGTTGCGCCGGGCCACCACACCATTCATGTGGTGCTCCTGGTTCTGCACGGGGCCCAGGAGCGCGGGGTTCTTGAGGTCCATCATCTGCGGCACGCGGCGGCGCGTCGGCCCGAAGAGCTCGCGCTGTGCCGGCGTGGGGCAGGGGATGACATCGTCGGCGGCGCCCAGGAACTCGCGCAGGAATTCGGCCTCGGGCGCCAGATACATGCGTTCACTGTGCGTGGTGAGCATGCCGTCCTGAATATTCATGCCCGGGTTGAGCGCGAGCTCGCAGGTCTTGCGCAGGATGATGGCCTGATCGGCCGCCTGCTGCGCGTCGCGTGCCATGAGCATGATCCAGCCCACATCGAGCGCGGCGTAGATATCGTCGTGGCCGCAATGCACGTTGAGGGCGTGCTTGGTGAGCGCGCGCGCGCCGACCTGCAGCACCATCGTGGAGAGCTTGCCCGGCGCGTGGTAGTACTGCTCCATCGCGTAGACGATGCCCTGACCCGACGTGAAGTTCACGGTGCGGCGGCCCGTCACGGCAAAGG
>JBDHVK010000255.1:0-4376 GCA_039809645.1 Gemmatimonas sp.
CCGGCGTGGGACGTCCGGCGGTGACCGCGAGCGAGGCCGCCGACGGCGTCACCGAGACCGGCAGCGTGCCGGCGGCAATTGCGATGATGCCACCGCATACGGAGCAGCGGGCGCGAACGCCCGTCGCCGGCACCTTTGCGGGATCGACACGAAACACCGACTTGCAGTCGGGGCAATTGACGGTCATGACGCGCCTCCAATCACGCGCAGTCCGACGCGCTCCTCGAGACGCACGTCCGCGCCGTGCACCGAGTCCACCGGCGCGTCATCTCGGCGTCGATCGACCGCCCATACCGACCCGGGCAATGTCTTTGCGTAACTCTTCATCTCCGTCGCCAACTCGCTTACCTCGATCGCTCGCGTGAAATGGCGCCGCTGATTCGTGACCACGCCCACTGACAACGTCATCAGCGGCACGCGGTGCAACTGTCCCCGGCGATCCTTGCCGAAGAAATATCCCACTCTGCGATCCTGCTCGGAATACTGCCAGGGAATCAATTCGTCGAAGACGTGGACGATTTCGTCGCAAACCCGAGGGGCGGCCGCCAGCGGAACCGTAAACAGGAAGTCGTCGCCCCCAATGTGCCCCACGAAACCCTCGCCCGCACAGAGGCCGGTGACCACGTCGTGGAGGATCCGGGCGACCAACCGGATCACCTGATCGCCATGGTGATAGCCATAGCGGTCGTTGAACTCCTTGAAGTGGTCCAGATCCGCGTAGCAGGCCGCGAATTTCTCGCCGCTCGCCACGCGCCGGGCCAGCTCCGCCTCGATCTCACGGGCGCCGGGGAGTCGCGTCGACGGATGCACGTCCGTGTCACGGTCGCTGCGGCGCAGCAGCGCCGCCGCCCGCGCGGCGGCCTCCTCGTCGGAGACGTCGTCCCGGAGCACCTCGTCGGCGCCGGCACCAAAGGCCAGCGCAAAGCGGCTCGCGTCGGTGAGCATCAGGACCGGCACGATACCGGTATACGCGTCGCGCTTGAGGCGCCGGCAGGTGGCCAGCACGGTGTCGGCCCACGCGGAGGTGCCTCGTCCATCGAGCACGATGACCCGGGGGCGCGACTTCAGTGCCGCCGCCACGACGTCGTCGGGCCGCCCGGTGGCCTGCCGCGGACCACCCAGCTCGTCCAGCCAGGCCGACAGCCACGCCGGTTCTTCCCGACCATCGGTCAGGCGAAGGGCAGTCTGGTCGAGGAGCGCAAGCGACATCCGAGGGCGGATTCGGGTGGGGACAGTGCCGGTACCGGAACATCCGGAAGCGCGGAACGGACGCACGTCCCCCTTCGCTCAGGAGACGATCCACAATCGGGCTTCGCCACGTGAACGCCAGCGCTCATCGTGACAAACGGCACACGTCGCGTGAGATATCGATCTGCGAATGACGTCGGCGTGACGGGACCGCCGGTGACGAAACAGCGGCGGCGCCTGACGCGCGTCAGCGGGCCCGAAGGCCGAACAGCAGCTGAGGTTCGCCGGTGGGCGTCGCGGCGTACCCGGCCGTGACGCCGTCGAGACGCAGTGATCCGGTTCGTCCCTCTCGCAGCCCGCCGTATCGGCGTACGCGCACCGAGATGTACGCGTCGATCAAGCTGCTCAAGTGGTTCATCGCGACTGCGCCAAGCATATTCGTGGCGCGCTGATAGCTGCGATTCGCCTTGCGAATGGTCTGGCGGTAGAGGTCCTGCTGCAGCTGCTGGTCGCGCCAGCTCCAGCGGTACTCGTCGGTGACCGCCGACGCGAGATAGAACGCGAGCGCTCGCTGGTACTCGGCGCTCGACTTGGCCGGCGTCACTCCCGGGTTGGCCCAGAAGTTCTCGCGAGCGAGGAGCCAGCGCGCCCCGTTGTACGTCGTCACGTCGGTTTCCGGTTCGACGGTTCCGCCACCCACGAGACTGTACTTCCCGCTTTCGAGGTACTTCTCCATCGACTCGTAGTAATCCCACGTGCCGACGCGCGATCCGCCATACGGGCGGCGTGCCACATCCGACGCAAGCTGACGGTAGGCCCCGCGATCACGGTCGCCGTCCCGCTCTGCCGCGAGATACTGGATGACGAGGAACGCTTCGGCCGCCACGTACGCCACACTGCGCGGCTGCTTGAGGAGCGATTGGCCGGCGCCCGGCACCGCAAGGGATGCGAGTGGAGCCCACCAGCTGGCGGGTGACGGTCCGGAAACCGGCGCGTCCGTTCGACGCGCCGTGCCAGTCGGACGTGCCAGACCCACCCGAGCATCTCGTGGCTGCGCCATGCTGGGCGTGCCCCACGCGAGCAGCCCACTCATCGCCACCAGACAAAGCGCGGCACTGCGATATCGCATCAGAAGCGAGCTCGCAACGTAAAGTACGTGGCAGACTTACCCGACTGACTCGAGACCGCGTCGTAGCGTTGGGCCAGATCGACGCCAAAGCTCGGACGCTCGAAGCCGAATCCCAGCGATGGCCCTTTGCTCTCTCCTGGCTGCTGACGATAGCCTGCGCGGAGAAAGAGCTGCTTGTCGTATGCGAACGTCACGCCCAAGCCACCAGCCGCGCCGTCGAGTGCCGGCGCGTTGACGATGTCGGCGGCGACATCCAGCGTGGTCTTCCGCGCGGCGAGCGCCTTGCTCGGCACCTGCACACGAACGCCCATCTGCACGACGCGCGGGAGAGGGTCGGCCTGTTCTGCGTCCTTCATCTGCAGCGCTGGTCCGAGATTTCGAACCGAGATCCCGAGCGATATCGGCGTGGCCGTCGGCAGCGCGTACTGCGCACCGACGTCCAACGCACTCGTCGAGCCCGAGATGACCGGTTGATCGCCGCACGTTCCGCTGCACTGGAAGCGGAGCATGGCAAACTTGTACGTCAGGCCGGCGCTGAGCCGCTTCCCCATCGGGGTCGCGTAGGCGACGGCCAATTGATAGTTGCGGTTGGTGATCTTGCCAACCGGCTGACCGTTGATGTCGGTAGCGTCCTGGTTGCCGTAGTTGACCCAGTAGGCAGACGCGGCGAGTGTGCCGAGCACCTTGGACGGCCGTACGTAGGTCAGCATATCGGCCGTCTCGTACACGACGGTGGCCGAGTGATGAAGGGCCAGCTCCTGGCGCGTCATGCGAGCGAGCGCGGCTGGGTTCCACCAGATCCCCTCGCTGCCCAGCGTCGTATCGGCGGCCACCGCTTCGCCCTGCCCCACGGCGCGTGCGCCGAAGGGCATCAGCAGATACAGGCCGCCATTCTGCGCGGCGGCGGGACGCGACAGTGCGCTCCCCGCAGCCACGAAGGCCACAGCGAGCCACTGGCGAAGGCGACGCGATCGCATCAAGGCTTCTGGTCCGGATCGCCGTAACCGAGCCGGCGCACCGCGTTGCGGTTGCGTCGCCAATTCGGAAGCACCTTGACCCAGAGATCGAGGTAGACGGGCTGCCCAATGAAGCGCTCGATTTTTTCGCGAGCACTCTTTCCAAGCTTCTTGATTTGCTGGCCGTTGGCTCCGATCACAATGCGCTTCTGGCTGTCGCGTTCAACGTGCAGGACGGCCCGAATGTACAGCGGCGAGGAGCCTTCGCGAAACTCCTCGATTTCACACGCCAGCGCATGCGGTAGCTCGTCGCCGAGCTGATCAAGCGCTGTCTCCCGGACGAACTCGGCGCAGAAGAACCGCACCGGCTGCGTGGAGATCTCATCGTCCGGATAGAGATAGGGGCTGACGGGAAGCTTGCCCGTGATGGCGCTCACCAGCGCGTCGACACCGCTGCCGGTCGAGGCGGAGAGGAAGACGGCCTCGGGATAGAGCACACGGAGGGCGTCGCGCTGCGCTTCGGTCAGCAGATCGCTCTTGTTGAGCGCGAGCAGTGTGGTTGCTCGCGGCGCGTGCTCGAGCTGGGCGGCCTGCTGGAAGCTTTCCGGAATGGTGCCGGTGGCGTCCACCACGTGCACGAGCACATCGGCGTCACGGACGGCGGAGAGGGCGGCGTTGCGCATGGCGCTGTGCAGCGTGTCGCGCGGTTCGAGCAGTCCGGGCGTATCGAGGATGACCATCTGGGCATCGCCTTCGGTGCGAATCCCGACGATGCGATGGCGCGTGCTCTGCGCCTTGCTCGACGTAATGGCGAGCTTTTCGCCGACGAGGCGATTGAGGAGGGTGGACTTCCCGGCATTGGGGAAGCCCGCGACAGTGACAATGCCGGCGCGGGTCATTGACGGCTCATGGGGCGGGCGTCGATCGGGCGAGGCGCCACGGACGCCTTGGGGAGTGAGGTCATCGATAGCGACAAGTATAAACACGAACCCCCCATCCCTCGCAGGGAGGGACGGGGGGTTCGAAGGGGTGCCGGCGACGGCCTACTCTCCCGCGAGCTCTCGCCCGGAGTACCATCGGCGCTATCAGGCTTAACGACCGTG
>JBDHVK010000256.1:0-4376 GCA_039809645.1 Gemmatimonas sp.
AGCCGAGACCTCGCCGTGACCGCCGCACACCTACCCCATTTCGGCGAAGCGCGTCAGCCGCTCCAGCGTGGCGGCCATCTCCGTCGTGGTGGCCGCCGGGTGAATGGGACAGAGGCGAAGTGCAGGGCGCCCGCGGAGCAGGGTGCTCATGACCGTCGCGTAGCCATCGACCCGGAGTCGGTCCACCATGCGCGCCGTGAGCGCATCGGTCTCGGCGTCGCTCAACCCCGCCTGTTTCCAGCGGAACGTCACAATCCCCATCTGCGACGGCGTCACGATCTCCCACTTGCCGCTCGCGATCAGCCATTCCTGCGCGAAGTCGGCGAGATCGAATCCCACCTGAATGCCGTCGCGAAACGCGGCGAGCCCGAACGTGCGCAGGGAGAGCCACAGCTTGAGCGCCTTGAACGAGCGCGTGAGCTGAATGCCGCGCTCGAAGAAGTTCACATCCTCCTGGATGTGCGGGGCGATGTCGGCCAGATAGTCGGCGTGGTCATCCTCCTCCACCCGGAACGCCTGTGCCATGAGGCGCGCGTCGCGCACCAGCAGGCAGCCGATCTCGAAGGGCTGGAAGAGCCACTTGTGCGGATCGAGCGTGATCGAGTCGGCGCGCCCCAATCCGGCGAGCGCCGCTGCACCGCGCGGGTGCAGCACGGCCGCCGCACCGTACGCGCCATCGACATGCAGCCAGAGCCCTTCGCGGGCGCAGAGATCGGCGAGCGCCGGCAGCGGATCGACCGCGCCGGTGTTCGTGGTGCCGGCGTTCGCGACCACACAGAAGGGGCGCATCCCAATGGCACGGTCGGCCGCGATCGACGCTTCGAGCGCCGCCACATCGAGCCGGTACGCCCCATCGGTCGCGACCGCGCGCCGCTGTTGGCTGGAAAAGCCCAGCACGCGTAACCCCTTCGACATCGACGAGTGGGTCTGGTCGGAGTAGTACACGACCGCGTTGGGGTCGTGGCCGCCCAATCGCGTTTCGCGCGCCACCACGATCGCCGAAAGGTTGGCCATGGAGCCGCCGCTCAGAAAGATGCCGCCGGCCTCGGCCGGAAATCCGCAGGCGGTCCGCAACCAGTCGAGCACGGTGAGTTCGATCTGCGAGGCTGCGCTCGACGCCAGCCAGTGTCCGCTGAAGACATTGTGGCCGCTCGTCAGAAAATCCCCCACCGCACTCACGAAATTCGATGGGCTCGGTACGAACGCGTAGAAGCGCGGATGATCGGCCTTGAAGCTGTTCGGGAAGACGTCGTGTTCGAGGATGTCGAGCAGCCCGCTGACCGGCTCGGGGGCCTCGTTGATCGGTGCGTGCAGGAGGCGCTGGGCCTCGGCGCGCGAAATGCTCTGGGTCGTGTGCATGGCGCGCACCTGCTCGTGACGGTCCATGACCATCTGGAGGGCGCGCTCGCCAAGGGCCTGCATCTCGGCCCGGGTGAGCTGGAGGGGGGAGGGCATCCGGCAAAATTAGTGATCTGCGCCACCGTCGGGCCAAACCGGACGGCGCGACGCCGGGTATGCAGGCACGTTGACCGCAATTTACCTTTACCAGGAGCCGCGATGCAAAAACGCATCCCGATGTGGGGCCGCATCACCGCCGGTGCACTCGTTTCTCTGGCACTGACTCACGCTGCGCAGGCGCAGGCCGGACCCTTCTTGGGCATTCAGTACTCCGGCAGCTCCGTGAGCGTGAAGGGTGCCGCCGAGGATCTCAAGTTCGGCAGCGGGTTCGGCCTGCACGCCGGGCTTGCCGGGAACCGATGGGCCGTGCTGGCGAACTTCGACCGCAGCGTGCTCACCCGTGATGCGGCCGATGTGACGCTGACGCAGTACGACGCCCTCCTGCGCCTCAACGTGTTGGGCAGTGGTTCGCCATTCCAGGTCTTCGCCACCGGCGGCGCGACCGCGCGCTCGGCGTCGAAGGGCGAGGATTTCAAGAGCATCGCTCCCACCGGCGGCGCGGGGGTGCAGCTCTTCGTCACCCCGCACATCGCGCTCAACGGTGCCGCGCTCTGGACATACGGCAACCTGACGCGCGCCAACCAGCTGAGCACAAACGCGCCGGCTGGCACGTTCAAGAGCACGCAGACACGCGTCAACGTGGGCGTCTCGCTCTACCCACTCGGAAGGTAGCACCCTCTGCAGACGTCCCGGCTTCGACACGGAGCCGTGACGTGGTCGTCGCCGGATGACGGCTGGGACGTCACCGAGCTGGTCGAGCTTTGCGGTCCATGACCACTTGGCTGAGTCGTCTGGACGCGCGTGATCGCGCGCTCTTCTCCCGCTTTCTCCTGCGGCCGTCGGGCAGTGTCGCTGCTCGCGTGTTCTGGCGTGGCATCACGCACGCCGGCGGTGCCCGGGCAAGCATCGGGCTGTGCCTGGGCTCCCTCGCGCTGCCAGCCGTCTCGTGGCTGACCGCGTGGAAAGCCCTCCTGCTGCTCGGGGTCTCGCACGGCGTGGTGCAGATCATCAAGCGGACGGTCGGTCGTCCGCGACCCGTCGCCGGAGAAGCGCTACCGAACCTGGTGGAAGTACCCGACCGCTTTTCCTTTCCGAGCGGACATGCTTGCGCGGCCATGGCGGTCGCGGTGGGCTTCGCCTCGGCGTTTCCCTCGCTGGCAATGCCTCTCCTGCTCCTCGCCTGGCTGGTTGGCTTCTCCCGCGTGGTGCTGGGCGTGCACTATCCCGGAGACGTCCTGGTGGGGCAGGCCATTGCGCTGGTGACTGCGTTTCCCGTGCTGGGTTAGCGCCAGCGGTGATGGGCTTCGATCATGGCCGGCTGCCGCCCCGGCAGCGGGGCGGGCGTGCGTTCGGCGTCCTCGATGTCACCGAGTGGTACGGCGAGACGTCGGGCGGCATTCGCACGTATCTCGACGAGAAAGCGGCGTACATATCGGCCCGCGACGAGCTGCGGCATGTGGTGGTGGTGCCCGGTGAATGTGATGCCATCGACGAGCGGCCCGGGGTGCGACGCTATCGATTGCAGGGACCCCGAATCCCGCGGCACCGCCCCTACCGCTTCATGCTCGCCACGCGATCACTCGCCGCGATTGTGCAGCACGAGCGTCCCGATGTGATCGAAGTGGGCAGTCCGTTTCTCGTGCCGTGGATCATCGCGCCCGCCTCGCGACGCATGGGTGTGCCGGTCGTGTGCTTTCACCATACGAACATCACGGGACTGATCGATCGTACGCTCGAGGCGGCGCCCCGACTCGGTGGACTCGCCGGGCGGGCAACCCGCGCGTACCTCCGTCGACTCAACGACCTGGCGGCGGTCACGATTGTCGCGTCGCGCTCGGCGCGACAGGAGCTCGAGGCCGCTGGTGTGGACCGACTGGTCGAGATCCCCCTCGGCGTCGACACGGCACGGTTCACTCCGGCGCTGCGCGCGAGCGCCAGCCGCACGCGCGCCCGCTGGGGATTGCCGGCGTCACCCCTCGCGGGCTTTCTCGGTCGCTTTGCCAGCGAGAAGGCGGTGTCGCTCCTGCTCGACGCGTGGCCGGCCGTCGAGCGAGCCACCGGCGCGCGATTGGTCCTGATCGGCACGGGGCCGGAGGAGGCGCGCCTCCGCGCGCATCCCTACGCCTCGCGCACGCATTTCCTGCCCTTTCAGAACGATCGCGCTCGTGTGGCGCAGCTGCTGGCCGCGCTCGACATGGTCGTGGCGCCCAGTCCGGTGGAGACGTTCGGTCTGGCCGCACTCGAAGCGCTGGCGTGCGGTACGCCGGTGTTGTCCGCCGATCGCGGCGGCGTCGCCGAGCAGGTGCGTGCCAGCGGCGCCGGTATGTGCTTCGAGTCGGGCCGGGCCGAGTCGTTGGCGAACCGCGCGATCGACCTGCTCAGTATCGAGCCGGCGCTGATTGGAGCGCGCGGCCGGGTGTTCGCCGAAGTCCATCACGCGTGGCCCATCGTTCTCGACCGCCTCTTCGCCGTGTACCGCGGCCTCCGCACATGATCATGACCGCTGCCACACCGCGCGTGCTCGCGTCCATTCACGATGTCGCGCCGCCACACGCGCTCGCCGTCCAACGGCTGTGGCAGGCGAGCCGCGACGCGGGATTCACCCCGGCATTGTTCGTCGTGCCCAACTGGCACGGACGGTGGCCGCTTGCGCAGGCGGAGCCCTTCGTGGAATGGATTCGCGAGCGAGCGGCCGAAGGCGCCGAGGTGTTCCTGCACGGCGAGCGGCATGACGAAAAGGGTTCGCCGCGCGGGGTGCGTGATCACTTCCGCGCGGTCGGTCGAACGGCGGCCGAAGGAGAATTCCTGACGCTCGATCGTTCGGAGGCGCGGACGCGCATTCGCCGCGGCGTGCTGTACCTCTGGGCACTTGGCTTGCGCCCGGTCGGGTTCATTCCACCGGCGTGGCTTGCGCGCGA
>JBDHVK010000257.1:0-4374 GCA_039809645.1 Gemmatimonas sp.
ATGCGCACCGCCGGCGCACTCGCGACGCGCAACGATTGGGCTCCCGCCGAGGAAACCGTCAGGGCGAGCGCGACAGCAGCAGGAAACAGGGCGCGCATTGCAGGACTCCATTGAGGGAAACGGCGGCCAGGACACAAGGCTCCACCCGCCCAAAAGCTTACCGCGTGACCGCTCGTCTCACGCCGGCGGAATGATGGGCAGGTCGGTCGGCACCGCATGCTGACCCGATCCGGCAAAGGTCGGCTCGATTCCCTGTGATTCGAGCAGCCGGCGCAGATAGGGGACGTGCTCGTACGCGGCTTTCTCACCCTGTTCGATCAGGTACGGGATCTCCTGCCAATCGGTGAGTCCCACATCGCGTTCGAGCAACGGAACGATGGGCAGCACTTCGGCATGATGCGCCGCGCTGTAGAACGCGAAGGTCGCCCGCAGCAGATGATTGGTGACGATGGTGGACGTGCGCCCCACCGCCTCGGTGAGCCCGGTGACGTTGGCTGTCATCTGGCTTTCGAAGCCCATCGCCAGGATGATGTCGCACCCCTCGCGGATCGCGACGTCGATGGGGAGCGGATTCGATGCGCCGCCGTCGACGAGCAACCGGTCGTGCACCGGCCACGGGCGAAGCAGCAGCGGAATGGCGATGCTCGCACGCACCGCATCGAGCAGGCGACCCTCGTGCAGCGTGACCTTCTCGCCCGTCCGATAATCCGTCGCTGCGACGTAAAACGGAAAGCGACAGTCGGCAAAGGTGCGCGCGCCGAACGCCGCCTCGAGCGTCTTCCAGACGCGACGATCGTCGATGATCCCGACCTGCTCGTGATACCCGAACAGCGCCGGTGCCACCGTGCGGATGATCGAGCGGTAGTGGAGCTTCGTGAACAGGTCGCGCCAGAGATGCTGCGACTGCTCCTCCATCACGTCGATATCGTCGCCGAGCGCGAACAGTCCGGCGTAAATGGATCCGCCGCTGCACCCCACGGCGACGTCCACGGGAATGCCCTCACGCGCGAGCACCTTGAGCAGCCCGATGGCCATGGCACACTTGATGCCACCCGAACCGATCACCAGGCCGATGCGCGCGCGCGATGCCATGCGACGTCAGGCGCTGGGTGACGCCGCCAGCAGGCGACGGAGATAGGGCAGCTGCTCCCGCATCGCCGCCTCGCCTTCGCGCACCAGCAGCGGAATCTTGGCCGTGTCGAAGAGACGAATTCGCTCGGAGAACTGGGGGATGACCGCGATGACCTCGCTGTGATGCGCCAGCCCGTGAAAGGCGAACGACGCTCGCAGCAGGTTGTTGGTCATGATGCTGCTCAGCTGAAAGGCGAAGCGACCACCCGAGGTGATCCGCTCCTGATTGGGACTCTCGAAGCCCATCGCCACAATCACATGCGCGCCCTCCCGAATCGCGACACCCACCGGCAACGGATCAGAGAGAAAGCCGTCCACGAGCATGCGACCATCGATCTCCCAGGGGGCGAACGCGAAGGGAATGGCGATGCTCGCGCGCACCGCGTCGCGAATGCGCCCCTCCGAAATCGTGACCTGTTCGCCCGTGCGGAAGTCGGTGGCGGTGATGTGCAGCGGGATCTTGCAGTCGGCGAACGTCGCCTCGCCGAATGCCGTCTTGAGCCGCTCGTTCACCAGCGCATCCTTCTTGAGGCCGAACCAGCCGTCGAACCCGAAGAGCCGCGGGAACACCATGCTCAAGAGGGCGCGGCGATCGGACTGCCCGGTGACCTCACGTGTCCACAGCTGCGTCGTGAGTGCCTGTACCGTGGCCGAGTCGTGCCCGAGCGCGATGGCCGCGGCGTAGATCGAGCCACCGCTGCACCCCACGACGCGCTCGATGGGGATCTGCTCCTCATGGAAGCATTTCATGAGGCCGATCGAAGCGGCGCATTTCACACTCCCCGACCCGATGACGAGTGCGACGCCGGGCTGACGGTCTCGTTCGCTCACGCGCTCGTTCACGCCGGGAAGCTGGCGACCGCCGACGGCACGTCGGCGAAGCACTTGAGGATGCTCGTGAAACCGGACAGGTCGAGCACCTGCTTCACATTCGGTCGGATCTCGGCGAGGCGCAGATCGCCGCCCCGCTGGCGTGCGTCCTTGAGGGTGGTGAGCAGCACGCGCAGCCCAGCGGAACTCGTGTACTCCACGCCGGCGAAGTGGGCGATGAGCCGCGTGCGCCCCAGCTGCAACTGCTCGAGCATGGCCTTCACGAGCGTGTCCGCCGTGAGGGCGTCGATACTGCCGGTGACGGCGACGACCGTGACATGGCCGTGCTCTTCGATGACGATCTGCATGGTCAGGCGGGGGGCGAGTCGGGTGGTGGCGCGCACGCACCGCGCTTGGTCAGCGTCAGGCGATTGACCTGGCCGCTGCCCGCTGGCGTGGAGGTGTAGTGTACGCCGTCCATCAGTTGCTTGACGAAAAACCAACCGAGACCGCCAATGGGGCGATCATCCAGGTTGGTGGAGAGGTTGGGGGGCGGGGCGTTGGCCGGATCGAACGGGGTGCCGTGATCCTCCACCACGATAATGGCGTCCGAACCGTCCCGCTGCACCCAGATGCGGGTTGGTGCATCGTGACTCGCCGCGCTGGCGTGCTCCACGAGATTGGCGCACACCTCGTCCACCGCCAGCGCGCACGGGTCGATGGCGGCGCTGCATCCCAACGCGATGAGGGCGTCCCGGACAAACGCGCGGATGTCGCTCAGCTGCTCGAGCGACAGCGGATCCGCGGTATAGACTCGGGCGCCGGCGTCGTTCACCGTGGCGCGCCGCCGTCCGGATCGACGAGCAGCCCGTCGACGAGGGTGTGCACCCGCGCGCCCGCGGCGCGAATCGTCGCGAGCGCGGCGGAGAGCTCGGCCGGTGTTGGTCCGACGACGTTCGCCTGCAGCCGCTCGGCTTCGCTCATGATCGCCGCGAGCGGCACGCGCAGTTCCTGCGCGACGCTCGCGGTGGCGGCGCGCTGCGCCTCGACCTCCGCTCGCCACGCCGCACGCAGCTCCGCCTCGCGCTTCCGCGTCGCCATGATGCTGGCGATGCGGAAGCCGATGAACCCCAGAAACAGGATCAGCGGGAGGACGAGCGTCGACATTGCATCTATATAGTAGTGATTGCAGCCGGCACTGCGCGAACGGCCACCGCGTGCGCGAAGGTCTACAGCAGACCGGCGACCTTACCCGCCGACTTGAACGCCGCCACGACCGCGTCCAGATCTTCCTTCGTGTGCGCCGCGGAGACCTGACAGCGCACGCGCGCCTGACCCTGCGGCACGACGGGGAACCCAAAGCCGGTCACGAAGACGCCGCGATCGAGGAGCAGGTCGCTCATGCGGATCGCCAACGCGGTTTCGCCGACGATGATGGGGACGATCGGCGTTTCACCGGGGAGCGGATGGAAGCCCGCCTCCTGGATGGCGCCGCGGAAGTAGCGGGCGTTCTCGTGCAGCCGCGTCACCAGCTCCGGATGCGCTTCGGTATACCGAACCGACTGCAGTGCGCTCGCCGCGACCGTCGGCGGGAGCGCGTTGGAGAAGAGCTGCGGCCGCGAGCGCTGCGTCATGATGTCGCACAGCGACGCCGGGCCGGCGATGAATCCACCGGCCGCGCCACCGAGCGCCTTGCCGAGCGTCGAGGTGATGATGTCGACTTCGCCGACCATGTTGAAATGCTCGGCGGTGCCACGCCCGGTCTTGCCCAGCACGCCGGTGGCGTGGGAATCGTCCATCACCACAATGGCGCCTTCGTCGCGCGCGATCTGCACGATCTCCGGCAGCTTCGCGATCGCCCCTTCCATTGAAAAGACGCCGTCGGTCCAGATGAGCTTCCGCTTGGCATCCTTGTTCGCGCGGAGCTTTTCGCGGAGATCGTCCAGATCGGCGTGCTTGTAGACGGCCGTCGTGCACTTCGTGATCGCCTTGGCGAGGCGGATCGAGTCGATGATCGAGGCGTGGTTGAGGGCGTCGGAAATGACGAAATCCCCCTCGCGCACGATGGTCGCCGTGAGCGCCTCGTTGGCGTTCCACGCCGACACGTAGCTCATGCTCGCCTCGGTGCCGACGAACCGGGCGAGCGCCGCTTCGAGCTCCCGGTGCACCGTGAAGGTGCCACAGATGAAGCGCACACTGGCCGTACCCGCGCCGAACTGGTGCAGCGCATCGATGCCCGCCTGCACCACACTCGGTTCATTGGCGAGCCCGAGGTAGTTGTTCGACGAGAGCACGATCACTTCGCCGCGCCCTTCCATGCGCACGCGGGCGCCCTGCGGCCCCTCGAGATGATTGAGGCGCTTGTAGGTGCCGGCGGCCTTGAGGGCGGCGAGCTCGGACTCGAGGTCTTGGAAGAGGGACATGGGAGGGGGG
>JBDHVK010000258.1:0-4368 GCA_039809645.1 Gemmatimonas sp.
GATCGTCCTCTGGATGCTGCCGCTCTGCCGGTGGTTTGCCGGGGTGAAGCAGCGCCATCCAAGCCGGTTGCTCAGCTATCTCTGAGCGCATGCTGTAAAGGAGTTCGCACCGCGATGGAGGAAATCCCCGACGCCGCGCGTGGGTCGGTTTTCGCATGCTCGCGGTATGCGGACCTCCCTCCGGCCCATCACCGCCGCGGCCTGCGCGGCGCTCCGGCCTCTCCGTAGTCAGTACGATCCGGCGGCATCGGCGGCCAAGCTTGCGCTGGTGCGCGCCATCGCGCGTCGAGGCGTGCGCGTGCGGACGTTCGCGGCGCTCGACGCGCTGCACGACGATCTGCTGTTCCTCTGCGCCTTCCCGGATTCTGTCGAAGTCCAGGCGACGTCGCGGCGAGCGCTTGCGCGGGTGGAGCCGGCGCTTCGCGCGCTCTCGGCGCGCCAGCGCGCGCTGGCCAACGATACGGGAATGACGGGGAGCGTGAGCGCGTACACGCCCACCGCCGAGATCGCGGAGTGGATCACGTCGCGCTGGCCGCTCGCGGCCGAGGTGGATTGGGCGGCGATCGAGGATACGAGCGCGATCGATGCGATGATCCGTCCGCTGTTGCATCCGGCGGAGGACGACGGCTTCGAGAGCGGTGATTTCAGCACGCGCGCCTGGATGGACGGTGAGCGCGATCGCGCGCGGGAGAGCGCGCTGGCGTGGCTGATGGCCAGCGCTGCGGCCGCGCCGCCGGCGGCGTACGCGGCGTTCCGTGCCCAATACGATCTCAATGCGCCACAGATGCGCTGGTCGTTGGCCAAATCGCCGGCTTCGGTGACGCACAACGCGCTGGCGGTGGACACGGTGGCCACGCGCAAGGCGATGCGGCGCGTGGTGGGCGATCCGATCGCGGGCATTGCGCAGCCACTCCCGGGTATCGCGTTGCTACCGGAGGCCGATGCCGCCGCGGTGATCGATGTGGCGCGCGCGACGCTCGCGGCTCGGTGCCGCGAGGTCTATGCCTTCTCGCAGGCGAATCCGGCGGAGGTCTGGTGGTGTCCGCTCGGTGAGGGTGTCGCGCTGGCCGTGCTGGGCGTGCGCCCCGAGCGCCGTCTGAGTCTCGAGTCGAACTACGGCTACGTGCTCTTCTCGAATGGTGTGCCGGTGGGCTACGGAGGAGTAACGCCGCTCTGGCATCAGGCCAACACCGGACTCAACATCTTCACGCCCTATCGCGGCTCGGAGGCGGCGTTCCTGTGGCAGCAGGCGCTGCGCGCCTTTCACACGCTCTTTGGTGTGACGCGCTTTGTGGTGGACGCCGTACAGTTTGGTGAAGACAACGACGAAGCCATCGCCAGTGGTGCGTACTGGTTCTACTGGCGCATGGGGTTCCGGCCCTACGAGCCGACCTTACGCGAACGCGCCGAGCGCGAGGCTGCGCGCCTGGCGGGATCACGCGCGAAGAAGTCGTCGGCGGCCACACTGCGGGCGCTGGCGCACGGTACGTTGCAGCTCGTACTACCCGGCGGGGAAGCCTATCCGTACTTCCCGGAGCCCTGGCTCGCGCGGTGCGCGCACGGGGCGGCGCAGCTGCTGGAGCGGACGCATCCGCACGATCACCGCGCGGCGGCGTGGGAGATTGCGCTGGACTTGGCGCGCGAGCTGGGGTTGCCTGAGGGCGATCCGTTCGCAGGGTTCAGTGCGGCGGAGCGGGAGGGGTTTGTGCGGTTGGCGCCGTTGGTGAGGCTTACGGGCGGCGTGACGGGGGGGTCGGCGCGACAGCGCGCGGCGGCGGTGAGGATGCTGCGAGCGAAAGGGGGAGCGACGGAGCGGCCGTTTGTCATGTTGGCACTGCGACAGCCGCTGCTAGCGCGAATGCTCGCCTACGCCGTCGCCCGTTGAGTGCGCAATCAGCGCGCTGGGACCAGTGGCGACAGATCTTCGGGAAGGTACCTGGCGGAGACCGAAGCGTCGGCCGTAGCTTCGCCGCATGTCGCAGTCCAATGAATCCGTCGGCGTGTCCGCCTACTACGGGGCTTCCATTGCGTCCTTCCAAGCGAGTGATGACGCATCGGTGCTTGGCAGCCTCGCTGGCGCGAGCGGTCGGTCGGTCGAAGGCTCGCAGATCGACGCGTGGAAGGAGCAGATCCGCCTCCTCAAAGACTCGCTCGCAGACGTCGATGGGTCAGTGTACCTCGAGTTCGATGTCCCACGTCTCGGTAGTCGAATCGACGGGGTCGTGGTGGCGTCCTCGGCGGTGGTGCCGATCGAGTTCAAAGTTGGCGAGTCCCGATACACACCTGCGCACTACAATCAGGCGTGGGACTACGCTCTCGATCTGAAGAACTTCCACGAGGCCAGTCGCGCGGCGCCGATCTTCCCCGTTCTCTGCGCAACACAGGCTGACTACTCCGACAGCGAATGGGCCGCACCGCACGCGGACGGTGTCTATCCGCCGATTCGAGTCAACGCGTCGACGGTGGCCGAGGCCGTACGGAGCGCACTTTCGCTTGCCTCGCCGGGCCGCCTCAATGCCGATGCATGGGCGCGCTCGTCATATCGGCCAAGCCCAACGATTGTCGAAGCGGCCAAGGCGCTCTACGCACGACATTCGGTACAGGACATTGCGCGGAGCGACGCTGGTGCCCGCAACCTGTTCGCCACCACGCAGTGTGTTGAGGAGATCATCAACCGAAGTCGAGCGCAGCGGGAGAAGGCGATCGTCTTCGTTACTGGGGTGCCGGGAGCTGGGAAGACGCTCGTTGGGCTCAACATCGCCACGCAGCACTTGGGCGGCGACGACATGCACGCCGTGTTCCTCTCCGGGAACGGTCCGCTGGTGAAGGTGCTGCGTGAAGCGCTGGTACGAGACGGAATGCAGCGCGAGCGCACTGCGGGCGGCACGAGTCGGCGCAAAGGCGTGATTGAGCAGGAAGTGAAGCCGTTTATTCAGAACGTTCATCACTTCCGAGATGAGGGGTTGCGCGATTCGTCACGCCCTCCCGTCGAACACGTGGCGATCTTCGATGAGGCGCAACGTGCGTGGAACCGAGAGAAGACCGCCCAGTTCATGAAGCAGCGAAAGGGTGTCGCCAACTTCGGCATGTCCGAACCCGAGTTCCTGCTCTCCTACATGGACAGACACCCAGACTGGGCGGTCGTGGTGTGTCTCGTGGGAGGCGGTCAAGAGATCAATACCGGCGAGGCGGGGATCGAAACCTGGCTTGACGCCGTTCGACACCATTTTCCTCACTGGCACACGTACCTCTCGCCCGAGCTGCATGACAGCGAGTATGCCGCTGGAAGAGCCCTGCAGCGGCTCGGGGCACACGCACATACAGAACAGCACGACTCGTTGCACCTCGCCGTCTCAATGCGATCGTTTCGTGCGGAGCAACTCGCGGGGTTCATCAAGGCCACGCTGGACTCGGACATCGATCGAGCCAGAGAGCTGCTTGGCAACGTGCTGCCGCGCTATCCGATCGTCCTTTCCCGCGAACGATCTGCCGCCAAAGCGTGGATTCGTGATCAGGCCCGCGGGAGTGAGCGCTTTGGTCTGGTGGCATCATCACAGGCACAACGTCTGAAGGCGTATTGCATCGACGTACGTGTCGATATCGACCCGATCCATTACTTTCTCGCCGACGCTACCGATACGCGTTCATCCTTCTACCTCGAAGACGCCGCCACCGAATTTCAGACTCAGGGCCTCGAGCTCGACTGGACGCTGATGAGTTGGGATGCCGATCTGCGTCGTGGTCGTGACGGGTGGTCGCACCACAGCTTCAAGGGCCGTCGTTGGGAACAGGTCAGGAAGGACACCCGTCAGCGCTACTTGCTGAATGCCTATCGCGTTCTACTGACGCGAGCACGACAGGGGATGGCCATCTTTGTGCCTCCAGGGTCCAAGGCCGATCCGACAATTCAGCCGGCATTCTACAACGAGACCTACCGCTATTTGCGTGGGCTGGGTATCCCGGAGCTCTGATCCACAATTGCGGCGAGGTACCGTTCCTTGGCACAAATGGCGGCGAGGCCCGTAAGCATGAGTATGATCCGCCTGTCGGCCTTCTCTGGAAGTCGCCTATCGCTGCTCTCGCTGCTCTCGCTGGCAGGAGCGTGCGCGCACGTCAAGGTGACTGACGTCGACGTGCGTTCCAGCCGCTTCGCGCAGCACGCGGATTCACTGCGTGCCGCGTTGAGAATCCCCGGCCTCGCCGTCGTCGCCCTCCACGACACCACGGTCGTCCTCGCGCGTGGCTTCGGGCTCGCGAACCTCGCGCGCAACACGCCCGTCACCCCCGAGACCCCGTTCAACATCGCCTCGGTGACCAAGCCGATCGCTGCCACACTCGCCGTGCGTCTCGTGCAGGACGGCCGGCTCG
>JBDHVK010000259.1:0-4322 GCA_039809645.1 Gemmatimonas sp.
CATCATCAACGAAGTCGCCGGCATCTCGCGCGTGGTGTACGACATCTCCGGCAAGCCACCGGCGACGATCGAGTGGGAGTGATTAGGTGCCTTTCGCGGTCTATCCGTGACCCACGAAAGAGGAACCTAAGTTACTGAATAATAATAAATAACCATTCTGTACCTATCGCCATCTATCGGCACCAAGCGGGACAGTCTGACGGTAAATCTGACGGTAAGGATTCCGGACACCCCTAAAGGCCCTCATTTTTACCGTCATACGATCGACGGTATCACGGACGAAGAAACTGCAGAATTTCAGGGCAAAAGTGCCAGAAACCCGTGTTTTCACGGCTGCGGATTGAGCGAAACAGGGTTCTGACGGTAAAATCGGCCGGCGCCAGAACAGGGGCCCGCCATGCTTACCGACATCGCCCTGAAGAAGCTGAAACCCCGGGAAAAGCCGTACAAAGTGACGGACCGGGATGGGATGTACGTGACCGTCTCCCCGGCCGGGACCATCACGTTCCGGTTCGACTACCGGATCAGCAACCGGCGCGAGACCCTCACCCTGGGTCGGTACGGCCCGGCGGGGCTAACCCTGTCCGCCGCCCGCGAGAAGTGCATCGCCGCCCGGAACACGCTCGCCCAGGGGCACTCGCCGGCCCGGGTGAAGCAGCGCGAGAAGCGCCAGCTCGCAGCCGCCCAGACCCTGGGCCAGTTCGCCACCAAGTGGCTGGACGAGGGTCCGATGGCGGAAAGCACCCGCACCATGCGCAAGGGCATCTACCGGCGCGAGGTGGAACCCGAACTCTCGAACCGCCTGCTGCCGGAGGTGTCGTCCGACGACGTACGCATCCTGTGCTTGAAGATCAAGAACCGTGGGTCGCCCGCGACGGCCATCCACGTCCGGGACATCGTGAAGGGCATCTACAACTTCGCGAACCTGCACGGTCACAAGGTGCCGAACCCGGCCAACGAGGTGGCGCCGACTTCCATCGCCACGTTCAAGCCGCGTGAGCGAGCGCTCAGCCCCGAGGAGATCCGGATCGCGTTCACGCTGATCGACAAGGTGTCGTTCGCGCATATCCACCGCCTGGCGCTGCGGATGATCCTGCTGACGCTCGTGCGCAAGAGCGAACTGGCGAAGGCCATGTGGAGCGAGATCGACTTCGACAAGGGCGTCTGGACGATCCCGAAGGAGCGCATGAAGGCGCGGCGGCCGCACAGCGTCTATCTGTCGCGGCAGGCGCTGGAGATCTTCACCGCGCTGAAGCTGATGGCTGGCAGCTCGCCCTACGTATTCCCATCCCGCTATGACGCTGATGTTCACATCGCGGCGAGTACGCTCAATCGGGTCACGTCGCAGATTGCCGAGAAGGCCAAGGCGGAGAATCTGCCGCTGGAGATGTTCACGGTTCACGACCTGCGCCGAACCGGCTCGACGATCCTCAACGAGATGGGCTTTAACCGCGACTGGATCGAGAAGGCGCTTGCGCATGAGCGCAACGAGTCTTCTCGCGGCACGTACAACCGCGCCCAGTACGCCGAGCAGCGGCGGCACATGCTGCAGGAATGGGCGGACATGATCGACGCGTGGGTTGCGGGCAAGACGCACACGCCGGTACTGCTGCCGTCGTCGATGAAGGTGATCGCGGCGCAGGCACTGACTTAGAGCGCATCACCCGACGATTGCGGCACCCAGTTCTTGAAAACCACGAGCGGCAAGTGCTGGCCGCAGATCCTCGAGCGCATTTGCAGGAACGCCAAGCCAGAGAAGGTTGCGCGCGCGTGTCACTGCGACATAGCCGATGCGCCCGACCTCGGTCGTCACGCCGGTTAGCAGCTCGGTGGCGTGCTCCCGATTTGCGAGGTACAGCACCGCGTCCAGGCTTTCACCCTTCGCTTGATGAACGGTGTCCACACGGATGCGTGGCGTGACATCCAATGCCGTGAGGTCGGCGGCTGCCATCAATGGAGCATTTGGCAAGTCCCTTCTCGCGAGCTTATTGCCCAGGTTATTGGTGCTTGCGTAGCCGTGGTTCTGCGCTATCTGCGCCAGCAGAGTCCTGGTCCTTTCAAGAAGGAACTGATGCCACTGCGTGTCAGCGATCAACGTCGCAGCCGGCAGCCCTATATCCGAGTCGCGCGTGAACGCCCAAACCAGGCGGCGCATTGCGCGATCATCCGCGGTTCGATCAGGGCGAGCGATCCGAGCGACGAGTCCAGCAGGCGGATCTGCCAACAGGCCGACGATGCTTGCCGCAACCAGCCTCAATGCACCCATGTAGTCGTGATGCTGATCACGAAGGATGGCGGCTTGGGCGAAGTTCTTAACCAGTCCCTGGCCGGGTGCCCCTTCATTACCCGAGAGCGTGTCTGCCAGCTCGCGGCTACGGCAGAGAACCGCAGATCGCTCAATCTTCAAGTTGGCGGCCAGAACTGCAGTCCGAAACGCGGCGACGAGGTTCTCTCTGTCGGCATTTCTGTAGGGTACGAAATAGGCGCCATGCGTGGTTTCGGGCGCACCTCTTTCCGCCGTGTCGGTGCGCGTCGATAGCCGATTCGCTAGATCCAGTACGGAGGGCGCTGATCGGTAGTTTCTAGTGAGCGCGAGCGCTGTTACGCCGTCGCGCTGTCCGTAAAGCGAAAGAAACGCTCCGTTTGCACCAGCGAACTCGTAGATTCCTTGGTTCGGGTCTCCTATTAGGGAAACTTGGCAGCCAGCGCCGATCAACAGTTCGATGATGGCTTGGTGCACCGTGCCAATATCCTGGGCTTCGTCGATCAGGATATGAGGGTAGCGGCGGACCAATGCGCCAAGGATTGCGGGCTGCTCAACCAAGGTTCGGTAGCACCAGTAGCGGCCTAGATCATGGGAGTACGCCCCGACGGCGCCCAAACGAGCTGCGACTGCTGGGCCATTGTTGATAGGGATCGCTGCACCTTGCTGCCGGTACTGAAATGTTGCTCGTCCCGTCTCCATGTTCACGATGACTTTGTAGAGAAGAGCGGGGCTTACCGGGAATGCTTGACCGGAAGCTGGCTGTGCCCAGAACTTGAAATCTCTGTTTTGCAGAAACGGCTCGGTCCCGGCAATAAGAAAGGGCATCCGGTCACAGCCCATTGTTCGGTGAGCGTGCGGACGAAGAACATGGCCTGTGATGAAGCTGTCTAGAGTCCCGATTTCTACTCGGTCATGTGAGGCTCTGCCGGCCCCAGTCACGGCCAAACTCTGGTACTCACGTCGAAACGTGTCTACGGCGACGTTTGAGAAAGATAGAAGGGCGACGCGCCCGCGTCGATCGCCAAGCTGATGGCGCATATGCGCAAGCCGACGAACTGCAGTGAAAGTCTTGCCACTGCCGGCACACGCAATCACGGCCATTGGCGCCACAGGCGCCCCAATGATCTGCATTTGCTCGGCGGACGGCTGCATCACGTTTAGCTCTGGTCGGCCTTCTTGACCTGACAGGCGTGGGCGATCGCGTCGCCGATATAGTCCGGTACGACGAATGCGGTTCCGTCCGCGATAACCTGAGCGAGTGCCTGACCGAAGCGGCCCTTCTGTACGTTATTCTGCGGACGCTCGAACATACCGCTGAAAAGCGCGCGGGCCTTGCCCGCATCGCCGACCGCCGCCTCTACTGCAGTGGCGACGGTGGCTCCGATCTTCGGATGCAGCTCCTTGAGCGCCGTCAGCATCGCGGCACGATTCTCCGGATGCAGCGCCAAGTCGTACTCGAACGTCTTCAGACCGTGAAAGACTTTGACGTATGCGTCCTCGACACCCTTCATCTTGGCAGTGTTGTCCGAGACCGTTACTGCGTCGCCGGGCGCGGGGTAGATCGCCTGCGGCTCTTCGTCGCCTTCGGGGTCGGCAACTGGGTCGGCGTCGGTGATTATCGAAACCGGGATCTTGAGAGCATTCGCGCCGAACAGCGGCAGGAACGAGTCGAAGTTCAAGCCCTCGACACTGATTAGGCTGACGCCATGTTCGCGCAGCTTGTGCCCGCACTTCTCAGCGAGCACGCTAACCAGCATCAGTTCAGCAGCGCCCTCAACGAATATGACTCGGCGCGCAAAGAACAGCTCGGCGCGTGTCACATCTAGGTAGCGTTCCAGCTTCTCGCGCTTCCCCTTCTCGAAACTTATCGTGCGTGGAAGGAATGTCTCGACGGATGCTTCCGTGTCGACCAAGCACGCGAGACTATCGAGATCGGCAATGCTGGCAAAGTTTGGGGAATGGCTGGTCACAAACAGCTGGACGGGCTTTTCACCCTCGACAGCCTTGATCGTTTCCAGATAGCCGAGAAGCACGGCCTGCAGCTGCGGATGCAGGT
>JBDHVK010000260.1:0-4283 GCA_039809645.1 Gemmatimonas sp.
CGATCGCGACGAACATGGCCGGCCGCGGGACCGACATCAAACTCGGCGCCGGCGTCATCGAGCCCAAGCCGAGTGTGGTGAAGGATCCGGACGGCAAGGACATCGACGTCAGCGAGATCGGAGGTCTGCACATCATCGGTTCCGAGCGCCACGAGTCGCGGCGTATCGATCGCCAGCTGCGCGGCCGCTCGGGCCGTCAGGGGGATCCCGGTGCCTCGCAATTCTTCCTGTCGCTTGAAGACGACCTGATGCGCCTGTTCGGCTCGGAGCGCATCGCCAAGCTGATGGACCGCATGGGAGCGCAGGACGGCGAGGTGCTCACGCATCCGCTCATCACCCGCTCCATCGAGCAGGCGCAGAAGCGCGTCGAGCTCCAGAACTTCCAGTCGCGCAAGCGGCTGCTGGAGTACGATGATGTGATGAACCAGCAGCGTGAGGTCATCTATTCGCTGCGCGCCTTCGCACTCGAGGGCGGTGAGGAGCTCAAGGGCGAAGCGATCAAGATGCTCGAGCGCGGCGTGCAGCGGCGCGTGGAGCAGGCGCTGGCGACGTTCGACAAGCCCGAAGAGTGGGACTTCGAGTACGTGCAGCAGGACCTGCTCATGCACTACATGCTGCAGGTGCCCGGTTTCGGCCCCGACGCCGACAAGCCGGCGACGCTCGAAGGGGCGCAGCAGTTGGCGGTGGCCGCGGTGCACGAGGCGTTCGATGCGAAGTTGGCCAGTCTCAACTCGGTCACCGACGAACAGGGGAACGGCTTCGCCGATCGCCTGCTGTCGCTGGTGACGCTCAACGTGATCGACGAGAAGTGGAAGGATCACCTCTACGATCTCGACCAGCTGCGCGCATCGATCCACTATCGCTCCTGGGGCCAGAAGGACCCGCTCGTCGAGTACAAGCAGGATGCGTTCACGATGTTCGTGGACCTCATGCACGACGTCGCGAACACCTTCACCGAACGCTTCCTCAAGGCGCAGCTGGTCTTTGAACCGGCGCCGGTCGAGGAGTTCGTGCCGCCGTTCGTCTCCGACGCGATGGGACGTCCGGAGGGGGGGCGTCCGACCAAGCGCTACAACGCCCTCGGCATTCTCGAGGACGTGCCCGATGACGAGCTCGAGGAGGAGATCGTCGACGCGGAGCTCGTGGGGGAAGACGCCGCCGATGCCGCGGGGGAGGAGCCGGCGCGGACCGTCGCGCGCTCGGCACCAGCCGTGGTGGGCGCCGGCGCCGTGCGCTCGCTCGAGGCGGGCGGTGGCGCCCTGCCGGCCGGCTGGGAGAACACCCCCCGCAACAACGCCTGCCCCTGCGGCTCCGGGAAGAAGTTCAAGAAGTGTCACGGGGCGCATCTCTGAGGCGGTGACGCTCCGCTGACGGGCGTCGGTATCGTCGCGCCGGTTGGGCCAGACGGCCCCCCGGCGCGGCGGAGCGGAGCGGGCAGTCAGGGGCCCCGCCGGGGGGCAGGGTCCGCCGGCGACGCGTCCGGCAACGCTTCCACCGCTGTTCCTGTCACTTCAGCTGACGGGATTGACCCCACGATGCGTGCCGCGTCTCATATCGCGAGGCGGCACGCGAACCAACGGGTCAATGGACGGGTATATTGCAGGTGGACCTTCTGGAGCCCCCATGCTGAAGCGACTGTCAATCGCGCTGCTGGCTGTGCTGCCCGCCACGCTCACCGCGCAGCAGCGCGGTGGCGATGGCTATCTGTTCAAGCGCCCCACGGGCTCGCTCACGGTGCGGGCCGGCGCCGCGCGCCCCAATGCGAGCGGGAGCGTGTTCGAATTCGTGAACGGGCTGCTCATGCCGCGTGGCGCCTCCAACACCAACGTTGGTCTCGGACCGAGTGACTACGCCTCGTTCACGGGGAGCGTCGAGGCCGCGTTCGGCCTCACGCAACGCAGCGAACTGGTCCTCGGCGTCGCGATGAGCCGCCGCCGGGTCGACTCGGAGTACAAGAAGTGGGTCGACAACAACGACCAGCCCATCGAGCAGATGACGCGCTTCTCGCGCATGCCCATCACGCTCGGTCTCAAGTGGAACCTCACGCCGCCCGGGCGCTCGGTGAGCCGGCTGGTATGGGTCCCCAACCGTCTCGTGCCGTACGTGGCCGCCGGCGCCGGCGTGATGCAGTGGCGCTTTCAGCAGGAGGGCGACTTCGTCGACTTCCAGTCGGCGTCCTTCGACGTCTTCAAGTCGACGCTGCAGGACAACGGGTGGGCCCCGATGGGCTATGCGGCGGCCGGCCTTTCGTGGTACGTGAATCCGTCCATCGCTCTCACTGGTGAGGCCCGCTACGACGCCGCCAGCGCTCCCTTGCGGGGGAGCTTCTCCGGCTTCGACAGGATCGGGTTGTCCGGTGTCGGACTTTCCGCTGGCTTTCAGGTTCGCTATTGAACCGGCTCACTGAGATTCGTCCCATGATGCATTCCAACCAGCCGCAGGCAGAGGATCTCATGCCCGGAACGATGCGATCGGCGATCGTCCTGCTTGGCCTCGTGTCGAGCATCGGTCTCGCCCAGGCCCAGTCTCCACGCGCGTCGGTCGATGCGCGCTTCCTGCCGTGGATCGGCTGCTGGGCCACCGTCGGTGGTGAGCAGGCGGCTCAGCAGCCCGCCGGGTCGGCGGTGAACGCGCCCGATCAGCGCCCGACGCGGGCATGCGTGGTGCCGTCCGAGCGGGTGCCGGGGAGCGTTGATGTGCAGCTGTACGTGAAGGACTCGCTCGTGTCCCGCGTCCCGATCCCCATGCCCGGCACCACGTCGGCGCGGGAGATCGACGACTGCAAGGGCACCGAGACCTCGAACTTCATCGCCAACGACACCCGCGTGGTGCTTCGCGCCGATCTCACCTGCGCGCGCGGCATCAAGCGGGTCGAAACCGGGCTCATGTCCATCGCCCCTTCCGGCGAGTGGATGCAGTTGCAGCATCAGCAGGTGGCCAACAACGCCGCCACGACCGTCGCCCGACTGCGCTTCGATCCCGACGCCTCGGCCAAGCTGCCGGCGTTGGCCGGAGTGACCACATCGAGCTCGGCGGCGCGGCTGGGCGTTGGCGGTACGGTGACCTCGTTGCAGGTCCTCGAGGTCGCGAAGGCGGTGCCGGTGGCGCTCGCCGAGGCGTACGTTGCGGAACTCGGTCTGCAGTTCCAGCTCGACGGCAAGTCGCTCGCGAAGCTGGCCTCGGCTGGCATGCCGCCGCGCGTGATCGACCTGATGGTCGCGATGGCGCATCCGAACACGTTCCAGGTCGGCCCGTCGAGCCCCACCATGGGCATGGCCGCCAACGATCCGAACGCCCCCGTCATTTCGGCGGCCATGCGTGAGCCGTCGGTGCGCCGCTCGTCGTGCATGATGGACGAGTTCTGCTACGGGTACCGCGGCATGGGTGCGTGGGGCATGGGGTGGGGCTACGGCTACGGCTACGGCATCGATCCCTGGGGATATCCGTACCCGATGGCCCGGTACGGGGCGCGGTATCCGTACGGGATGTATCCCTACGGGTACGGCTACGGGTACGGATACGGCTATGGCTACGGCTACCCCGTCTACTACGGCAATGGCCCGGTCATCATCGTGAATCGTCCGTCGACTGGCGACAATAACGGCGGCAGCTACGGTGGCTCCGTACCGGGGCGCGCAGTCAACGGCGGCGGCTACACGCGCAGCAGCGGCAGCGGCAGCACGGGGAGCTCCGGCACCAGCCGCACGGTGGCCCCGTCGGGTGGTAGCAGCGGCGGCGTAGGTGGTGGCGCCGGTGCGGGCGCTTCCGGTGGCGCGTCGGGCGGCGGCGGCGGCGAAGCGCGCACGGCCAAGCCGCGCGGCGGCGGGTAACCAGCTCGCGTACCGAACGGTACGTTCAACGGGCGGTCCGATTGCGGATCGCCCGTTGGTGTTTCCCGACGTCGTGGAGGGAATGCGTGAGGCGCAATGTCTGGTGGAGGGTCGGCGCGGCGATGGGACTCGTCGGTGCGCCGCTGATCGGTTCGGCGCAGCGCGCGGTGCCAGCGGCCAGTGTCGTGGAGCGCTGGCGTGTGGACGGCACCGAGTCGGGCAAGCCTTTTGGCGACGTGCGCGACCTGCTCGCGTTGCCCGATGGTCAGCTCTGGGTGCTCGACTTCAAGGATCAACAGATCCGACGCTACGATCGCCAGGGGAAATCGCTCGGCGTGATTGGCCGCAAGGGCAGCGGGCCCGGCGAAATGCGCAATGCCAACGGCATGGTGTTGCACGGCGATGGCACCGTGTGGGTCAACGATCCGAGCAACGGACGCTTCACCGTGTTTC
>JBDHVK010000261.1:0-4266 GCA_039809645.1 Gemmatimonas sp.
CGGGTTCATCAAGCAGTGCGCGGATAACGAGCGTCGCTCGCGCGGGGTCCAGCGTCTCCGGATCGTGCGCATCGTGGTAGCGCGTTTCCCCGAGCCCCAACCAGGGAACGCGCGCGGGGGCGCCATACACCGCCGGATGCGACAGGTATTCGGTGGCCGCGGCCACTGCGACGGCGCGGAGTGGTCGCACGCGACCCGATCCCTGCGTGCTGCTCACGACGTGCGACCGCCCGTTCGCGGTCAGGAGTGCGCCACCTCCGCCACCATTGAGCCCTTTTCCGCGTCCGAAGCTGAGCACGCCCAAGGGTGCCTGCGCTCCGACGCGTTGCCCGCGAAGCGTGGCACCGGCGTGCTGGGCGGCATCCTCGATCACCACGGCGCCGTGTTCGGCCGCGAGCATCAGCAGCGGTGACAGGTCGAGCGGCCGCCCGAAGAAGTGCACGGCCACCACGGCGCGCGCTCCCTCACGAAGGCAGCGGTCGACGCTGTCGAGATCGGGCTCGAGGGTGTACGGGTTCAGGTCGTAAAGCGCCACCTGCCCACCGGCCGCCACCACGGCGGCGCCGAGGTCGGGACAGGCGTACGCCGGAAGGGCCGTGACGCAGGCCGCGCCGTTGGCGTGAAGTGCCGATACCCCGCGGAGGGCGGCGAGGAGCGCTGACGTGCCAGAATCCACGACCGTGACCGATCGCCCGGGGTACTCGAGGCCGAGCCGATCGCGCAGCCGCACCGCCGCGTCCTGGTCACCGCGCAGTCCCGCCCACGCCGCCTCGACCATGGCGCCGGTGCTGATCGACGAGAAAACCGGGGGAATGGTGCGCATGGCCATCGACGTAGTTTTGAGCCGAGTGTCGCGATCGAACCGCGACGGTGCGTGAAATAGACAGTATTGATGCACAGACGCAACAACAGTATCTGGACTATGAGATCCGATTCACCTGTTTTGGTGATTTATGCACACCGCTTCATGTCGCCTAACGTTTTATAAATCAGCATCTTATGTCAAATTGACGAACGTCGGAATGGCTGAGTCAGTCGTCGAACGCCGAGGTTGCCACTGGCACGGCCATTGCTCATCCTTTGGGCGAGTCAGTAAGTTCCTCGACGAAGTGCCGGCTAAATCAGCCGCCAGCGTCAACCTCTTTTTTCTCTGGAGCAGGTCATGAAGAAACTGATGTGGGCGCTGGCCAGCGCCGCGATGCTGGCACTCCCGACCGTTTCGCAGGCGCAGGTCGATCCGAGCGTGAACCTCTTCCTCAGCCTGGACCAGACGTACCGCATCGGCGGCGCTGGCTACGATGGCGACGGCGGCGGCTTCCTCGGCACGTTCACGGTCGACTTCCCGAACGGTCCGCAGACCTTCACGGACTACCTCGTGTACTGCATCGACAACGGGCGTCACGTGAACACCGGTTCGTCGACCAACTATGCGTTGTACTCGCTGGCGCAGTTCGCAGCGGGCCCGTTTGCTTCGTCGACGACGGGACACGATCCCGATGCTGGCGACATGAACCGTATCGCTTCGTTGGTCACGGATATCGCGGCCCTCGGTACGAGCAATCCGAATCTGCGCTACGCGCTGCAGGGCAGCATCTGGTCCGAGTTCGACGGCTACACCACCTACGGTGGCAACAACGCGCTCGGCAACATCCTGACCAGCAACACGCAGTTCAACGCCGGCAACGCCTATGTGTTCTGGAACGGTCAGAACCAGACGTTCCTCACGTTCATCCCGGAGCCGGGTTCGCTGGCGCTCCTGCTGGTTGGGCTCAGCGGTTTCGCCGCCGTGGTGGCGCGCCGCCGCAACGCCTGAGCCTCGCACTACCGAAGGCAAAGAAGCCAGCCCGATGGGCTGGCTTCTTTATTTTCTCCCCCGCGATAGCCGCGACACGCGATGTGCGAGCGACGAAAGCCAGGGCCGAGGCTCAAAAGTGAGATCGGCACCGACCTCGGCAATCGTGCCTCCAAAGAGCAGCTTGAATTCAGTAATGCTGTGCTGCTGCTCGTAGCTTGGGGAATCGGGGAGCACGATGCCGCCAAAGTCAAACCATTGCGCCCCGCTCGCCCGCGCCCACTCCAGCGCATCCAGCAGAATCGCGGGCATCATCGGGATGTTGCCATGGGTCGGGTCGACCGCACGCGTGGAGGCGGCTGCCAGATCGTCGGCGTAGTTGCCGGCGACGCCATTCCAGCGGAACGCCAGCAGCCGGGCATCCGGCGCCGTTGACTCGAACAGCCCGGTGAGCCGATACACATTCGGATGGGCGGCGGTGGCGCGAATGCGCTGAATCCAGTTCACGCGCATCGCATTCGCGCCCGTCCGACGCATCGTCTCGTCGGTCAGTGCATCAAGCCGCGGCGCCAGTGCCTCGTCGTCGAACGATCGCACGCACAAGCCCGCCCGCTCGACCTTGCGGGCGTTCTTGAACAGCATGCGATGGAAGTTCCGGCGGTACGCATCGGCTCCGCCATCCAACGGCAGGATGAGCGTGTGCCGGTACTCGCGAGGACTTGTCTCCAGTCGAAAGCCCAACTGGCGGGCGGTTGCGATGGCGCTGGTACGTCGCGCATCATCGGGCTCGAAGAGTTCGACATGCAACCGCAGCAAGCGCGGCCACACCGAGGCCGCCTCCCGAATGGCCCGGAGTACCGGCAACCGCAGTGCCTCGGGAATCCCCGGTCCCAGCTTGAGGGCGCGCACGACGAAAAACCCGGGCATCGCTCTCGATTTGTAGGAGCGAAGGCCAACCAGCGCGGCGGGTGCGGCTGACGCGTCCTGGGTGGACTCCCACAATCCAAGCGCGTGCCACTCTTCCGCTTCATCGCTCGCTGACCAATCGGCGCGCTGCTGTAGCGGAAAGGCCGTCGCATTCGCAAGCCACTGGCCTTGCACTTGCAAGGCGATATCACCGGAAATGAGGCGCGCCACGTAGCGGCGGCCATCGTGGGTGAACGGCGCTCCCACGGCGCGTGCCACCGATGGCCCGCTCACGGCGCGTGGTGAACTACGCCCACAAGGCGCTGAAGATCGCTCCCGGGCGCTCTTCAAAGGAAACGCGTGGAACCTGCCATCGGCGACGCTCCCGTGCTTCCAGTCGACGTGTCAACCGCATGGAGCGAGGCTCGGCGCTCAGCGCGCCAGCCAGCTGCAGGCGCTCGAGCACGCGCGTCTCCCGGGGTCCGAAATCGCCAGGTTGCCCATTGGGATAGCAGAACACCGTGGATGGACGGGTCAGGTTTGCGGCAACTCGGCGCACTGACTCTTCGATCTCGTAGGTCGATTGGGCCTCATCGCAGCGGCTCAGGATGGGATGCGTCATGGTGTGCGCACCAACCGTGACGCCGCGCCCTTCGATTTCACGCAGGCGATCCCAGGACATGACCCGATACGGCTCCGGAGCTCTCGCGGGCAGTTCGACTCCTGCTGCCGCAGCAATCTCCTGGAGGTACACGTCTCGGACATCCGACGTGACCAGCTTGAGGCGTTCCGTGAGCGCGACCTGTAGGCTGCGGCGCTGGTCGTGTCCGTCGTAGACCAGTCGCAGCGGTTCGCCGAGCGATGATGTCTCAACGCCGCGATGCGGAATCTGGCCGAGCAGCCATTCGAGCTGATCCCACCAGAACCACGTTTCGCCATCGATGACACCCGGTACGACGAAGCAGGACACGGGGCAATCGTAGGCCTCGAAGACCGGCAGCCCCTCGGCGTAGAAATCTTCGTAGCCGTCGTCGACCGTGAACGCGATCGTCGGCACATCGAAGCCTTCACCTTCGGGGCGAGCCAACCACTCGCTCACGAGCGTTTCAACCGGAAGCACCCGCAGACCGCTGCCGCGGATGAACTCGAGCAGTCGCCGCAATCCGGCCGGGTCGTGCGCACCAGGGCGCAGCTCGGGATCGCCGGAGAAGCGGTGCAGCATGAAGATCGCGCTTCGGTCGCGTGCAAAGGGGCGCAACCCGCGGGTCAACGCGGGCGCTCCAAGCAGAACCTGGCCGATCAAACTCGAGAGTGTTGCCATTCGTGGGACTGATGAAGCGGGTGAGCGACTGCTCACCAGCCGCCGATTCGAAAGAGCATTACGGGTACCGTCTTGAGCATGATCCGCAGGTCCTCGAAGACCGATTGCCGATGCATGTACTCGATATCGAACTTCACCTTGCGCCGTACATCATCCAACGACTGATCGTACGGATTGGATACCTGCGCCAGGCCGGTGATACCAGGCTTCACGCGCTGACGAACGGGATACTCGTCGATCTGCTCGC
>JBDHVK010000262.1:0-4217 GCA_039809645.1 Gemmatimonas sp.
CGTGCGCGACAGCTTGCCGCCTACGAGGCGGATGTGACCCGACTCTTCACCATCGATCCGCTATGAACAACGACTTCGCCGGCCGCATCGCGTTCATCACCGGCGGTGCCTCGGGCATCGGCGCCGCCACCGCGCGTGCACTCACCGCGCGAGGCGCCCAGGTGGTGATCGGCGACGTGCAGTACGACGCGGCCGTGTCGCTCGCCACGGAACTGGGCGCCGCCGCCGTGACCTGCGATGTGCGCCACGATGCCTCGGTGGCCGCAGCAATCGCGGCCACGGTCCAGCGTCACGGTCGGCTCGACTTCGCGCTCAACGCCGCCGGCATTGGCGGCGTGCAGGAAAAGACGGCCGAGTATCCCGCGGAGATCTGGGATATCGTGATCGACGTCAATCTCACCGGCGTCTATCGCAGCATGCGTCATGAGATTCCGGCCATGCTGATGTCCGGCGGCGGCGTGATCGTGAACATCGCGTCGGTCGCCGGACTCAGTGGGTTTCCGCGTCATGCCGCGTACGCCGCGAGCAAGCACGGCGTGGTGGGGCTCACCCGCACTGCCGCCCTCGAGTACGGCAAGAAGGGCGTGCGCATCAACGCCCTCTGCCCCGGTTTCACCATGACGCCCATGGTGCAACGCATGATCGACCACGGCACGCCGTTGGCCCGGCTCGAGGAGCGCGTTCCCGCCGGTCGCATCGGCACCGCCGAGGAGATGGCGGAGACCGTGCTGTACATGTTCTCCCCCGCCAGCGATTTCATGCACGGCCACGCGCTCGCCGTCGACGGCGGGCTGGCCGCGGAATAGCCGCGCCTACGGTACCAGCAGGATCTTGCCGTCGCGCCCACCCGCGGCCGCGGCGGCAACGGCGTCCTTGATCTCGGAAAGCCGGTACGTTTGATGCACGCGCGTCTTGAGCTCGCCGCGCATCACGAGACCAGCGAGGTCACTGAAGATCGCCTGTTGCGCCTGGGGTGACGCGTTGCGGAACCACCACACCAGCCAGAAGCCCTTCAGCGTGACGTCGCGGAACACAAAGGAGCCCGGCGCGATCTTGCACGCTTCGCCGCTCAGCGCGCCGTAGTTCACTACCGTGCCGCCCACGGCGACACTTTGGGCGATTCGATCGGTCGCGCTGCCCCCCACCGCATCGAGACCGAGGCGGATCTTGGCCTTGCCGGTTGCCTCGGCCACGCGCTTGGCGAGGTCGGGGCCATCGACCAACACCACGTCGCCGCCGAGGGCTTCCAACGGCGCCATCGCCTCGGCGCGCCGCACCACACTCACCGTTCGCAGACCACGACGTTTGGCCAGTTGAATGACGTACTCACCGACGCCGCTGTTCGCGGCGTTCTGGATGACCCAGTCTCCGGGGGCGAGCAAGACGAACTCCGACAGCAGCAGCGACGCCGTGGGCGGGTTCACCGTGAGCATCGCCAACTGCAGCGGGTCGCCACCGGGGGGCAGTCGCCGCAGACCCTTCGCCGGCGCGACCACGTGCGAGGTCCACGTACCGCTGCCGACCGGCATCAGCGTGAGGTCGCCCACCGACATGTCGGTCACGCCCTCGCCGAGCGCCGCCACGCGCGCCACGCCTTCGTTCCCACCCACCGCGGGCAGCGGCGGCAACATGCCGTACTGTCCCGTGAGAGTCAGTACGTCCGAAGGATTGATGGGCGCCGCCAGCAGTTCGAGCAGGACTTCGCCGGCGCCGGGCGCCGGCGTCGGGCGCTCCACGCAGGCAATGACATCCTGGGGAATCGGTCCTCGTTCAGCATACTCGGCGCGTTGCATGGCGAAGCCTCCGGGGGTCAGACGACGTCGTCGGCGTTGCGATCGTGGATCGTGGAAAGCTCGACGATCTGCAGGCGGCGCACCTTGGTGGGGAGCTTGAGAATCGCCTGATCGCCCACGCCTTTGCCCTGCAGCGCGCGACCGATCGGCGATCCCATCGTGACGTGTGCGTCGTCGAGCTCGCCCGCGTCGCCGAACACCAGCTCGTACGTCTCACGCGTGTTCGTCGCTTCGTCGAGGACGACCACCTTGGAGCCGAGCCCCACCTTGTCGGCCGGGATCTGCGTGACGTCGATGTTCGCGAGCTTCGTCACCCGCTGCGTGAGCTGCCCGAGGCGTGCCTGCACGAAGCGCTGACGCTCGAGCGCGGCCTTGTACTCGCTGTTCTCCTTGAGGTCGCCGAGCTCCACCGCTTTGCGGATTTCGGCGGGCAACGTGACGTTGAGCTCGAACTGCAGCGTCTCGACTTCACGGGCCATCTTGGCGATCAGATCCTGAAACATGCGGAGTACCGGCCAGATAAAAAAAGCGAGCGCCCGGCGGGAGAGCCGGGCGCACGAACTCAGGAAATGTGCAGTCGACGGGGCGAGGGGGCAACCGGTGGGGAGACCAGCCGCGCCCTCGCGTCACCATGGGTCAGTACGACAGGCTGACCCGCAACGCCCGCCCGTTGCCCGGCATGATGTTGTTGTTCCCCTGGGACGTGGCGACGTAGCGGGTATCGAGCAGGTTCTCGATCTGCACGTTGGAGGTGAGCCCCAGCGGCAGCGGCACGAACACACCGGCATCGAGGCGCGTGAAGTGTGGCAGGCGCACCGTGTTGTCCACCGCCGCGTAGCGATCGCCCTGAAACACCACGCCCAGCGACGCGGAGCTCCGCCCGATCAGGCGCACCTTGTTCCACAGCGACGCCGTCGTGCGCGGCACCAGCGGAACCGATGCGCCCGCGAGGGCCGCCGTGGTGCGACTCACGATGCGCGCACGCTGCACCGCCACGCCGCCCATGAGGTCCCAGCGCGTGGTGATGGCGCCCTGCAACCCGACCTCGGCGCCCTGCGTCTGTTGGCGTCCCGTCTGCACCAATCGCGTGGCGTCGAGCGGGTCGGGCGCCGTCGTGTTGGAGCGATCGAGCACGAACCACGCCGCGGTGACATCGAGGCCGCGCCGCGCGTTCCACTTGACACCGATCTCGCGGTTGCGGAATGACTCCGGCCGGAGCGTCGCACTGCTCGCCGTCAGCGAGCCGAACTGGTCACCGCTGCTCGGCAGGTACGACATCGACACGGAACCGTAGAGAGCGATCGCCGAGTCGGGGTTCACGATCAGCGCGCCGCGTGGCGAGAGCAGATGATCCGTGCGCGCGAAACGATTGGGCGTGCGCTGATCCGCCAGCTGCATGCGGAACCGATCGTGCCGCACGCCGCCGAGCAGCTGCACGAATCGCCCGATCCTGATCTGGTCCTGCAGATACAGCGCCGCCACGTGCGTGGTGGCCCGGTTGTCGGCGTCGGTGGCACTCTGGCGGAAGGTGACCGGCACCGTGACGGTGGGCGTCGCCGTCGACGTGCTGAGCGTCGTGGCGCTGTTGTTGAAGTAGGCCGTCTCGCGATAGTTGTGTGTGCGCTGGGCACTGAGCTCGCCGCCCACCAGAATGGTCTGACGCACCGGCCCGCGATCGAGCTGCCAGATCACGTCGGTCTGGTTGAACAGGCTGTGTCGATCGATGCTGTTGTTGTATCCCCCGAGCGAGAACTGCGTCCCCGCGGCGTTCACGCTGCCGTTGGCGAAGGTGTTCTGATAGAACTTCCCGTACTGATAGGCGCGGGTGTGCGTTCGCACCTCGAGGCCGGGGCGCGCGGACCAGATGCCGATGACGTAGCCGCTGTTGGCCGTCATGCGGGACGTGTTGTTGCGCGGATCGCCAACGAACGCGCGCGCATCGAAGGCGGCGGGTGCGCCGTTCCAGGAGGGGATCCCACGGTCGACCAGTCGGCGGTCGGTGTAGTGCTCACCACCGGCCTGCAGCAGGACCGGGCCCAGCAGCAACGCGCCCGTCGGGTTGAGTCCCGATCGCTCGTAACCCTGGTGCTGGCGGAAGCCGTCCCCCGCCTCATGGAGCGCGTTGAAGCGCAGCGCGGCGATGGCGGAGACCGGCTGCCCGACGTCGAGCGTCACCCGCCGCTGATTCCAGCTCCCGGTCTCGGCACGCCCACTCCGCACCGGCGTGAACTGCGCCTGCTTCATGACACGGTTGAACACGCCGCCGCCGCCGCCGCGACCAAAGATGGCGGCATTCGATCCCTTGAGCGCGTCGAGCTGGGCCACGTTGTAGGTATCGCGATAGTACTGCGCGTCGTCGCGCACGCCGTCCACGAAGAAGTCGGCGGTGGTGCTCTGCCCGCGAATCGTCGGGGCATCGCGGTG
>JBDHVK010000263.1:0-4214 GCA_039809645.1 Gemmatimonas sp.
CGCCGAGCAGCGTACCGACTCTCCCGATGACGCCGGGGACGTCGTGGTTGGTGAGGATGAGCAGCGTCTGCCTTGGATTCACGTCCACGTGGAAGCTGCCGATGCGCGTGAGGCGCGGCGTTACACCATCCAGCGCGACACCGGCCACGGCGAGCTGTTGCATGCCGCCGGCGAGCGCCACCTCGATGCCGCGGGGGCCAAGCTCGGTAGTTTCGGCGACGCTCAGCTCGATGCCGCGGGCTTCCGCAAGGTTGCGCGCGTTGATGAGGTTGAGGCGGTCAGTTTCGATGACGCCTTCGAGCAGGCCCACTGCCGCGCTCGCGAGGAGCGGGCCGCTGGCGTGCGCGTAGTCGGCGCCGACGCGCAGTGCGAGCCGCCGCACGGCGCGCATGCCCTGATCAGCCAGCACGGCGCGCGCTACGGCGGCGGCGCGTCTCGCGACGATCATGGCGTTGTTGAGCGTGGGCCACTCGCCGGTGGCGCCGGCGGCCACATTGAGGCTCTTGCTCAGGTCGTTGTGCAGCAGCGCGTCGCGCACGGCGAGGCACACATCGCGGCTCACGTTGCGCTGCGCTTCCACCGTATTCGCGCCCAGGTGCGGCGTGAGGACGATGTTGGGCGCCTTTCGCAGCGGATGATCGGCGCTGGGCGGCTCCACGGTGAATACATCCATCACGGCGCCGCGGAGCTGGTCGGCTTCGAGGGCGGCCACCAACGCGTCTTCGTCGATGATGCCGCCGCGCGCCATGTTCACCACCACGCTTCTTGCGGGCAGGCGACCGAGCTCGCGCTTGCCGATCATCCCCTTGGTTTCGTCGTTCAGGGGGACGTGCAGCGTGAGCACATTCGTTTCGGCGATGAGCGCGTCGAGGGTGGCGCAGCGACGGACCCGCAGCGCGGTGAAGCGTTCATCGCTGATGTACGGATCGTACGCGATGACGTTCATGCCGAAGGCGTGCGCGCGGGTGGCGACTTCGCTGCCGATGCGGCCGAGTCCGACGATGCCGAGTGTTTTGCCTTTGAGCTCGCGGCCCATGTAGGAGTTGCGATCCCAGCGGCCGGCCTGCATGCCGGTGTGCGCCTTGGGGATCTGGCGCAGCAGGCCGATCACGGCGCCGAAGAACAGCTCCGCGACGGCAATGGTGTTCCCGGCGGGGGCGTTGATGACGGCGATGCCGAGACTCGTTGCCGTGTCGATGGCGACGTTGTCGACACCGACGCCGGCTCTTCCCACCACCTTGAGCTTCCTGGCTGCCTGCAGGAGCTCGGCGCTGATGCGCGTCGCGCTTCGACCGACGATGGCGTCGTAGTCGCCGATTCTTGCGAGCAGCTCCTCCTTGGGGAGCGTGGGGAGCTCGTCGACCTGAAGACTCGGCTCGGCAGTGAGGAGGACGACGCCTTCCTGGTCGACTTCGTCGGTGACGAGGACTCGGTATTGGGACACTGATTTCCTTAGGTCGCGGCGTGACGGGGAGCTGCTTTGGAAGCTAGTCAGTTATGGATGGCTTTGGTGGTGGGCTGGCTTCGCTGGAACTGATCACGCAGAGAAAAGGGGAAAAGGAGAAAAGGGGAACAGCCTGTTGAAAAATGAGAAGGGATCGCGAGCGCGACCCCTTTTCTCCTTTTCACATTTTCTCTGTGTGATCAGTTCAACAGTCCATCCGCCGCGCAGACCTGTCCGTCAGCCGCCGAGTGTGCGTCGCAGGGCATCGCGCAACGCAACCAACATCTCGTTGGAAGCGGCCGGCGAGTCATCTCGCACATTGAGCTCCACGCCGTCGGCGATCGCGAGGCGGCGCCAGGTGGCTTCGGCGGGGATGTCGCGGCGGCCGGTGCCGTCCATGTGCAGCTGCAGCGCGGGGGCGAGGCTCGCGGCGACTCGGCGCTCGAGGGCGTCGCCGGTGGTCTCCTTCATCTCGGCCTTGATCGCGTCGAGCGTCTGGCCTTCGCGCTGACGGATCTTGATGGCGAGCAGCTGCAGCAGGTGGCGATAACCGTACGTCGCGGCGGTGCCGGCGCCTTCGGGACGGTCGAGCAGGCCGTTCGCGACGTAGAACCGGACGGCGCGCGCACTCGGCATGGCACGCGCGCTGGCGTTCGTGGGCTTGACGCCGGCGGAGTCGACGAGACTGGCGGCGTGCGCGGCGAGACCCCTGGCGTTGAAGGGGGCGTGCTTGGCGTGGGCGCGGAGAAGCGGGACTGGGGACTCGGCCATTCAGCGAATATATGGTGCGAATGGCGGGTCTGCTTTGGGTCCTGCGGCAGGCTTACTGCGGTTGTCGTACGGCGGTACTCGTGGGGCGGTAGTCGTGATGCGTGACGGCGATGAGGAACTGCTCGGGAGATTCCTCGTGGGGGAGGTCGCCGGAGTCGATGGCGGTGAAGGTGGCTTGGGGGAAGGCGTCGCGGACTTCTTGAGACTCTGAGAAGGGCGTCTGCGCGGCCTTGGTGCCCCAGATGAGATGGATGGGACAGGAGACCGCTTGCGCAATGGATTTGAGATTGCGGTTCAGCGACATCCCGACAAAGGCGGCGGGGGCGTAGCGGGCGTTCGGGTGGTTTGCGCTCAGCCAGAACAGCTCCACGGCTTCCGGAGTAAGCGACTTGGGATTGCTGTAGATGTCCTTCAGGAAAAACCTGATGCTGGGGCGCGAGACGAGCGCGCGGAACAGCGCGGTGCCGGGGATCTTCGTGCGAAACAGAGCCTCCACGGCGTGATTGAGGACGCTCCCGGTGTCATAGAGACGGGAGATGCCGGCGGGTCCTACCGCCGTGATCTGCGCCAGGAGACCGGGGTTCGCGGCTTCGGCGGCGATGAGGTACGTGGCGCCCAATGAGCTGCCGAGTGCGTGTGGGGGGCGGCCGATCACTTCGCGCGTGAAGTCGCGCACGAGATCGATATACAGCTGCGCGGTATATCGAATGGGCGGTCGGTCGCTGGCACCGAAGCCGAGCAGATCCAACGCGTAGGCGGGGCCGTTGCCTTCGCGTTCGGCGAGTGGACCGAACACGAAGCGCCACTCGGCGCTCCAGGCGGCGGCATGGATGGAGTGGACGAAGAGGAGCGGCGTGCGCTCGCTCGATTGGTGGCCGCTCACCACATAGGCGACCTTATGGCCGCGCCAGCGATAGTAGTGGCGCTCGCCGCCGAGTGGATTGGGCAGCTCGGCGGTGAATGGGGTGATCCCGTGCGGGACGGCCCCCAGGGGCGGGACGTGCGTGAACTTCGGCATACGTCCTCCGCAAAGCACAAATCGCGCTAGCAGTGCCGACTCGCCTGGCCGCCCGTGTGACACTCCCCAGTATCACCCACCACCCACCGGAACGACCAGACGATTGTGTCGGCACGGCCGCGCGACCGTGCGGGCGCGCGTGAAGCGGCGCCGCGAGCTGTTCTTTGGAGCTCCTAGTCCTTGGCCGAGGTGGCGAAGGCGGTTTTGACACCGCAGGCGTTCGCGTGTTGCGCGATCACCGCGAGGTCGACGGGCTTTTCAAGGAAATGCAGCGCACCCAGTCGGAAACTGGCCTGACGGTTGGAATCGTCGGGGTACGCGGTGAGCACGAGCACGGTGGCATCGGGGGACAGCATGCCGGCGAGCGCCATCACCTGCAGCCCGCCATCACGCTTTCCACCGAGCCGGAGATCGGTGACGATCAGGTCGTACTTCTGTGAGCGCAGGCGATCGAGCGCATCGGGCAGAAGCTCGGCGGCGGTGACGACGTTCCCTTCCGTTTCGAAGAGCTCGACGAGCACATCGCGGATGGACTGTTCGTCCTCGACGACGAGGACCGACTTGGTGGCAGATTCAACCTTCATGCACCTTCTAAACGCGAGAAGGATGCCAGCTCTGCCATTTCTGTTAAGTTGTTGATTCAGAACAGCTTAGAATTTTCTAAAGGGCACAATTGGTGTACGGAAATGCTCCAATCATAGCGCTCTGGCTGATTTTCGGGCGGCTGAAAATCGGTTGTGACTGATTTGCGGAGGGGCGGGGCAACGGAGCCACGGAGAACTGCGACAGCGTACTCCGTGGCTCCGTTGCCCCGCCCCTCCGCAAATCAGGTACGACGGACTCTCTACTCGAGCCCGTACTTGCGGAGCTTTTCCAGCAGGGTGCTTCGGGCGATACCGAGGAGTTGGGCGGTCCTGGTGCGGTTGTCGCCGGTGGCATTCAACGCCACACGAATCGCGTCGCGCTCGGCGGCTTCCAGGG
>JBDHVK010000264.1:0-4180 GCA_039809645.1 Gemmatimonas sp.
GTAGCGGACCACCGGGCGATCCACCCCGAGCGCCTCCATGGGCTTCATGTAGAAGCTGCCCATGCCGGGCCCACCGTGAATCAACACGACGGGCGTGCCCGTGCCGGTGCCACTCACCTTGTACCAGATGCGACCACCCGGGACCGCGAGCATCGCTTCGCCGGGGCCGAGTGCGGGCGTGGCAGCGGCGGACGGCGCGGCGCTTTCAGCAGGTGCCTGCGCCGAATCCGCGGCGGGCGCCTTGTCACCCCCGCACGCGACGAGCGCGGCGGACAATGACGTCAGGACGAGGGAAGATGTGCGCATCCTTCACCCTGCCTGTCGCGGCGGCGGTCCGCAAGGGTCGGCTGCCGGCTTGGGTGAGCACGAAGGTGCCCACCATCCCGGCCATCATCTGCGACTGGCCCGACAGCTCTTCGGAGGCACTCGCCGACTCCTCGGCGTTCGCGGCCACCTGCTGGGTCACCGTGTTGAGCTGGTCCACCGCGACGGCGATCTGCGACACGCCATCGGCCTGCGCCTGGCCGAGGGCCGCGATGGCCTCCACCTGCGCCGCCACGCGCGTGGCTTCGGTGTCGATGCGCTCCAGTTGGGCCAGCACGTCCTGATTGAGGGCGACACCAGTCTGCGTTTGTGCCACCGCCCCTTCGATCAGGGCGGCGGTGTTGCGCGACGCCTCGGCGCTCCGAATGGCCAGACTGCGCACCTCCTCCGCCACCACGGCGAAGCCGCGGCCGGCATCGCCAGCGCGGGCGGCCTCGACGGCGGCGTTGAGCGCGAGCAAGTTCGTCTGAAAGGCAATCTCGTCGATGGTGCGGACGATTCGCGCCGTCTGCTCACTCGACGATCGAATCCGCTCCATCGCTTCCGAGAGGGCATTCATCCGTTCGCGTCCGGCCGCGACCTGGGCCCGTGATGTGTCCGCCCCGTGCTGGGCGTCACGCGCGGCCTGCGCCATCTGCGTGGCGCCGCTGCGCAGTTCCTGCGTGCTCGCCGAGATCTCCTCGATCGACGCCGCCTGCTCCGACGCGCCCTGCGCAAGCGCCTGACTGCCCGACGCAATCTGCTGGCCGGCCGAGGCGACCTGCTCACTCGCCAGGCGCACCTGCTCCATCGCCTCGTCGAGCGTGGACGCGGTGGTGTTGATCGCCGCCGCGATACGCGCAAAGTCGCCGTGGTACTGCCCGTTCATGCGTGCCCGCAGGTCGCGCTCGGCGATGTGCCCCAGCACCTCGGAGGCTTCATTGATCGGGCGCACCACCGCATCGAGCGTTGCGTTGATTCCGAGGACCAGCTCGCCGTACACGCCGCGGTAGCGGTCGGCGTGGCCGCGCGTGTCGAGCTGACCGGCCGTGGCGGCATGCGCGAGGGCGGTGGTTTCCTGCACCAGTCCGGCGAGCGTGGCCTTGAGCTCCGTGAAGGCCTGGCCCACCGCGTCCCGATCAGACCGGACGTGGACCGCCACCGACATGTCGCCAGCCGCGATCTGTCGCGCCGCATGCGCCAGCTCCCGCTGCGACGTCACCAGGGCACTCATCGACTCGGCCAACGCACCAAGCTCATCACGCCCGCGCGCGGCGACGGTGACGTTCACGTCGCCCACCGCCATCGCCCGGCTTGCCTGCTGCAGCTCCGCCACCGAGGCCGTGATCGGCCTCGCGATGGCGAAGCCGATGCCGGCCGCGAGGGCAAGTGCCAGCAGGACGGCCGAGATCATCGTCAGTTGCGTGCGCTGCATCGTCTCATCGGCCGCCACGCCGGCGGCGGTCATGAGCGAGAGCTTGGACTTGATGAGTGAATCCGTCAGGACGTCCATGCTGTCGGCCACCGCGCGAATGGCCGGCAACTGCGCCTTGGCCGCCACGATATTCCCTGCCTTGGCCAGCGCCACGATGGAGTCCTGCCGCGGGCGCAGCTGCTCGAACATGGTCCAAAGGCGCGCGGCCTCCTCCTTCTGCCGCGCGTTCACGATCTGGCCGCGATAGGCAGTGAACTCCACGCGAAAGACGGAGTCATCCTCGGCCATTTCACGCTGGCGCCCCGAGATCTTCTGGGCGTCCTCATCGAGGATCGCGTTGCGCACAGCTCTGGAGATACGGACCAGCTGTCCGTCGGCCTCCTTTAGATGAATGGCCGGGATGGCGTGTCGGTCGCGCAGGGCGACGAGCTGGCCGTTGATCGTGCGCGCCGAGTAGATGCCCTTGATGCCGAGGCCGGCCATGATGACGGCGAGCGTGCCGAATCCCACGGCCAACTTCCGACCGATCGGGAGACTTGCGAGAAGGTTCATGAAGGAGGTCCGGATCGGGTACCGATCAGGGTCGTCGTCGACCTTGGTGTGAGATTCGGCCCGCTCTCCAGACAACTTGAGTTTCGTATTCTTCATGCCCGCCTCATTCGCATCTGCCGGCGCACCGACCTCAGCCGGGAGCTATTCGCTCGCCGGCTGCATTCACTCCTCCTTTGGAGTCACCGTCGGCGTCGTGAGCGCCTTCACCATGTCGTACCAGAATCGGACGGCCATATGAAAGGCGTTCACCCCTACTCGCTCCTCCTGGCCATGCGCGCGACTCGGCTCGCTTTGCTCGAAGGCGATGGCGGCGAGGCCGTACGTCGGAATCCCGGCGTTGCGGGTGAAGAGGCCATCGGTGGCGCCGGTGGACATCTCCGGCACCACGGTGGCTCCCGGGAACTGCTCGCGGGTCAACCGCTCGACGACGGCCATCAGGTCTGATCGCAGCGGCGAGACGGGGCTGCCGACCACGGGCCAGTCGAGCGTGACCTTGACGTCGTTCCCCAGGACGCGCTGGAGGGTGGTGCGCACACTGTCGGTGGGATCGTCGGGAAGCATGCGACAGTTCACATTCGCCGTGGCGCGCTGCGGCAATGCGTTGTCGGCATGCCCGCCGCTGAGCAGCGTGGCCACGCACGTCGTGCGCATGACCGAACTCCAGTAGGGGTTCTTCTCGGCGAGTTGCGCCGCCGCCGGGCCATTCGGATTGGCAGCCACGGCGGTCATGAGGGCGGCGATATCGGCTGGCTGCGCCGCGGCGCTCTGCTGGAAGTACGCGCGCGAGACTTCGTTCAGCCGCACGGGGAACTCGAACTTCGCGAGCGCCGCCAGCGCGATGGACAGATCGTAGATCGCGTTGTCCTTGCGCGGGACCGAACTGTGACCGCCGGGATTGGTCGCCTCGACCTTGAAGTTGGCGTAGACCTTTTCGCTCGCCTGCAGGGTGTGGGTGAGTGCCTTGCCCTTCTCGAGATTGACGCCGCCGGCGTCGGCGTTGAGTGCATACTCGCCATCGAGCAAGGCCCGATGCGTCTTGAGCAGCCACTGCATGCTGTTGCCATCGGTCTCTTCATCGGCGCTGAACACGGCCACGAGATCGCGATCGGGCAGGTACCGTTCCCGTTTGTAGCGCAACAGCGTGGCGACGATCGTGGCCACGCCCGCCTTGTCGTCTTCGGCGCCGCGACCGTAGTACCAGCCGTCCTTCTCCTGCATCACGAAGGGATCGAACGGCCAGTCGGCGCGCTTGGCCGGCACGACATCGAGGTGCGCGAGCAGCAGGATGGGCTTCTTCCCGGTCGCGCGACCACGATAGCGCACCACGAGCGCGGTGAGCTCGGGTTTAGGCCCCAGGAGCTGGACGTCGGCAGCCGGGAAGCCGGCGAGGCGGAAGCGCTGTGCCATGGCGTCGGCGGCCCGCTTCACGCCGAGCGTGCCCGAGGTGGAGTTGATGTTGACCAGCTGACGCAGGATGTCGCGCGCCTCGCGCTGGTTGGCGTCGAGGGGCGTCTGGGCGGTGAGCGTCGCGGCGAGCAGCGGTCCGGCGAGCAGCGCTGCGCATGCGGGCGCGCGTACGCACGCGAGCGCGCGCACGCGGAGTCGGCGAGTGTGGTCCATGGTCCGGAATGTACTGATTCCGGCGAAGGGCGGCGCGCGATGGCATCTTACCGGGCATGTCGATTCTTGATCGCGATCCCCTCGGTGCGTTTTGCCGCCACACGCATGTGGAGCTCCCCGCCACCGGCTCGGGTCTGCTCGACGAGCGGACCTTCGGCCTCAAGGACCTCTTCGACGTGGCCGGATACCGCACGGGCTTCGGCAGCCCCGACTGGCTGCGCACACACGAACCGGCGACGGCGTCCTGGCCTCTGCTCGATACGCTGCTGG
>JBDHVK010000265.1:0-4132 GCA_039809645.1 Gemmatimonas sp.
CTCGTAGCGGTAGATGTTCGACACCCCCGAGTAGTACGACGAGCCATACAGGTAGCGACCGTCCGGCGAGAAGACGAAGTTGGACGGTGCCCACTCCGCAAACTCGAACAAGACCTGCGGTTCGGTCTTGCCCGTGAGCAGGTCGTCGGTGCGGAACTGCACGAGGCGCGTGTCGCCACTCACCTCCGACATCGAGCCCACCAGGGTAGTGCCGTCGGGCGACACATCCAGGTCGAACAGGTCGCGTCCGTACGGCAACGTCCACACCTGCTTCCACTCGTGGTACGGCGCCGGCACGCGCACCAGCGTGGACAGCCCATTGTCGTGGCGTACCCCCCAGAGGCTCTGGTCGGCCGCGTTGAACACGAGATCGCCAAGGCGCGAGTCACGCTGCAGCATGCGTGTACGCCCGGTGGCCAGGTCCAACGCCTGAAGATGACGCCAATCGTTGTTGTTGGTGGTGAAGAACACGGTGCGCGAGCGCGGATCGAAGGCGAGCGACGTGACCGACAGCCCGCCCGCCGCAATGATCGGCGCGATGCGCGTATAGTCCCCGGTGCGGAGATCGATGCGCGCGAGCTGCGCCTCCTGCCCCGGATAGCGCACCGCCATCAGGACGCTGTTGGTCGTGGAGTCGTGAAAGGTGCGCGACACCGCGCCCAGCACCTTCTCGCTCAGCGGACGCGTCACGGTCGTGGGATGGCGACGAATCGCCGCGAGGTTCTCCAGCTGCCAGCGACGCTCCCACGCCAGCCAGCGCCCCCATTCGGCCTCGAGCGACCGGCCGTAGACCCGCGCAAATTGCGTCGAGAAGTAGCTCGCGCTCCCGTTGCGACGGTCGACCCAGCGGAATAGCGAGTCGTTGCCATACTGCAGCGCCAGATAGCTCATGAAACGCGTGCCGTACAGGTAGGAATTGGATCCGACCTGAAAGTCCACGGTGGTCCCTTCCGACTCGAGCCCCACCACATCGTAGATCGGCAGGCTGTCGCGCACGAGCGCGCGGAACACCATCTCGTCGTACGGACCGAGCGCGCGGCCGAGCCCGCCGTTCATCCACGTTTCGAGGTAGGTCGCGATCCCCTCGAGATACCAGCGCGGCGAATACCAGCGCGGCGTCGTGAGATAACTGTACAGCATCGACACGGGCATTTCGGCCGACGGCGTCACCTTGCCAAGAAACAGCCGCCGAAAGCGCTGGTCACCCGTGGTGGCCTTGTCGGTCGTGACGATGTGCGCGAGTTCGTGATTCATTGAACTCGCCATGCGCTCGGGCGCCGGGGCCGATTCATACTCATGGCCGTAAGGCGCGAGCCCCACGGTCACATGATTCTCCGGCACCGGGCGCGCGCCGGCGTTGCCGTAGTGCCAGAGGTCGTGCATCAGCACGTTGATGCGCCCATCCGGCGTATAATCGAACAACCGCCGATGCACCCGGAGCGCGTTGTCGAACGCCCCCGTGACCTGGGGGACGAGATACGTCTGCAGCGGCGATGTGAACACCAGCCGCATCGTCGCCGTTTCGATCCCCTGAAACTGCGCGCGCGCCGGGCGTGCCCCCAACGTGAGGGCACAGCCCACCAACGTCAGCAACCGGGAGGTGGAACGGCGCAGCAAGGCAAGCACAGGCACGACTCCGATCGGGCGCACGATGCCCGAAAGTACTCGCCGGTCCCGCCCCCCGCGACCCTACTTCATGCGCGCCGCTTCATTGAGGAACAGCTCCGACAGCTGCGCCGTGCGCGCCGCGCTGCGGTACGCCTCCGAGCTCTGGAGCACACGGAAGGCGTTCTTGGCCATCATCTGCCGGAACGCGTCGCTCTCCATCACCTGTCGGAACGCCTCGTTCGCCATCATCACCCGGAACGCGTCACTCGCCATGAGCACCCGGAAGGCATCGTTCGCCATCACCGCGCGAAACGCCTCGAGCTGTGCCACCTCGCGGGCCAGATCCGCATCCCGTCCGGCCATGCGCGCCTCCACGGCCCGCGCGTCCACCGCCTTGGCGTCGAGCGCCCGGGCATCCACCGCCTTCGCCTCCACTCGACGGCTCAATTCGCTCATCAGCACCTGCCGCGCCGCGTCGCTCGCCATTGCCCGCCGATACGCGTCATTCTGCTGCAGCCGCGCGTACGCCTCGGAGCTCATCATGCGCGCAAATGCCTCCTGCGACGCCATCGCGCGGAACGCGTCGTTCGCCTGCACCTGGCGGAAGGCGTCGCTCTGCATCGCCTGCCGGAACACGTCACTCTTCACCAGCGTCAGCACGTCCTGATTCTGGAAGAGCACCGCGAGTTCCGGATTGCCAATCGACACGTCCTGGTTCGACATCGCGCGGCCGCGATAGCGATCGGCCTTCTGCACACCGCCCATGCCCGTGCTGTCGATATCCGTTCCGCCGATCGTGCCCACTTCACTGCCCGTGGACGGAATCGGGAAGATGCGGCCGGCGACGATGGCGATGATCGCGACCGAGGTCGCCCCAATCAAGAAGAGCTTGCGCGACATGAACACTTCCTCCATTCGCCGAACGGCGAGGGTGAACAGGGACACACGAGGAGGGATGACCGCCAGCAGGGAGGCCTGCAGCGACGGCGAGGGGTCCCGCGCGGGAACGCGGGAGAACAGCGCGTGAAGGCCACGAAGGTCGGCGTGCAGCGCGGCCGCGTCGGTGTTCGACGCGAGGAGTTCGGCGAGCGCTGCCTGCTGCGTCGCCGTGAGCGCACCGTCCACGTCACCGTGGATCAGCTCGCGTTCGTGCTCGCTCAGCATCGGTCAGCCCTCGCGCCCGAGCAGCACCCGCAACCGATCGCGCGCCGTGAACAGGCGCGATTTGACGGTCTTGGTGGGGATGCCCAGGACTTCGGCGATTTCATCGTACGAAAGGGATTGGAAGTACCGCAGCACCACGATGGAGCGATCGTCCGGCTTGAGTGCCGCCAGCGCCTTGTGCACCTGCTCTTCCACCGCGATGGCGTCGTCAGCGCTTCCCACTGCGGGGAGCGCGGTGTCGTCCTCGATGGTGACCAGCGACTTGCGATCCCGCTGCGCATTGAGCGCGGCGTTCACCGTCATGCGATACACCCAGCTGAAGAAGCGGTGGCTCGTGTCGTACGCCTGCAAGTCGCGGAACACCCGCCCAAAGACCGCCTGCGTCACGTCCTCCGCGTCCTGCGCATTGCCAAGCATCCGCAACGCCACGGTGAACAACGGTCGCTGATACCGCTCCACCAACTCCCGCGCCGCCCGTGCGTCGCCGGCAAGGTAGCGGCGAATCGCGGCGCGGTCCTGTTCATCGGTGGTGACCGTCCTCCGATCCAAATACACGCCAATGCCGCCCAGGTTGGAAACCGCGTCGTCGCCGGGTGGCGCCCGCCCATGCCGGGCGCCGGATGCCCCTAACGTGCAGGCCGCACCCGCCCGCGGCAAATCCGCAGAGGCCGTCGCGGGTGTCGCCCGGCGCTGGGTTCGACGGCTTGACACCGCCGGTCTTCGGCGGTGCATTTCGATATGTCGCCGGATGCCGAAGGGGCCCCCTGATGGATGTCGCCACGCGTATCGTCGGTGACGTCACCATCGTCGCCATCAGCGGGAGTCTCGACAGCAACACCGCCCCCCAGGCCAAACCCGCGCTCGACGCCGTCGGCGGCTCCGAGGCGCGCAAGGTTGCGATCGACTTCTCCGCGCTCGACTACGTGAGCAGCGCCGGACTGCGAGTCCTCCTGGGCCTGGCCAAGCAGCTCTCGGGCAAGGGCGGGTCGCTGCGCACCTTCGGACTCAACCCCTCGGTGCGTGAGGTGTTCGACATCTCCGGTTTCACCACCATCCTCCGGGCGTTTCCCTCCGAAGCCGACGCACTCAGCGGCTTCTGACGGGCGCTCCTTTACGATTCACGCATGCAGCCGCTCGTCGACTATTTCGCGACCATCCCCTCGTCGCACCGCGCCCTGATCCTCGCCGGCGGGATCGCCTTCTTCTGGGCCTGGGAGAGCGCCGCACCGTTTCTGCGCACCCCCTATCGACGCGGGGCGCACGCCCTGGTGAACTTCTTCTTCACCGCCACCACCATCGTGGTCAACTTCGCGATGGCCTTCATCCTGCTGCGCACGTCGGAGTGGACCATCGCGCGGCA
>JBDHVK010000266.1:0-4098 GCA_039809645.1 Gemmatimonas sp.
ACGTGGAGGAATCGGAAGCCATTCGGGTGGCGGTGATCGGGCGTCCGAATGTCGGCAAGTCGAGCTTCGTGAACCGGCTGCTGGGCGAGGAGCGCCTGGTGGTCAACGACGAGTCGGGCACCACCCGCGACGCCATCGATGCGCCGATGCGCTATCACGATCGCGATCTGATCTTCGTGGATACGGCCGGCTTGCGGCGTCAGTCCAAGATCGACGATGGCGTCGAGTTCTACTCGGCGCTCCGGACGCGCCGTGCGATCGACTCGAGCGATGTGTGCGTGCTGATGATCGACGCGACCGAAGGATTGCAGAATCAGGATCTCAAGATCGCCACGCTCGCGTGGGAGTCGGGTCGCGGCCTCATCATCGTGATCAACAAGTGGGACCTGTACGAAGACAAGACCGACAAGAGCTCGGCGAAGTTCCGCAAGGATGCCGTGGAGAAGGCGCCGTACCTCGAGTACGTCCCGTTTCTTTTCACGTCCGCCAAGACCGGGCAGCGTGTCACGAAGGCGCTCGACGTGGTGCTCGAAGTGCAGGAGCAGCGACTTCGTCGCGTGAGCACCTCACAGGTGAACGACGCGCTCGGCGAGATCGTCGCCAAGTTGCAGCCACCGCAGGCGGCCGGCCGCGAGGTGAAGCTCAACTACGCGACGCAGGTGGAAGTCGCGCCGCCCACGTTCGCGTTCTTCGGGAACGCCCCTGACCTCATTCCCGAGCATTACATCCGCTACATCCACAATCAGTTGCGCGACAAGTGGGGCTTCACGGGCTCCCCGGTGCGCATCGTGCTCAAGAGGAAGAACAGTTGAGCGACCTTTCCCCGATGACCTGGGTCGCGCTGGGGCTCGCGTACGTCGTGGGATCGTTTCCCACGGCGTACCTCGTTGGCAAGGCCAACGGCGTGGATCTGCGCACGGTCGGGTCGGGGAATCTGGGGGCGACGAATGTCTTCCGCACGCTCGGGTGGAAATGGGGCCTGCTCGTCTACGTGGTCGACTTCCTGAAGGGCCTGTTGCCCGTGCTCTACCTGCCCTCGCTGGCTGGCGTGACGGGTGGCCCCTCCGGATGGGCGATGGCGTTCGGTGTGTTCGCCATCCTGGGGCACGTCAAGCCGGTGTTCCTCCTTGGCAAGGGCGGCGGCAAGGGCGTTGCCACCGCGAGCGGGGTGTTCGTCGCCCTCGCGCCTCTGCCGGCCGCACTGGCCGTGGTGGCGTTTGCCCTCTGCGTCGCAATCACGCGCTTCGTCTCACTGGGCTCCCTGGTGGGGGCGGCGGTACTCGCCGCCACGCTGCTGGTGCGTGATGGCTCGACGCCGCTCACCTGGCTCGGGTGCACCATCGCGGCCTTCGTGTTCTTCACGCATCGCGACAACATCGGTCGCCTGCGGCGCGGTGAAGAGCGCCGCATCGGCACCAAATCCGGCAGCACAACGACAGCGGGAGGCGCGGCCTGATGAGCGGAGGCACGACGACGTGCGCCGTGATCGGCGGTGGAGCGTGGGGCACGGCCATTGCCGATCGTCTCGCGCGCAACGGACATCCGACCCGCCTGTGGGCGCGTGAAGTCGATGTCGTGGAGGCGGTCAACGCGCGCCACGAGAATCCACGCTTCCTGGCGGGTCATGCGCTGGCACCCGCGTTGCGGGCCACGAGCGACATGGCAGATGCGCTGCGTGACGCCGCGCTCGTGGTGTACGCCGCGCCATCGCATGTGTTGCGCGGCGTGGTGGCGAGCGGCGCTGCGGCGCTGCACGCGCGTGCCGTGCTGTCGGTGGCCACCAAAGGCATCGAGCGCGAGACGCTCGCGCTGATGACCGACGTGGTGCACCAGGAGGCCGGTGCGCATCCGGTGGTGGCGGTGAGTGGCCCCAGCTTCGCCGCGGAAGTGGCGCAGGGGCAGCCCACGGCGGTCGTCGCGGCGTGCACCGATCCCCAGGCCGCCAAGCTCGTGCAGGGGGCGATGAGCGCGTCGGCCTTTCGCGTCTACACCAGTGACGATGTCACGGGAGTGGAGCTCGGCGGCGCGCTCAAGAACGTGATGGCCGTCGCCACCGGCATTCTCGACGGGTTGGGCCTCGGCTTCAATCCGCGCGCCGCGCTGATGACGCGCGGCCTGGCCGAGATGACGCGCCTTGGCGTGGCGCTCGGCGCCAAGGCCGACACCTTCGCCGGGCTTGCGGGGCTCGGCGATCTCGTGCTCACGTGCACCGGCGCGCTCTCGCGCAATCGGGCGGTGGGCGTGGCGATCGGGCAGGGGCAGACGCTGGAGCAATTCCTGGCCGGGAAGGACAGCGTCGCGGAAGGCGTGCTCAACACGCAGAGCGCGAAAGCGCTCGCCGACTCGGTGGGCGTGGAGATGCCGATCGTCGACGCGACCTATCGCATTTTGTTCGAGGGGCAGGGGCCGCGAGACGCGGTGACCGAACTCATGGCGCGCGAACTGCGCGCGGAGCGTGACTGAGATGGCCACGGTCCGCGGAGAGCTGGTCCAGGAGTTCTACTCCATCGGCGAGGTGTGTGCGCTCACCGAGCTCAAGCCGCATGTGCTGCGCTACTGGGAGAGTCAGTTCAAACCGCTCAACCCGGCGAAGAACCGCAGCGGCAATCGCGTCTACTCGCGACGCGAGGTGGAGTTGATCCTGCTGGTGAAGCATCTGCTCTACACCGAGAAGTACACGATCGACGGGGCGCGCCAGAAACTCGACGAGCATCGCAAGGGGGGCTCGTTGCGCACGGCGGCGCGTGCGGCGCTCGAGGTCGAGGCGCTGGAAAGCATCGAGCGTGACGTGAATGACCTGCTCTCGCTGCTCAACGCGCCGCTCGTCGACGATCCGCCGCGCGGCACCTGAGCCGCCGGATTCCTCTTCCCATGGCCATGCGCATTCTCCTCAGCAACGACGACGGCATTCTCGCCAAGGGGCTTGGCGTACTCGAACAGGCCTGCGAGCCGTTGGGTGAGCTCACGGTCGTCGCGCCCGATCGCGAACAGAGCGCGACGAGCCATTCGCTGACACTGCATCATCCTCTGCGCCCCGTGCGGCTCGGCGAACGGCGCTGGCAGGTCGATGGGACGCCCACCGACTGTGTGATGCTCGCGTGCGAGGCGTTGCTCGAGACCCGTCCGGAGTACGTGATCAGCGGCATCAATCACGGTCCCAACATGGGCGAGGATGTGCTCTACAGCGGTACAGTGGCGGCGGCGATGGAAGGGCTCGCGCTCGGTATTCCGGCCATCGCCGTTTCGTTCGCCGGGAGCGTGCTGCGCGCCGATGCCGTGCTCGAAACCCAGGTGGACAAGATTCGCGACCTGCTGCGCCATCTGATCGCGTTGCCCGCCTTTCCGCGCGACACCTTGCTCAACGTGAACCTGCCCGCGGTGCCTGGCGACCAGATCAAGGGCGTGAAGCTCACGCGGCTCGGGCGCCGGGTGTTCAGCGATTCGATCACGCGCATGAAGGACCCCTGGGGACGCGAGATCCTGTGGATCGGTGGTGGGTCCGTGCAATGGAGCGGTCCGGACGATTCCGACTTCCGCGCCGTGCATGACGGGTACATCTCGGTGACGCCACTGCATCTCGATCTCACGCATCGCGACGTCCTCAACACGGCGACGGACTGGTGGCAGGCACTGTAGAGCCGGAGTATCGCGGCGCCCGGCGGCGCCTGGTCGAGATGTTGCAAGACAAGGGCATTCGCGACCTCGCCGTGCTGCGCGCCATCGACACCGTGCCGCGGCATCTGTTCGTGCCGCCCACGGTGCGCCATCGTGCGTACGAAGACGCCGCGCTGCCGATCGGCAACTCGCAGACCATCTCGCAGCCGTACGTGCATGCGCGAGCGATCGAGCAACTGATGCTCACCGGCAAGGAACGGGTGCTCGAGATTGGTACAGGATCGGCGTACCAGACCGCGCTGCTCGCCGAGCTGGCGGCCCAGGTCTTTTCGGTCGAACGATTTCGGGAGCTGCTCGACCGTGCGCGGCCGCTGCTTGCGCAGGCCAATGTGCGCAACGTGAGTCTGTCACTGGGAGACGGCACGCTGGGCTGGCGTGAGTACGCGCCGTACGATGGCATCGTCGTGAGTGCGGGCGCGCCGG
>JBDHVK010000267.1:0-4062 GCA_039809645.1 Gemmatimonas sp.
CCGACCCCTTGAACGACTTCTCCCCGCCGATGACCGACTCGACTGCCGCGCTCAAGCGCACGCCGCTCTACGACATCCACGTCAACCTGGGCGCCAAGATCGTTCCTTTTGCCGGCTACGAGATGCCGGTCCAGTATCCGAGCGGCATCACCGCCGAGCACAAGGCGGTGCGCGAGAGCTGCGGCATGTTCGATGTGTCGCATATGGGCGAGGTCATTGTCCGCGGCCCCGACGCGATTCGGTTCGTCAACTCGGTCACGAGCAACGACGTGGCCGCGCTCGGCATCGGACAGGTGCAGTACTCCACGCTGCTCCGCGCCAACGGTACCATCGTCGACGATCTCCTCGTGTATCGGTTCGCCGATCACCTGATGCTGGTGATCAATGCGAGCAACCGCGACAAGGATATCGCGCACCTCGAGACACATCGTGCGGGCTTCGACTGCACGATGACGGATATCTCCGACAGCACCGCGCTGCTCGCGATTCAGGGGCCGCAGGCGCCCGCGATCGTGGCGGCACTCGCGGACGTGCCGCTCGACGGCATCAAGTACTACTGGTTCACCGAAGGCAACGTCGCCGGCGTGCCGTGCATCATTTCCCGGACGGGCTACACGGGTGAACTGGGCTTCGAACTGTACTTCGACGAAAGCCAGGCCGCGCACATCTGGAATGCCGTGATGGCGAGCGGAAAGGTGACGCCCGCCGGGCTCGGGTGCCGCGACTCATTGCGTCTGGAGGCCGGCATGTGCCTCTACGGCCACGAGCTCGATGACGAGGTCACGCCGGTAGAGGCCGGACTCAACTGGCTGCTCAAGCTCGGCAAGGCGGAGCCGTTCCTCGGCAAGGACGTCCTCGCCAGGCAGGTCGCCGAAGGGACCGCGCGCAGGCTCGTCGGCTTCACCTTCGATGAGCGCGCGATTCCGCGTCACGGGTATCCGGTGCATGTCGACGGCGTGCCGTTCGGTGAAGTGCGCAGCGGCACGATGAGCCCCACGCTCGGCATCCCCGTCGGCACGTGCTTCCTGCCGTCGGCTGCTGCCGTGGAAGGCGCCACGTTCGCGGTGGAGATCCGCGGCAAGGCCGTCCCGGCGCGCGTCGTGAAGCTGCCGTTCTACAAGCGCCCGGGGAAGGCGTGAGCACACGCGCTCGCCCGGCCGCCGCACGCGGCGGCGCGGAGGAGCACGCGACGCAACCCGTCGCGATTCTGATGACCGACGTGGAGCCGGCCATCCGGCTCAATGCGGCGCTCGAGCAACTCGGAGTGGAGACGGTGGCACTGTCACCGATGGACGACGTGCGCGGCGATCTGCGGCGTGCGCGTCCGTCCGTGGTGGTGCTGACCGGTGCGTTGCTCGACGCCGGCAACATCGCGCTCGTGCGCCAGCTGCTCTGGGACAACGTCGCCGTCATCGGATTCACCGATGTCGACGACCCCGCCATGACGGAGCGACTGCGCGACGTGGGGTACGCGGAAACCTGGCCGAAGCCGGTGGTGATCGACGACGTCATCGACAGCATCCGTCGTCGGCTCGATCGGCAGCGGCTGGCCAAGCTGACCGGGCTGGTGGGCGAGAGCGCTGCGGTGCAGGAAGTCCTCGTCAAGGTGGAGCAGATCGCGCCGGTCACGAGCACCGTGCTGATCGAAGGGGAGAGCGGTACCGGCAAGGAGCTGGTGGCACGCGCGATCCACCGTCTGAGTCCGCGTCGGGGCAAGCCGTTCATTGCCGTGAATGTCGGCGCGTTGCCCGAAACGCTGCTCGAGAGTGAACTGTTCGGTCACGAGAAGGGCGCGTTCACCGGCGCCGCCGAGCGTCGGCTCGGACGCTTCGAACTCGCGGACACGGGCACGCTGTTTCTCGACGAGATCGGTGAGATCCCGACATCGACGCAGGTCAAGTTGTTGCGCGTGCTCGAGGAGCGCGAAGTCACGCGCGTGGGCGGCACCGGCTCATTCCCGGTGGACGTCCGTGTGGTGGCGGCGACGAACCGTCCGCTGCGCGAGCATGTCGAGGAAGGCGGCTTCCGGGCCGATCTCTTCTATCGCCTCAATGTGCTCAGCGTCTATCTGCCGCCGCTCCGCGAGCGTCGCGAAGACATTCCGCTGCTCGTTCGGCGTTTCGTGAGTGAGTTCAGCGCGCTGCACGACCGCGAATTCCAGGGCATCTCGGCGGAGGCGCTCGGCTTGCTGGTGGAATACTCCTGGCCGGGCAATGTGCGCGAATTGCGCAATCTCATCGAGAGCATGGTCGTGCTGGCGCACGGGCGTGAGATCATTGCCGACGATATCCCGCGCGCGATTCGAGAAGGCGGTGGACGTCGGTTGCTGCCCGTGCACGTGGGGCCGATGGTGCGTGAGGGGGAGCGTGCGCAGGGTCGCGAACTCGAGTTCATCGTGCGTTCGCTGGTCGAGCTCAAGCTGCAGGTGGAGGAATTGCGCCGGCGTATGGACGTCGAGTCGCGCCCGGCCGCGCCGTTGTGGGCAGACGGGGCACATCTGGGACGAGTCGTGGGCGGCAATGCGACCGCGCTCACAGAAGTCCTCCCTCCGGTCCCGTATGGTGTGGTGCGTGGCATCGAGCCACGTGACCAGACGCCCCCGCCGACGATTATCACGCTCGGGCCCGGCATGACCATGGCTGAGATCGAGCGGGTGGCGATCCAGACGGCACTCCGGGACACCGGTGGGAATCGCCGAAAGGCGGCAGAACTGCTTGGGATAGGGGAGCGGACCCTGTATCGCAAGCTTCGGGAATACGAAGGCGAGACCGGCCTGGCTGGCGAGGAGCCCCTCGACGAAGCTTGAAGTGGGTGGGGGTACGTGTAAGTCCGACAACATCTTGTAGGGACGGGGAGTCTTGCCTCGCGGCGTCCTCAGCCACATATTGGCCCTGTAAGACGGTCGGTCCCCTCCCCTCGAGCTGGTCAGCCGCGGAGTCACGCCTGTCCATTCCAGTCAATTTCGGCATGTCATCGCCCTCTTCTCCCTCCGGAACCATTGCGGGGAGTGTGTTGCCCATTCGTCGGGCTGAGGAGCTGATTTCCACCCTTCCGGGGGTCGTGGCCGTCCGGATCATGCCGAACGATACGGGCGCCGTGGAGGAGATCCACGTACTGACGACCGATCAGGTCCCGCCCAAGAACACCGTTCGCAATATCGAGAGCGCGCTGATTGCGCAGCTCGGTCTTCGGGTCAACCACCGGAAGATCTCTGTGGCCACCACGATCGATACGCCTCGCCCCGAGTTGCCGCCGGCCACGCCGGCGGCGGGATTGACGGCGGTTCCGGGCGGGGCATCGGCGCCCGCGCCGGCGGCGCCAGCGGTGGAGCCGGTCACGCCGCCGCCCTCGGTTCCGGGTGGTCGCCTGCACGCCCATTTGAGTGCCGTTTCGCCGGCTGACTCGTCTATCTCCACGGTGTCGACCGCCGGGACGAGCCGTCGGTTGCTGGTATTCGAGGACGTCGAGGTGCGCCGGTCGCGCGCGCGGGGCGTGTTGTGCCGCGTGACGCTGACCCGCGATGGCGAGGAGTATTTCGGCGAAGCGGAAGGGCAGGAGTCAGAGCGTTCGCGCATCGAGTTGTCGGCGCGGGCGACGTTGCAGGCGATTGCGATGGCCACGAAGGCGACGCCGGGCGGCGACAAGAGCCTGGCGCTCGAGGGGGCCAAGTTGATCGACGCGTTTGATCGGGAGTTCGTGTTCGTGAGCCTTTCGGCGAAGGTAGGCCGCGAACCGGTGGTGCTAACGGGTAGCTGTGAAGTGCGGGAGAGCGCGGAGACGAGCGCCGTATTGGCGGTGCTCGACGCGACGAACCGCTGGGTGCATTTCGATCGCTGACTGCGCGACGCCGCGCCGAACACTTTTACTCACCGTCGTTACGACGAACCATTTGTAGTCCCCGCCAACCGTCTGGAGCGGAGCTGAGCGGGCAGGCCAGTTACAGGAGCGGAGCCAACCTCGACTAGCACGTGTGAATCGCGAGCGCGATGCACGTGACTGCCCCCGATGGGAGGTGACGCAGATGGACTTCATGGCCCAGCTCGTGAATGCGCTTTGGTCGGT
>JBDHVK010000268.1:0-4055 GCA_039809645.1 Gemmatimonas sp.
CCCGGCCCATCGCCGTAGACGCCCACCTGTGCGCCACCAATGAGCACGGCGCGCTGCGTGAGCAGCTCCTGCAATTCCATCGGCGCCGCCGTGAACGCGCCATCGCGCGTGAACACCACGCTCATTTGCGCGCTCGTGCGCCCACTCGATTGCGTGCGCACCTGCTCCACCTCCGGGCGTCCCACCACGATGCGCTCGAACTCGCGCATCGCACGATCGAGCGTGGCCGGATCAGATCCGCGCGGAAAGCTCAATGATGCCGTGAGGGTGGTGCGGCGCTCGCCCCATCCGCCCCAGCTGGACCGCGGGACCTTCACCACGAACACCCAGGTGAGCCCGGCCAGTGTGCTCACCGTGAGCAGCAGCGTGGCCCACCGCCAGCGCAGCGAGCGCGCCACCACCGCCGTGTAGACGTGCTTCACCCGCGGCCACGGCGCCTCACGCGCCGCCACACCGGCACCCAGCGCCGGCACCACGAGCAGCGCGGTGATCACGCTCCACACGAGCGCAATGACGAACGCCAGCGCAAAGGGCACAAAGGCCGCGCGCGCGTTCCCCTGCAGATACAAGAATGGAAAGAGCACCACCGCGGTGGTGAGCGTGCTCCCCACGACCGCCGGCGCAATGCGTCGCGTGGCGGCCGCACGCCCGTCGGGCGTGTCCGGCGCGCGCGCCAGGCGATCCACCACCACGATCGCGTTCTGCACCAGAATGCCCACGCCCATCCCGAGCCCCGCCAGCGTCAGCAGGTTGGCCGGAATATCCGCCACGTAGAGCGTGAGCGCGGTGGCCGCGAGCGCGACCGCCGCCGAGCCCATCACCACCGCGACCGCGCGCCAGCGACGCAGCAGGAGCGCAAGCACCAGCAGCACCGCGCCAAAGGCAATCGCGCCGCGCGTCGTGAGATCACGCAGCTCCTTCGCGAGCTCCACACTTTCGTCGTTCACGATGCGCAGCCGAATGCCGGGGGGCATCACGGGCGTGAGCTCGGCAATCACCGCGCGCAGTGCCGCCGCCGTCTGAATCGCATCGGCGCCCGGATGCCGCGTGACATCCACACTCACCGCCGGGATGCCGTCGATGCGATAGAACCGCCCGCGCTCGTCCTCCTCGGCGCGAATGGTGGCGAGCTCGCCCAGTCGAAACACCCGTCCGCCAGCCCCCATCACCGGCAGCGCGGCCAGGCTATCGAGCGCCGCCGGCTGATCACGCAGCACCACACTCCGCACCTGCGCCCCCGTGGTGAGGTCACCAAGCGCCTCCACAATGCGCGCGCCCTGAATGGCCTGCGTAAGCCGTTCCGGTGGAAGCCCCATCTGCCGGAGACGCGTCGCGTCGTAGCTGACCGACACGCCGAGGTCCGCCCCGCCACGCAGCTGCACGCCGGCCACGCCGGCGACCGTGGCCAGGCGCGGCGTGACGCGCTCATCGAGCAGCCGCTGCAGCGCGCCGGTGGTATACGGCCCCGACACCGTCAGCGACATCAGCGGCGACTCTTCGAGCCCCTCCGGGACATAGTTCGACACACTCGGCGGGCTCACCCCCGCCGGCAGCTCTCCGCGCAGCAGTTCGAGCCGTTCGAGAATCGCCAGCCGCGCCATCTGCACATCGGCGCGCTCCTCGAGCTCCACCGTCAGCGTCGCGTAGTCGTCGTAGCTCGTGCTGTTCACCTGGCGTACGCCGCGCACGCCCAGGACCGCGCTCTCAATGGGCGACGTGAGATACGTCTCGATCACCTCCGGCGACGATCCCGGCCACGCCGCGGCGATACTGAGCCGCGGCAGCTCGACAGTGGTCTTGGTGGCGAGCGGCAGGCGCGTGAACGCGATGGCCCCGGCGAGCAGCAGCGCGAGGCAGCTGGCCCACACGACGGCGGGGCGATGCGCGGCGGCGCGGATCATTGCGGCACCCGAATCACAACGCCCGGCGTGAGCTGTTTGAGCGCGCCGAGCACCTGAGACATAAGCGGGAGCAGATCGCGATACGCGTTCGACGTTGAGCGGACGGCGATGAGCGCGATCGTTCGACCGTCCATGCGATTCTGACAGGCCATGCTCCCATCAACCGTAAGCAGGACATCCCAGCGAGCGGATTCCGCGAGCGAAAGCAGCGCTCCGTTCTTGGCACCAGCCCAACCTTCGCGGGCCACCGTGCTGACCTCGTGGTCAGTCAAGTCCAGCGCCAGGCGCGCCGGCATGCACTCGTCAAGCAGTATGCGCACGCATTGATCAGGGCGCGGCTAGGCCGCCGGTGCTCGGACGAGCGCTTCGCGCGCAATCTCGAGGGCCGCGATGACCTGCTCGCGCCGCACACTCGGAAAGTCGCCAAGGAACTCGTCGAGCGAATGCCCCGCCTCCAAATAGTCGATCAAGGTCTGCGCCGGGACACGCGTGCCGATAAACACCGGCGTCCCACCCAGAACCTCAGGGTCGCAATGGATCACTGCAGCAGACTCAGCCATCGCGCTCTCCGGAAAGGGGCTCCTCACAAGTTAGCCCTCCCGATTCGTTCCTGCCGCCCCTCCAGCGCCGCGTACGCCACCGGCAGCAGGAAGAACGTCACCAGCAGCGCGCTGATCGACCCACCAATGATTCCCGCCGCGAGCGGCTGATAGAGCGCACCACCACTGCCCCACCCGAACACGAGCGGCAACACACCCGTCACCGTGGTGACGCTCGTCATCGCAATCGCCCGCAGCCGCTGCTCGCCGCCGCGCAGAATGGCCTCATGCAGCGGCAGCCCCTGCTCGCGGAACTGGCGAATGGCATCGAGCTTCACCACCGCTTCGTTGTCGGCCATGCCGATCATCACCACGATGCCGATGAGGCTCACCGCGTTGAGGCTCTGCCCCGTGAGCCACAGAAAGATCACCGCCCCGGCACCGGCGAGCGGCACGGTGAGCATCACGACGAGCGGAATCGTGAAGCTCGCGAATTCACCCGCGAGCACCAGGAACATCAATGCCGCCGCCAGCACGGCGACGAGGCTGAGTTCATTGCTCGTGCGCTGCCGCTCGGTGTCGGCGCCGGCCACCTGCCACGTCACAGTGGGCGGCAACGCCATGCGCGCGAGCGTGGCCTGCACCGCCTCGGTGGCCCGGGCCGTGCCGCCTTCCTCCACCAGCCCTTCCACCATGGTGACGGGTCGCTGCCCCACGCGCACGACTTCCACCGGCGCGCGCACTTCCTTCACCGTGACCAGCTGCTCCACCGGCACGCCACGAATGGTGGTGCGCAGCGCCGTGGCCAGATCTTCGTTGCTCGCCCCCGCATAGCGCACCGCGATGGGCGTGCGCCGGTCGGTCTCACGCAGGTCACTCGCCGCCACACCGCCCAACGCGCCCGCCAGCGCGCTCGCCACCTGCTGCGGCACGATGCCGCGCTGCGCGAGCCGCTCGCGTTCCAGCCCGATCTCGATGAGCGGTTGCGTGGCCGCATATGCATCACGCACATCCGACAGCTCGCGCACCTTCGCCAACTGCCGCCGCACCGAATCGGCCCACTGCTGCGCCACCACCGGCGTCGGCGCCGACAGTTCCACGCGCACCAGCCGCCCCTCGCGCCCAATGAGCGAGCCGAATTCACTCTGCCCCGCGAGATCGATCGCCAACGCGCCCTGAGCCAGGTCCGGCACCTTCGCGCGCAGCTGCTGCGCAAACACCGCCGCATCCGCGCCCGATGGCACCGGCACAATGAGCTGCGCCGACGCCGACGATCCGGGATCCGCGCCCGCGAGAATCTCTTCATCGGTGGCTTTGCCAACACGCGCATAGATGTCCCGCGCCCCCAGCTGCTTCGCCGCGGTCTCGAGTCTCGCGACTTGCGCGGTAGTCGCCTCGAGCGCCGTCCCCTGCGGCAACCCCAACTGCGCGACCAGCACCCCTTCATCCACGCGTGGCAAGATCTCCTTCGGCAACAACACGATCAGCACCACGGTCAGCGCGAGCGAAGCAACCGCCCCCCCAAACACGGTGCGCGGATGCGCCAGCGACCAGATCACCCCGCGCTCATACCAATGCGCCATCCGTCGCCCAACTGCCGTAAGCCCCCCCGCAG
>JBDHVK010000269.1:0-4014 GCA_039809645.1 Gemmatimonas sp.
TCGTACGTGGTTTCCGGCCGGTCCGACCATCCCCGCCCGTACGTGTCATAGCGCGCCACGCGGTACCCGGCATTGGTGAGCGCGGTGAACGTCGAGTCCCAGATGTACGCCGGCACCGAGAACCCGTGCACCAGCAAAACCCTGGCGCCCGAGTCGGGGCCGCCCACTTCGTAGTGCGTGATACCATCCGGGAGCCGCACGTACGCCCCACCTTCGAGTTTGCGCGCCTGCTCGCCAAGGCGCATGTGCTCGGGATCCTTCTGCTTGAGCCAAGTGGCACCGGCGGCGGCGGCGGCGATGAGAAAGGCGAACAGACGGCTCATGAGGTGCGGGCTGAGGGGATGCTCGAGGGTATCGCACCACACGCGGAATCGCGAGCGCCGCGGGACCGTTCGGGTATGCTCGAGCTCGCTCCGCGACCGGACTGCTCGCATCAAAGTGGTTGGGCATGACGTGCGATTCGGTGCCGAGCACGGCAATTTCAACAGCCATGACTGTCTTACAGCGCCTGACCACCGCCCTCACCGACCGCTACCGCGTCGAGCGCGAGCTCGGCGCCGGTGGCATGGCCACCGTGTATCTCGCGCACGACCTCCGCCACGAGCGCGACGTGGCGGTGAAGGTACTGCATCCGGACTTGGGTGCGGCGCTCGGCGCCGATCGGTTCCTCACCGAGATCAAGACCACCGCGAAGCTTCAGCACCCGCACATCCTGCCGCTGCTCGACTCCGGCGCGGCTGACGGCCTGTTGTTCTACGTCATGCCCTACGTGCGCGGCGAGACCCTGCGCACGCGCCTCGAGCGCGAGAAGCAGCTGCCAATCGCCGATGCCGTTCGCATTGCGCGCGAGGTGGCCGGTGCGCTCGATCACGCCCATAAGCAGGGCATCATCCACCGCGACATCAAGCCCGAGAACATCCTCCTGCAGGATGGCGCGGCGCTCGTGGCCGACTTCGGCATTGCGCTGGCGGTGCAGCAGGCGGGGACGCAGCGCCTTACGCAAACGGGGCTGAGTCTCGGCACGCCGCAGTACATGAGCCCCGAGCAGGCGATGGGCGAGAAGACCCTCGACGCGCGCAGTGACATCTATGCGCTCGGCGCGGTGACCTACGAGATGCTCACCGGCGATCCACCGTTCACCGGCAGCACGGTGCAGGCGGTGGTGGCCAAGGTGATCAGCGCCGATCCTGACCGACCGTCGCTCGCGCGGAAGACCATTCCGCACGGTGTGGAACAGGCGGTGCTCACCGCCATTGCGAAGCTGCCCGCTGATCGATTCGCGAGCGCGGCGAGCTTCGCGGATGCCGTTACGGCGGGAATGGCCATCACGGAGCGTCCCGTCCCGACGCTCCCCGTACGCGCCATGAACGGGCGGCGGACCTTGGTCAGCCTCGGGGCGACGCTGGCTGTGGGCCTCGGGCTCGGTGCCTTCCTCTGGCAACAGATCGGCGCCCGGACGTCCCACACGGCGCCGGGTCCCGTCAACGAACGCACGCAGATCACCTTCGACGGCCGCTCTGGTTGGCCGGCGATTACCGATGACGGGGCCGGACTCGCCTTCGTGCGCGTGGCTTGCGAAAAGCGCGATCACTTTCCACTGCGGCTCCTGGGGGTGGACGGAGAGGATCCGGTGCGCTGCCCGGCCTCGCTCTTCGTGCAGGACTCGGGCGCCACGCGCGCGGTGGAGATTCTCGCTGGCGCAAAGCTCATTCGACAGGTGCGCTGGCTTGCGAGCGGGACGGCGCTGGCGATCGATGCGGTGCTCGACAGCGCCCGCGCGGGACTCTTCGTGATTCCCCGATTGGGTGGAGCGCCGCGACGCGTAGCGGCCGGTGGCCTCTTCGATACCCATCCTGGTGGCGACACGCTCTTTCTGGCCCAGGCCCGCCCGGCCGGGCGCATGGTGCTGCTGGTGATCGTGGCGGGTACGGGTGTCGTCGTCGACAGCGTGCCGCTCGAACCGCGCGCCCTGGAGTTCGTGGCCATCAGCCCCGACGGCACGAAGTTGCTCACCGGTGCTGACGCCGGACGCCACATGCGAATCCTGCAACGCAACGGCACCGTCATCGACTCGCTGGCACGTGTCTCCGTGCGCAACCTCGCGCACTGGACGCCGGACGCCCGGGGGATTCTGCTCTTCGAGGCAGCCGCTGGACGCGAGGATCGCTTTCTGCGCCTTGGCGTCAGTGCCGATGGGCACTTCGAGGGCTCCGCGGTCAGCGTCATGCCGCGAGTTCAGACGCTCTATGCGGGGCTGTTCGACGTGGCGCGCCGCAGCGGGCACATCGCCTTCGGCATCGGCGATTGGAGACATCAGCTCGTCACCTTTCCGTTCGACGGAGCGAGGGTTGGCGAGTCGACCGTGGCGACCACCGCGTCCGGCTACATCTCGAGTCCCGCCATCAGTGCCGATGGGCACGCCCTGGCATTCTTTCGCAGCGACGCCCTCGGCGACAACCTCTACGACCGCCCCACCGACAACCCGTCCGTCGACGATCGGCCCGCCTCGGCCACCCGGGGCGCGGGAGTGAATCTGCTGTCGTTCGCCGATGACAAGCGCACGGCCCTCTTCACGAAGGGAGACAATGACAGCCTATGGGTCACCTGGGCAGATCTCAACAGTCGCGAACTGCGGACCCGCCGCATCCCGGGTTCATGGGAGTTGCGCCTTCGGTTTGGCACGGATGCATCGGGGCGACTGATCGACCGGTCCACTGACGGGCGCACGCTGGTTCGACTCGACGCGGCGTTCACGCGGCTCGATACGATCGTGCGGGTGTCGGACTCCCTGCGCATCGTGGAACACGTGGTGAGTCCCGACGGGCGATCGGTCGCGGTGCTGGCTGGCGTACCACACGGCGCCGTCCTGCTCGTCAGCCAACTGGAACGGTGGGCACCGCGGACCGTGGGGACGTGGCCTGGACCAGCGCCGGCCACGCTGATGTCGTGGCGTGGTGACGGAGGGATCTACTTCGCGAGCTGGGACCCGGGAGGCACCGCGCCGGTGCTCTGGCGCGCATCGGCGGATGGTGCAGCGCCGCCCCGGCGTGTGGGACAGCTGCCGTCACACTGCAGCACCGTACAGACGGTGCTCGCGAGGTCCGCGTCGATTGGCGCGTGCACGACGGACAATGTGGTGTTCGATGTATTCGTCGCGTCGCTGCCGGGGGTGACGCGGTAGTGGTGGGCGCCACCCCGCTCCCTCCGCGACCTATCCCCGCATAGATTCCCATCTCGCCCGGCGCGGCCCTCCAGCCGCGCCGTCTGCTTTCCCCCCATTGGGGGCCCCATTCGGGGCAGCATATCCATGCACGAACCGCCGCCGCGGGCCAACCGGCCCCACCGCGACTTCCTCAACATCGCCGACTTCTCCGCGGCTGAAACGTTTGCCCTGCTCGATCTCGCTGAGCGGATGCGAACCGGGGCGTACGACAAGAAGCCGCTGGCCGGCAAGGCGCTGGCGATGCTGTTCATGAAGTCGTCCACGCGCACGCGCATGTCGTTCGAGGTGGGCACGCTGCAGCTGGGCGGCTCGGCGCACTTTCTTTCGCCGCGCGACGTACAGATCGGCCGCGGTGAACCCATTGGCGATACCGCACGCGTGCTGTCGCGCTACGTCAACGGCATCATGATCCGCACCTTCGCGCATCAGGATGCGGTGGACCTGGCGGAGTTCAGCGACGTGCCGGTCATCAACGGGTTGACCGATCTGTCACACCCCTGCCAGATCCTCGCCGATATCCTCACCGTGCATCAGCACGTCGGGAACATCCGCGGCAAGACGGTGGCGTGGATCGGCGACGGCAACAACATGGCCAACTCGTGGATCGAGGCCGCCGCGCATCTCGGCTTCACACTCACCATCGCCTGTCCCGACGGGTTCGAGCCCGACGAGCAGTTTCTGGCGTTCGCGCAGGAGCGACAGGCGGATGTGCGCCTGATGCGGGATCCGCGCGAAGCCGTCGCCAAGGCCGATGTCGTCACGACCGACGTGTGGGCATCGATGGGCCAGGA
>JBDHVK010000270.1:0-4008 GCA_039809645.1 Gemmatimonas sp.
TCGGCGGGCGTGCCCGCGGTGCCCACGTACTCGAACCGGATCACCCGCCAGGTGGCGGGGAGTGTCGCCGCCACGGCATCCCACGAAGCGGTGCTGGTACAGAAACCGTTGGCGAGCACAACCACCGGCGACTGCGCGCCGGCGGTTCCGGCGCGTTCGGTTACGCGAAGGATGTCGAGAATGGAGGTCACGATACCGGGCAATCTCTCGCTGGTTCGTCCCACGGGAAGTGACGATTGCTCCGCCAATCAATGCGCGCCGCCGAGCGTCTCGGCGAGCACGCGCACGTCGATGTTGCCGCCGCTGACCACGCAGACGATCGGGCCCGTGCGGCCCGTCGCCTCGAGTGCGGCGGCCACGCTCGACGCACCAGCGCCCTCCGCCACGATCTTCACGCGCGAAACGAGCAGCCGAATGGCCGCGCGAACGGCATCGAGCGTGACCACCTGAGAGCCGCTCAGCAGCGCCCGGGCACGTGGCCACATTTCGTCCAGCACACGCGTGCTGCCAATGCCGTCGACAAAGCTGGGGGTGTAGTGAATGCTCGTGGGAGCGCCCGCGGACAGCGCCGCGCTGAAGGCCGCTGAGGTTTCCACCTCGCTGGCGACGACGCGTGCTGATGGATTGCGGGCCCGGAGCGCCGTCGCGATGCCACAGGCCAGACCGCCACCGCCGTACGGCACGATGACCGTGTCGACTTCGGGCAGGTCCTCGAGAATCTCGAGGCCGATGGTGCCGTTGCCGGCCATGACGCGGGGATCGCTGACGGGGTGTACGAAGAATCCGTCGAGTCCCTCGTAGCGGTGCGTGATCATCACCTGCCACCAGTCGGCGAACGGCACCTTGATGACGCGGCCGCCGAGCCGCGCGATGGCGTCGAGCTTGGCCGCCGGCGCATGATCGGGAACGATGGCCGTGCAGCGGACCCCGCGTTCGCGTGCCATCCATGCGACGCCCTGCGCCATGTTGCCGGCGCTGCAGGTGAACACACCGTGAGCGAGCTGCGCTGTCGTGGCCATCGCGATGGCGTTGGCTGCGCCGCGAATCTTGAAGGCGCCGATCGGCTGCAGTGTCTCGAGCTTGAGCCAGATCTCGGCGGGCGCGTCGTCCAGCGGCAAACGGACCAGCGGAGTGCGCACGGCTACGCCGCGAATGCGTGCGGCCGCGGCCTCGATATCGTCAACGGTGAGGTCGGGGGCGGGCTCAGTCATGCCCGCGCTGTCCGCCGATCTCCACCGACACGCCGCGACCGCGCGCGTTGGCCTGCTCGTAGACGTGGTGCGCAGCCGCGATATCCTCGATCGCGAGCCCCAGGCTCTTGAACAGCGTGATCTCCGCGGCGCTGGTTCGGCCGGCAATCGTGCCGCGCAGGACGTCGCCGAGCTCGCCCACAATGTGGCCCTGGGTGATGGCCCCTTCCTTGAGCGGAAAGAGGTAGTCGCCGGCCTCGTGGATCGTGCTCTCCACGCGATCGACGAACAGTCGCGAGATCACGACGGCCGCCGTGTCGAGCTCGCGGGCAAACGACACGCTCGACCCCACCGCGTTGATGTGCGCTCCCGGCGCGATCCACACGCCGTCCAGAATGGGTTCTTTCGCCGCCGTGGTGGTGCAGATGATGTCGGCGCCGCTGACGCATTCGCGCACCGACGGCGTGACCTCCACGGTGAGTTGGTGACGGGCTTCCATCCGGGAGGCGAACGTCCGCGCGTTGTCGATCGAACGACTCCAGACGCGCACCCGGCGGATCGGGCGTGCCGCGCGCATCGCCGCCAGATGTGTTTCGGCCTGTGTGCCTGACCCGAGGATCGCGAGGTCTCCCGCATCCGCGGTGGCGAGCGCTTGCGTGGCCACGCCGCTTACCGCTGCTGTGCGAATGGCGGTGATCTCGCTCGCATCGGCAATGGCGATCAGTCGCCCGTGCATGGTCTCGTGGAGCAGCACCACGCCGATGTGACTCTCGAGCCCCATCGCGCGATTGCCGCTGAAGACACTCACATCCTTAAGCCCCATCATCCCGATCGCCGGCAGCCATCCCGGCATGACGCCCAGGGCGCCATTCCCGGCCGGCGCGCGAAGCACGTGCCGGAGCGGCTGCACCGCCTGTCCCTCGGCGAGCGCGATGAGCGTCGCTTGCATGACACGCATGCAGGCGTCGACGGGCAGCAGGTCGCGGACGTCCTGGGCGGAGAGAACGAGTGTGGGCATACGGCTAGCGTGCGGGACTACGGGCGCGTTTCGCGCTGCAACGCCAGCTTCACCGCCGCGTACGCGTCGATGATGCCTCCGGTCTTCGAGAGGGCCGCGAACGGCACCTTCTGGCCGTCGTCACCGGGCTTGGCCACCAGCGCATTCGGGAAGGTGCGCACCGATTGCAGCAGGATGTCCTTCACCTGCATCGGCGTCAGGGTCGGGAAGTAACTGAGGAGCAGCGCCGCCACGCCGGAGACGACCGGCGCGGCCATGCTCGTGCCACTTTCACGCTTGGTGCCCCCGCCGGGGGCGGTGGAGAGAATGTCCTCGCCCGGTGCAAAGAAATCGACGCGCTGCTTGCCGTAGTTGGAGAAGCTCGTGGCCAGCAGGTTCGTGCCCTTGTACGAGCTCGCCCCGATCTCGAGCCAGTTGCTCGCCACCGCGCCGCCGGTGTAAACGGCCGTCGGGAAGCTCGGCACCACGTCGTTGTTCTCCCCGTCGTTGCCGGCGGCGTGCACCAGCAGCACCCCCTTGCTCTCGGCGTACTTCACGGCGCTGTCCACGCTCGCCTTGTTCGGCGAGTACGCCTTGCCGAAGCTCATGTTGACGACCTGGGCACCATTGTCGACCGCATAGCGAATGGCGCGGGCCACGTCGCGATCACGCTCGTCTCCATCGGGCACGGTGCGCACGGCCATGATGGCCACGTTCGGCGCGATCCCCTGCACGGCATTCGAGGCCACGCGCACCGCGCCGATGATCCCGGCGACGTGCGTCCCGTGGAGCGCATCCGGTCCGGTGACATCGGTCGTCCCGCTTACGGCGCCGGGGCTGTGCGGATTGAACAGGGTATCCAGCCCGTACTTGCTCTGCGACTCGTAGGCCGCGAGCGCGTCGGTCAGCTCGGCTTCAGTGAGCCCGTTCGCGTCGAGCTGGAGCCAGATGCGCTTGGCCTGTTCCTGCTGCGCCGATGTCGGGGCAAAGTCCTGCACGCGCGCCCTCTGCAGCGGGCTCGGGCCCATGGCCTGTTTCAGCAGCGTCGACGCCTGCTCGAGCGTGCCGCTGAGCCCACGAATCTGCGCAAGGGTGCCGTTCACCTCGCGCGCCTTGCTCTGAAAGGCCGTGGCGAGGGAGTCGCACATCCGCGTCGTCGGTTTCGGCAGATCCCGCCCCGCCGGCTGCCCCTTGCACGCCGCGTACTCGCGCGTCAGCTCGAAGGTGTCATAGCGAATGACCTTGCCGTCGGCCTGCGCGAGGAAGTTCCATCCGAACACGTCGTCGGCAAACCCGTTGCCGTCGTCATCGCGGCCGTTGCCCGCCACTTCCTTCGGGTTCTTCCAGAGATTCGGCGCGAGGTACGTATGCGCCGTATCCACGCCCCCATCGATCACCGCCACCACGACTTTTCGCTGCGGCGTGCGATTGGCGAGCAGCTCGCGGATCGCCCGCTCACTACCAACGCCGGCCACTCCGTCGGCGTCGAGGTCGAGCCGATGCCAGTCCGCCCGCGGCCCGTCCTGCTTCGCCGGCGCGCTCGGCGCCGCCGGCGCGGGTGTGACCGTGATCGGCGGTTGCTGCACGGGCTGCGGCGCCGTCGTCGGCGCGCCGGCCCGCGCGCACGCACTCAGCAGCGCTGCCGAGAGGAGGGCCGGGACAAGTGCCGAGCGCAACCGCACCGGCATCGGCGCGGCAGAGGGAGTCACTGAAGCACGCATGGAGATCCTGGGAACGGTGAGAGTACCCTCGGATCATAGCGCCGGGGGGCGGCTGGGGGACAGCCACGGGGGGACTGGCAGAGCGGTACTGCCACAGCGG
>JBDHVK010000271.1:0-3987 GCA_039809645.1 Gemmatimonas sp.
CGAGCGCGCGCAGTTGGATGGAGCGTTCCACTTCCAGCGGCGCGCGCGTGGGACGGCGGAACAGATCACGCGTGAGTGGGGCGAGCAACCCGCCGTGCCAGGCATGCCTGACGACCACGGTGCGCCGGCTTTCCGGCAACGTGGCCACATACACCGGCGCGCGCCCGCGGAGCGCCCGTGGTTGCGGCTCCGAGGCCGCCCAGTCGTACAGCGTGCCGTGCGTCCGGATGAGCGCGGCGAACTCCGGCGCGAGCGGCGGGCGTGCATGCAGCTCCACGCCCTCCACGCTGAGCGGCTGCAGCGGCACCGCGCGGCTTCCGGTCGTCACGAGCTCCGACCTCACGACCACGCGGCCCCTTCGGCGCCGGCAGCGGTGAGCTGCCAGACGCGCGCATCGTCGCCGCTGTTGCGCCGCACATGCAGGTCGGCGCGCAGGAGGCGCGATGCCCCATCGGGGAGTGCCTCGCACAGCGCATCGCTCGCCAGCACCTGGCCACCCGCCGCGAGTCCGCAGAGGCGGTTCGCCACGTTCACCGTGTCGCCGATCAGGGTGAACTCGAGGCGCTTCGGTGACCCGATGTTGCCGACGAATGCATCGCCGGCGTGGATGCCAATGCCCACCTGCAGCTCGGGGCGACCTTCCCGTCGCCAGCGTGCGTTGAGCTGCGAGAGCTCGTGCAGCATGTCGAACGCCGCGGCGAGCGCGCGCTCGGCGTCGTGCGCGCCCGGGGACGGCACGCCCCAATAGGCCATCACCGCATCGCCGATGAACTTGTCGAGCGCCCCATCGTGCCGGAACACACAGTCCACCATACGGGCGAAGTACTCGTTCAGCTGCTGCGCCATCTGCGTGGGGGGCAGCGACTCGGCCACGGTCGTGAACCCACGGACGTCCGTGAACATCACCACCACGCGCTGACGGACGCCGCCGGGCTGCACCGACTGCTGCCCGCTGGCGATGCGTTCGGCGAGCTGCGGCGTGAAATAGCGCTCGAAGTTCTCCCGCACGCGCGCGGCGTGCAGCAGCTTCTCGGCCTGCTGCTCGCGCTCTACCGCGGCTGACGCAATGCCGGCAAAGGCCACGAGAAACGCGAGGTCCCCGTCGTCGAACTCCCGATGTTCGGCGAGGTGGTCGACGTAGAGGATCCCGAGTGTGCGGCGCTCCTCGCCGAGCAGCGGCGCGGCCATGGCCGACGACACCGCCTGCTGAATCACCGATTCGCCCGCCGTGCGCGCATCGCTCGCCGCGTCGTTGGTGAGCAGCGCCACCTGTCGCTCGGCCACACCGCTGGCGATGGCCCGCGGCACCGGGCGCGGAATGGCACCGGTCCGGTCACGTGCGATGCGGGTTTCAAGCGTGCCGTCGGCGCCCGCCAGCAGGATGGCCACGCGATCGGCACTGAAGCTCACGAACAGGTCGTGGGCGATGGCCTCGAGCAGCGGGTCGAGGTCCGTGTAGGTGCCGAGGCGCTGGGCGATGCTCACCAACTGGGCGAGCCGCTTGGGCGCCGCGTCTCGCGCCGCGGCCACGTCGGCGAGCGCCTGCTCGCGGCTGGGCACGACGCGCTCGCGCAGCAGCGTCGCGCCCGAATCGAGCGGTGGCACGGACGGCGTGGGCCGCAGTGCCGCGTCGCGCGCCTCGAGCAGGTTGAAGACCACGGTGCCGAAGGCCACCGTATCGCCGGCCTTGGCGGTGGCGCGAGAGATGCGCGTGCCGTTGATCCACGTGCCGTTGCGCGAACCCAGATCGGTGACGTGCACCCGTGCTGCGCGGTCGTCGAGACGCAGCTCGGCGTGGCGCCGAGACACGGCCGGGTCGAGGATGGGCACATCGCTCACCGGATCGCGCCCGACCACCACGGTGGCCGTCCCGGCGAGCGAAAAGCGCCGATCACCAGCCGCCGATACCAGAACGAGCGGCATATCAGCGCGATGCGAGGGCAGCGGCGGCGCGGGCACGCCCGATCGCCGTGAGCATGGCCCGGGCCTTGTTCTCCGTCTCCTCCCACTCCTTCTCGGGAATCGAATCGTGCACGATTCCGGCACCGGCCTGTACCGAGGCGACGCCATCGCTGATTACGCAGGTGCGGATCGTGATGGCGAGATCCATCCGCGTGTCCCCGGCGCCGATGAGCCCGAGCGCCCCGGCGTACGCTCCGCGCCGTTCCGGCTCGAGCTCGTCGATGATCTCCATGGCCCGCACCTTGGGGGCGCCGGTCATCGTGCCGGCGGGGAAGACGGCCCGGAAGGCGTCGAGCGCGCTCGATCCGTCGCGCAGTTCGCCCTCCACCTGGCTCACGATGTGAAACACGTGCGAGTACTTCTCCACGATCATCAGGTCGGTGACCTCGACGGTGCCGTACTTGGCCAGGCGCCCGACGTCGTTGCGGCCGAGATCCACGAGCATCACATGTTCGGCGCGTTCCTTCTCGTCGGCCATGAGTTCCGCTGCCATGGCCGCATCCTGCTCGGGCGTCTTTCCGCGCGGGCGGGTGCCGGCGATGGGACGCACGGTGACCCGTCCGTCGGCAACGCGCACCATCATCTCCGGTGAGCTGCCCACGAGCTCGAGGCCGTCGAGCTGCAGATGGAACATGTACGGCGATGGATTGAGCGCGCGTAGCGTGCGATACAGGGTGGTCGTGTCGAAGTCGAGCGCCACTTCCATGCGGCGCGCGAGCAGCGCCTGAAACACGTCGCCCGAAAGGATGTACTCCTTGATGCGCTGGACATCGCGCATGAACGCGTCGCGGTCGTAGCGCGACAGCGCGTCCGCGGGGGCTGCCGATTCATCGAGCTGCAGGGCCGGCAGCTGCTCTGGCCCCTGCAGGCGCGCGATGGTGTCCTCCAGCGTGGTGGCGGCGCGTGCATATAGTGCGTCCAGATCGGCATCGCTGGCGCCGGCGGGCACCGGCGCGGATACGATCACGCGTGCCTGACCGCGCCAGTTGTCGATCACGACCAAGGCGTCGGTGAAGACGAAGCAGGCATCGGGATACTGCAGCGCGCGGGGTGGCGCCTGCGGCAGTCGTTCGATGTGGCGCACCACGTCGTACGACATGAAACCCACCGCGCCACTCCAGACCGCGCCAAGTTCCGGCGCCTCCACGGGGCGCATGTCGCGCACGATATCGCGGAGATCGGCGATGGGATCCGCTGGCGTGCGCGCGCCGTGCCAGCCGAGTGCCGGGGTCCAGTCTTCGACCACGCCGTCACGGAGACGCCAGGCGCCGCGTGGTTCGGTACCCAGGTACGTGTAGCGTGACCAGTTCTCCCCGCGGGTGATCGCCGACTCGAGCAGGAATGCGAACGGGCCGCGTCGCAGCCTGGCGAATGCGGAGACGGGAGTACAGAGGTCGAGCAGGCAGTCGCGCCAGACGGGAACCAGCCCGCCGGCGCTTCGGCACTGAGCCGCCCGGGTGCGGAACTCGGCAATCGTGGTCATCCCCGGAAAGTTCGCCGGAGCGCTCGCTGTGGGGCAAGCGACACTCTAGCATTGGGGCATGATTTCGCTCGGTGATGGGTCGAGTCGACTCGATGCGCGGGTCGTGGATGTGGTCGTGCTGGCACCCGCTGCGGCGGGCGCGGACCACCGCTGGCAGGTGCTCACGCTGCGCCGGGCGGCCGGGGTGCGCTGTACCGGCGCGTGGGAGGTCGTGCACGGACGTATCGAAGCCGGTGAGGCCCCGGCCGCGGCCGCCCGGCGTGAAGTGCTGGAGGAGACCGGACTGACCGTACAACGCCTGTACAGCCTCGCGGTCAATCCGTTCTATCTGCACTCGATGGACACTATCCAGCTGGCGGTGGTGTTCGCCGCCATCGTCGACCCGCTCGCCGCGGTGACGCTGGGTGTGGAGCACGATGCGCACGCCTGGTGCACGCCGGAGGAGGCGTGTGGCGCGTTGGCGTGGCCCCGCGAGCATGAGGCGGTGCGTTACGCCATGCACCTGCTGCGCACTGGCGACGCCGGGCCGGTCGAGGACGTGC
>JBDHVK010000272.1:0-3971 GCA_039809645.1 Gemmatimonas sp.
CGGCAGGTCGCCGCCGGGGTCGATCACCGCCGCCTCGCGCGTGGCCTCGCACCAGACCAGCGAGGCGTTCTGCTCGAAGGGCGTGACGGGGATGGTGCGGTAGTGCAGCGGCATGGGGTGTGGTTTTTCTAAACTCTGTGTCGAAAAACGGAACTCTGTGTCGACAAAGATGACCCATCCGAGCACCTAGCTGCGGAACTCTGTGTCTACTCCCGACCACAAGGTCTTGCCGGCCTTCATTGATACCGCGACCCGAGGTCCCGGGCAACGCCGCGAGGTGGCGACATTCCGAGCGGGGGCTTCGACCTCTCGCCTCGCAGGATAGCCGCACCTCGCATTTCGGCTGAAGCTTCGAGCGCCCTGCATCTCCGACGTGTTGGAGACCAGCGGTGGCCGCTGGTCATTGCCAACGCGCGAACTGGCGACGATCTGCAACAAGCCGACCCTCAGCGCAGCCCCTGCGATGGCGTGTGTGCGACCGCTATGCGAGGCATGGCTGGCTCCAGGGCCAAGGCTGGGCCTTCCTACTGCATGAACGCCTGTGCCTTCGTCTCCCAGTCTGCCTGGCGTGGTACTTACTGCGTGCCAACACGTCTGCGGTGCCCGAGGCCGTTCCAGACGCTTTGCGCTCTTCATCTGGTCTGTGACAATGAGGCTGACAAATTTCGATCACGCTGGCCTTTTTGTCGTTCTGAGCGACATGTTTACTCACGTAGGGTCGCCTGCAGAGACGTTTTGTCGTTTTGAGCGAGTCTTCTTTTGTTGGGGACGACATGATCAAGTGCCACCTGTCCCGGCTGATGGGGGAGCGCAAGCTAAAGATCGCGGATGTTGCCCGCGAGACGGGGCTGCATCGCAACACGATCACGCTGCTGTATGACGAAACAGCTGCGCGGGTCGACCTGGATGCCATTGATCGGCTGTGCAACTTCTTCGGTATCCCCATAGGGGAGCTCTTCGAGCACCTTGCGACCGACACGGAGCAGGCCAGCAAGCTGTGAGCGCCGGCACATGGCACGGCCAAGAGACTAGGGAGACCAACGAGTGCAAGACGTCTTCGACTTTCGCAACCGTCTGATCAACGAGTACAGCGCCTTCTCGCGCAGCTTCTCGACCATTGCGGCCGCGGATCTGGCTGCCAGGGTCGATGAGGAGTACGGCCGCGGCCGCTATTGGCCTGAGCCCCTCATTCAGATCAACCCCAACTACAAGCGCAGCGGATCAGTTCAGAAGCTGGTCAAGGAAGGCAGCCTTCATGCAGCGTGCGCTACCTTGTTCCAGACCGGCAAGGTAGAGGGCAAGTCCGCTGACTTGCACCTCTACGTGCATCAGATGCAGGCTATCGCCAAGGCGCAGGCGCGGCAGAGCTACGTCGTGACAACGGGCACAGGGTCGGGCAAGTCCCTGTCGTTCTTTATCCCGGTCATCGACCGCATTCTCAAGGCCAAGCAGGCCGATCCCACGCCACGCACTCGGGCCATCGTCATCTATCCGATGAACGCGTTGGCCAACAGCCAATTGGAAGAACTCGACAAGTTCCTTCACGGCTACCCGGCTGGTCAGGAGCCCTTCACTGTCAGGCGCTATACCGGCCAGGAGAGCAGCGACGAGCGCAAGGCCATCGCCGATACGCCGCCAGACATCCTGCTCACCAACTTCATGATGCTGGAGTTGATCCTCACCCGCTTTGAGGACATCGACCGGCGCGTCGTCGATCACTGCCGAGGGTTGGAGTTCCTGGTGCTCGACGAGCTCCACACCTATCGCGGCCGCCAGGGCGCCGACGTCGCAATGCTCGTTCGCCGAATCCGCGAGCGCATGCAAGCCGATCAGCTCGTTTGCATCGGCACCTCGGCAACCATGTCGTCGTCAGAGCGACAAGACGATCGCAACCAGACCGTAGCCGAGGTCGCCAGCCTGCTCTTTGGCACGCGCATCACTGCACTCGACGTCATCGGCGAAACGCTCGAGCGCGTCACCGACAAGAGCCGCGACGTGGCCGCGGTGAAGCCGCTGCTGCTGGGTGCGTTGTCCAAGCCCGCGCACGCCTGGTCGAGCTTTAAAGACTTTCGCCACGACCCGCTGGCCGTCTGGGTTGAACTCAATCTCGGTATCGACCTGCCCGTCGACCAACCGCCGCGCCGCGCCAAGCCAATCACGCTTGAGGCCGCCGCGAATCGCCTGGCCGCTGATGCTGGTTGCGCCATCGGATTGGCGCGAGAAGGGTTGCGTCGCTTTCTGGTCGCAGCCCACGATGTGCGCACGCCGGAAGGGCGCGCTCCTTTTGCCTTCAAGCTGCATCAGTTCATCAGCGGCCCTGGCAAGGTGCTCGCGACGCTCGAACCCAACGGCAAGCGCCACATCACCCTTGATGCACAGCGCTTTGCGCCAGGGCGGCAGAAGGAGGGCACTCAGCTCTACCCCGTCCACTTCTGCCGTGACTGCGGACAGGAGTACCACCCCGTCTGGAGATCCGGCAAGGGCGCACCCAAATTCGATCCCCGAGAGATCGATGACATCTCCAGTGACGATGACGAAGCCACTCGGTACGGGTTTCTCTGTCCGACCCGGCCGGGAATGGCGTACGCGGGTTGGGAGGATGTGCCCGACAGCTGGCTCGATCTGTCCAAGAACGAGCCCAGACTCAAGGCCACCTACAAGAACGCCGTCCCCGAGTCCGTCAGCGTGACTCCTCAGGGTGAGACCGGTCCAGGGGAAACCTACTGGTTCATTCCTGGCAAGTTCCGCTTCTGCTTGAACTGTGGCCTCACGCACGAGGCATACGGCAAGGACATGAACCGCCTGGCCAGCTTGTCGGGTGAAGGCCGATCGTCCGCCACGACGATGCTCACGCTGAGTGCCGTGCGTCAGCTGTTCGAGCTTGGTGATCCTGCGCCAGATCAGCCAGACCCTCGGAAGCTCCTGGGCTTCACCGACAACCGACAAGACGCGGCCCTGCAGGCGGGTCACTTCAATGACTTCATCTTCCTGCTCACGCTGCGCTCAGCACTGGTCGCAGCGCTGAAACGTGCTGGCGGCACGCTGACGGAAGAGCATCTGGCCGATGCTGTATTCCAGGCGCTCGGGTTCGAACGCACGGACGCCGGTACGCTAGCCGAGTACCTGAAGACTCCCAAGCTGATGGGCTTGGCACGTCAAGAGGCCCAACGCACGCTGCGCTTCGTTCTGGGTTATCGCCTCCTGCGCGACCTTCGGCGTGGCTGGCGCTTCAACAACCCCAACCTCGACCAGCTGAACCTACTCACTATCGCGTATCGCGGGCTGGATGAGTTCAGTGAGCAGACCGAACTCTTCGCGCACAACCCTGTCCTGGCCGGCATGTCGCCGGCCCAGCGCGTGGCCCTTGCCGAGACGGTGTTCAACGGCATGCGCAGGTCCCTTTGTTTGGAGACTCGCTACCTGAATGCCGTCGAGCAAGAGCGCGCAAAGACAACCGCCTTCCAGTACCTCAGCGAACGCTGGACATTCGGTGACGAGGACCTCGAAACCGCCCGCTGGATGATTCTCAGCAAGCGCCCAGACGACAAGCGAGGCAAGCCGCGGGGTGATCTAGTGCCCGGCGGCGCCCGTTCGCGCCTCTTGAAGGACCTCAAGTCATTGCCGCTCTGGAAGTCGCCCAGTCTGGTGGGCTCGACCAAGGGCTGGAAGGATGCGCAATGGCTGGAGCTGCTGCAGGTTCTTCTTGTCGCAGCATCCCGGTATGGGTACGTACAGCGCCAAGAAGTCGATGCACAGCTGATTGGATGGCGGCTCAATGCCTCGGCCATGGACTGGATACTGGTCGACACGCCAGAGGCCGAACAAGAGGGAAAGCACAACCGATTCTTCCGCCAGCTTTACCTTTCGGTGGCCGCCACACTTACCCAGCAAAACCACGCACTCTTCGAGTTCGAAGCTCAGGAGCACACCGCACAGGTCGATGCGGGCCGCCGTCAGCTGCTCGAGCAACG
>JBDHVK010000273.1:0-3968 GCA_039809645.1 Gemmatimonas sp.
TGAAGACCGAGCAGGAATTCCGCACGGCGCTCGCCGACGGTGTGGAGGCGGCGCTGCGGCAGGGGAACAGCGATCCGTCGCTGCGGCGTGCGCCAAGCGGGCCCACGGTGGTGCTCGTCATCGGCGTCAATGGCGCCGGCAAGACGACGTTCATCGGCAAGTTCGCTGCGCAACAGAAGGCGCTGGGCAAGCGCCTCCTGCTCGGCGCCGCCGACACGTTCCGCGCCGGTGCCATCGATCAGCTCCGCGTGTGGGCTGAACGCGCCGGCGTGGAGTTCGTGGGAGGCGCGCCGGGCAGCGATCCGGCGTCGGTGGCCTACGACGCCGTGGACGCGGGGGTCACCCGGGGCATGGACATCGTCATCGTCGACACGGCAGGCCGTCTGCACACCAGTGACGATCTGATGACGGAGCTGCGCAAGATTCACCGCGTGATCAAGAAACGGCTCCCCGACGCTCCGCACGAGGTCCTCCTCGTGCTCGATGGCACCATCGGCCAGAATGCGCTGTCGCAGGCGCGCACCTTCTCGGCGGCGGTGCCCGTGACCGGTATCGTGGTCACCAAGCTCGATGGTACGGCCAAGGGGGGGATCGTGGTGGCGGTGCACGAGGCGCTCGACGTGCCCATCAAGTTCGTCGGCGTGGGCGAGCAGGTAGGCGACCTCGAGCCGTTCGACGCGGGCGACTACGCGCGTGAGCTCGTCGAGGCCTGATCCGGCCCGACGTCCGCCGAGTCGCGGCGCGCCGCGCCTGACGCTCGACACGCCGGTCACCTATCTCAAGGGGATCGGCCCCGCGCGGGCCTCCATGCTCGCGCGGCTGGGGATCACGGTGGCCGGCGATCTGCTGCGCCATGTGCCACATCGCTACGAAGACGCCAGCACCGTCACCCCCATAGCGCACGCGGCGGTTGGCGCCGATGTCACCGTGCTGGGGCAGGTCATTGCGAAGGGCGTGCTCCCCACGCGCAAAGGGCTGCGCATCTTCCAGGCGGTCATTCAGGACGCGTCGGGGATGCTCGAGATCGCGTGGCCCGGGCAGCCCTTCCTCGATCGCCAGATCAACAAGGGCGACTGGCTGCTGTGCACCGGGCCCGTGCGCTTCTTCCACGGTCGTCGGCTGCAGCCGCGCGAGTTCGTCAATCTCGGTCCCGACGAAGAGGGCACCGGCGAAGGGCGCGTGCTCGCCGTGTATCCCAGCACCGAAGGGCTCTCGGTGCGGGTGCTGCGCAGCTTCGTGCAGCAGCACCTCGATGCGCTGCTGCCGCTCGTGGAGGAGCCGCTCTCCCGCGAGCTGCTCGAACGCGCCGACGTGCCGTCGCTCCGTGACGCGCTCCGCATGGTGCACCGGCCCACGAGCGTGGCGGAGGCGCATCGCGGGCGGTCGCGCCTGGCGTTCGAGGAGCTGCTCTGCGTGCAGATCCTGCATCGTCGCGCCAATCAGGTCACGCGCGAATCGCGCGGCGGCCACGCGTTCGTCAACCGGCGCGAGCTCACGAGCAAGCTGCGTGGCGCGCTCCCGTACACGCTCACCGGCGCGCAGGTGCGCGCCATTCGGGAGATCGTGGCCGACATGGGAAGCCCGCGGCGCATGCATCGCCTGCTGCAGGGCGACGTCGGCGCCGGCAAGACGGTCGTGGCCGTGTTCAGCGCGTTGCTCGCCATGGAGAACGGCGCCCAGGTGGCACTCATGGCGCCCACCGAGCTCCTCGCTGAACAGCACGCGCGCGGCATCGCCACCCTGCTCGCACCACTTGGCATCTCGCCCGTGCTGCTCACCGGTCGTCTGAGTGCGAAAGAGAGGAAGCTCGCACTCACGCGCCTGGCCAGTCACGAACCGGTGCTCGCCATCGGCACGCACGCGCTGCTGCAGGACGGGGTGCAGTTCGCCAATCTGGGGCTGGCGATCATCGACGAGCAGCATCGCTTCGGCGTGGAGCAGCGCGCCACGCTTGGCGCCAAGGGTGCGCATCCCGACGTGTTGCTCATGAGCGCCACCCCCATTCCGCGCTCCCTTGCCCTCACGATGTATGGGGATCTCGACGTGAGCGTGCTCGACGAGCGTCCGCCGGGACGGCAGCCCATCACGACCGTGATGCGCCCCGAAAGCGGGCGCGCGCGGGTCTTCGAGTTCGTCAATGCGCAGCTCGATGCGGGGCGTCAGGCGTACGTGGTGTATCCGCTCATCGAGGCAAGTGAGAAGATCGAGCTCAAGGCCGCCACGGCGATGTTCGACGATCTCGTCCGCGGCCCGCTCGCGTCGCGCCGCGTGGCGCTCATGCACGGCCGCCTGCCGACGGATGAACGCGACGCGATCATGCGCGCCTTCCGCGACGGCGACGTGGACGTGCTCGTCGCCACCACCGTCATCGAGGTCGGCATCGATGTGGGCAACGCCACCGTGATGGTCATCGAGCATCCCGAGCGCTTTGGCCTGTCGCAGCTGCATCAGTTGCGCGGACGCGTCGGACGCGGGGCAGAGCAGAGCTACTGCATTCTGCTGGGCGATGTCGGCGCCGAAGCCGCCGAGCGGTTGGCGATGTTCACGGCCACCGACGACGGGTTCGAGATCGCGCGCGCCGACCTCGAATTGCGGGGCATGGGCGATCTGTTTGGCGCCAAGCAGCATGGCTTGCCGGCATTCCGCGTGGCGGATCCTCTGCGCGACGAGGCGCTGAACGAAACGGCGCGGCAGGTGGCGGATGAACTACTCGCCATCGATCCGCGGCTGGAAGCGCCTGCCAACAGGGGATTGCGGCACCAGCTCACCGTAGGCTACGAGCGTGCGCTGGAGCTGTTCGGCGTCGGGTGAGCGGGGCTTGTGGGAAGTGGAATCGCCCATGGTGAATTCCGCTCGGCGGTGGTAGCGTGTACGAGACGGGGCGTCGTAGCCACGTCGCACGGATTCATTCGAACGTTTCGTAGCGGTCATGACTGCGCACGAGTTGCTGTCGCGAACACGAAGGTGGCGAGGCGTGCTCGGTGTCGCGTTGGTCGCGGCGGCGGCCGGGTTTGCATTCGACCGGTGGTACGAGCGGGTGCTGGTGGAGCGCGAGCGTGAGCGCGTGCTGATGCTCGCGGTCCCCTACGCCAAGTCACTCGAAGGGTACTTCGACCGGCGCATCAGTCGGTTGCAGTCGCTCAAGGCGTTCGTCGAGGCGCAATCGGACCGGCGCGCGCTCGAGGCGGACTTCGCCCCGTTCGCGGGTGGACTTGGAAGCGCGGCCGCTGGGATCCGCGGACTACAGCTCGTCCGGGATGCGCGCATCGATCTGATGTGGCCGGAGCGCGATGCGCCCGTGCTCACCGGGTTCAACCTGCGCCGGCACCCGGACCGCCGGGTACCAGCCGACTACGAGCGCGCCATGCAGACCGGGCGAGTGGTGATCACCGGTCCCGTGGCGCTGATTCAGGGCGGGCAGGGGTTCGTCGTGCGGCAGAAGGTGGCGCGGCGCACCCCCGACATGCCGGACATGGTGGTGGCGGTCCTCGATCTGGGATCACTGCTCTCCGAGGCGGCGTTCCCGACACTCCCTCCGACGCTCCGATTCGGTCTGCTAGATCGGCGTGGGGTGCTTGTCCACGGATCGAAGGCGCTTGACGACCCCACGCGCACGCCGGTGGAGATCGGCGATGGCCGGTGGACTCTGCTCATGGCGCCGGCCGACGGCTGGAGAGTGGCGGTGGCCGACGAGCGGCGACCGGCACGCGTGGCGACCGTGCTCGTTGGCATCATGCTCGTGCTGGTCGTGGCGAGCATCTCGGGGCGACAGCAATCGCTCGAGCGCGCCGTGGACGACCGGACACGCGATCTCGCCCGGGCCAATGCCGATCTGCGTCGCGAAGTAGCCGAGCGGCGTGCGCTCGAGGAACAGCTGCTGCACTCGCAGAAGATGGAGGCGGTGGGGACGCTCGCCGGCGGTGTGGCGCACGATTTCAACAATCTGCTGACGGCAATCCTGGGGTTCA
>JBDHVK010000274.1:0-3965 GCA_039809645.1 Gemmatimonas sp.
CCTTTGGCTACGGCCACGAAGATCTGCGCATGGTCATCGAGCCCATGGCCACGACGGCCGCCGAAGTGGTGTGGAGCATGGGCGACGACGCGCCGCTCGCGGTGCTCTCCACCATGACGCCGCCGCTCTACAGCTTCTTCCGACAGCGGTTCGCGCAGGTGACCAACCCGCCGATGGACTCCCTGCGGGAAAGCATGGTGATGTCGCTGCGCATGCACCTGGGGCGTCGTGGTTCGCCACTGGTGGAGAAGCCTTCGTACGCGCGCATGTTGCGCATCGAGCATCCGGTCCTGCTGCCGGAGGAAATGGCGAGCCTCCGCAACTTCCCGCAGTTCCCGAGTGCGACGCTCGATGCCACGTACAACGCCCGCTCACGCTCGGAAGCCCTCGAAGCGGCGCTCGATTCGCTTTGCCGCCGCGCCGAGATGGCGGTGCGGAAAGGCGCTCGCATTCTCATACTCAGTGACAGGAAGGTGAGCGCCGATCGGGCACCCATTCCGATGCTCCTCGCGTTGGGGGCCGTGCGCCAGCATCTCGTGCGCACCGGCCTCCGCGCCCGCGTGGGGCTCGTCGTGGAGGTGGGTGATGCGATCGAACAGCATCACATGGCCACGCTCTTCGGATACGGCGCGGAGGCGGTGCACCCGTGGCTCGCCATGGAAACCGTCGCGACGATCTTTGCCGAAACGCATGGTCGGGCCGATGCCGATCCGGACCGACCGGGACCGGCGGCCGCGCAGTCGCGCTATCGCTCCGCGGTCGAGAAGGGCCTGCTCAAGGTGCTCGCCAAGATGGGCATCTCTACGCTCTCCTCGTACTGCGGCGCACAGACGTTCGACGCGCTCGGCCTCGGCGCCGATGTCATCGATCGCTGCTTTGCCGGCACCAGCTCGCCCATGGGCGGGTTGTCGCTGCGCGAGATCAGCGAGGACGTGCTCCAGCGGCACCGGCGCGCCTTCACGTCGGACGGCGCGCCGGTGGCGACGCTACCCGACCACGGGCGCATCCGCTTCCGCAAGGAGGGCGAGGTGCACGCGTGGGCGCCGCAGACCGCGCTCACGCTGCAGCAGGCCGTGGGCAGCGCGCGCGCGTCTCGCGCCGGCAGCAATCCCGATGAGGCGTGGCGCACCTTTGTGGACAAGATCCAGGGCGGCGCCCCGGCCAACGTGCGTGACCTGCTCGCCATTCGCCCCGCCACGCCGATCCCCATCGAGGAGGTCGAGCCGATGGAGGCGATTCGCGCGCGATTCATTTCGAGTGCGATGTCGCTCGGCGCGCTGTCGCCCGAAGCGCACGAAACGCTCACGATCGCCATGAATCGGATGCAGGCGCGCTCCAATTCGGGCGAAGGCGGCGAGGATCCCGCGTTCTATCGCGAACAGAGCGCGGACCGACGCGACAGCAAGATCAAACAGATCGCGTCGGCGCGCTTCGGCGTGACCACCGAGTATCTGGTGCGCGCCGAGGAGCTCGAGATCAAGGTGGCGCAGGGAGCGAAACCCGGCGAGGGTGGCCAGCTTCCCGGCCACAAGGTCACCGAGCTCATCGCGCGCCTGCGGCATTCGACGCCGGGCGTGGGACTGATCTCGCCGCCGCCGCATCACGACATCTACTCGATCGAGGATCTGGCGCAGCTGGTGCACGACCTCAAAACGGTGAATCCGCGCGCGCGCGTGGGCGTGAAGCTGGTGGCCGAGAGCGGTGTGGGCACGGTGGCGGCCGGTGTGGCGAAGGCGTTCGCCGACTATGTGCTCATCGCCGGCTACAACGGTGGAACGGGAGCGAGCCCGCTCTCGAGCATCAAGCACGCCGGTTCGCCGTGGGAGCTCGGCCTTGCCGAGGCGCAGCAGGTGCTGGTGCAGAACGGCCTGCGTCATCGCGTGGAGGTGCGCGTCGACGGTGGCCTCAAGACCGGACGCGACGTCATCATCGCGGCGCTGCTCGGCGCCGAGACCTTCGGATTCGGCACCGGCCCGCTCGTCGCGATGGGATGCGACATGGCCCGCCAGTGCCATCTCAACACCTGCCCCACGGGAATCGCCACGCAACGCGAGGATCTGCGCGCCAAGTTCCGCGGAACGCCCGAGCAGGTCATCGCGTACTTCTCGCGCATCGCCGAGGATGTGCGCACGGAGCTGGCCTTCATGGGGGCACGCTCGCTCCAGGAGATCATCGGCCAGGTCGAGCGACTGCAGCGCGCCGAGCGGCCGGAACTGCCACGCAGCACGATGCTCGACCTCTCCCTGGTGCTGGGGGCACCGCGGCGTACCGACGAGCCACGCGTGCGCACGTCGGCCCGCAATGAGCGGCGCGGCCTCCAGGTGCTCGACGAGCGCATCCTGGAGGAGGCGTACCAGACGGTGTCGACGGGCGCTCCGTTCAGCGGGCAGTACGACATCCGCAACCACAACCTGTCGGTGGGGACCCGCCTCGCGGGGGCACTCGCCGAACGATTTGGCGATGCGGGGCTGCCAACGGGAACGATGCAGCTGTCGTTCAACGGCAGCGCGGGGCAGAGCTTCGGGGCGTTCGCGCTGCGTGGCATGCGACTCACCCTCGAGGGCGAGTGCAACGACTACGTCGGCAAGGGCCTCAACGGCGCCGAGATCACGGTGCGACCGTTCCGCAACGCGCGCTACCGCGGCGCGAGTCACCTCAACATGATCCTCGGCAACACGGTGCTGTACGGCGCGACCGACGGTCTGCTGCTCGCGGCTGGCCAGGCAGGCGATCGGTTCGCGGTGCGCAATTCCGGCGCCTGCGCCGTCGTGGAAGGGGTGGGCAACCACGCGTGCGAGTACATGACGGGCGGCATCGTGACCGTGCTCGGCCGCGCCGGGCGCAACTTCGGCGCCGGCATGTCGAACGGTGTGGCCTATGTCTTCGATGAATCCGAGACGTTCGCCGGTCGACTCAATCACGAGATGGTGCTGCTGGCCGATCTCGATCCGGAAGACACGCACCTGTTGCAACAGCTGCTCCAGCTGCACATCACGCGAACTGGGAGTGCGCGTGCGCGGTGGATTCTGGAGGACTGGGAGCACCAGCATCTGCGCTGGCGCAAGGTGAAGCCTCGTGGCGCGGCGGAGCACGTGACGCGCATCCGCGAGACGTGGGCGCCACGCATCGCCGCGCTGCTGGAGGAGGAGCTGGGCGCCGCGACGCACTGAGCGTCCGACGCCACCGCACGACGACGATCAGGCCGCGAGCAACGCCGCGGCCTTTTCGCGTACGTAGGGGTTGTTGTCGTCCAGCAGCTCCCTGAGCAGTCCCATCGCATGGGTGCGGTGACCGTTCGCGAGGGCGGCGAGTGCCGCGAGACGCACCTGATGATCGTCGATCGTGCCGTTCGACTTCCGTGCGAACGTCTCCAGTCGCGCGCGCGCTCGGGGCGTGTGTACATGCGCCAGCGCCGCCACCATTTCGAGACGGTACTCGAGGGCATTTTCCTCCTCGAGCGCCATCAGCACGCGCGACGGCAGCGGATCACTGTCGGGAGACGCGAAGACCAGCGCCAGGGCGCGATTGCGCACCTCGATCGAGGGATCGAACAGCACCGACTCGATCCGCGCGAGCGCGAGCGGGCCCCCGATCTGTCCGAGCGCCACGACCGCCGCGATCCGGACACGCTGATCGTCGTGGCGCAGGACCTTGCCGAGTTCGCTGATCATGTCAGGATCGCGCGATTCGCCCATCAGGCCGGCGGCATTGCGCACCACGTACCAGCGGCCGTCCTGCGCGTACTCGCGCGCCACACCACCGATCCCCTTGAGCGTCGCGGCCAGATCGTACAGGAACCGACGCTCCGAGGTGTCGGTCGCCCCGACGAGCTGCGCAAACACGGCGCGGCCGCCGTTGGCGCCGGCTCGCTCGAGGAGCGCGTGCCCGTCGTCGTAGCTGATCGTCGCGTCGATGATCTGTTCGACCACGATCTGCAACACGTCCGTCGTCGCTGTCTGTGCGAA
>JBDHVK010000275.1:0-3892 GCA_039809645.1 Gemmatimonas sp.
ATAGTGAACAAAAGCAACCGAAAGCCGATGCCCGTACTTTTTCGCTAGCGCTCGAATCGCGGAATGCGACTCTCGACAGGCTGGGCATTCCATATCGACGAACTCCAGCAGAGTTACCGAGGCGGCAGGGTTGGTTCGTTGGAACGCATGCTCAAGAGCATCCCGCCACCGCCCGTCGAAAACGGGCATTGGAGGAGGAGAGGCCCTGTCTCCACGCCACTCTCGTAGCTCACGCGCTGCGATGGCAATCGCCATTACCACAATTGCCGCAGTTAGCACCGTTGGCGTGACGTCGCCTACTTTCATTCTTCCCATGCGAAAGACCAATTGAGATTGTCGACCCATCTCCTCCATCGTGTGTGTGTGACACGAAGGAGGAGATGGATCTCCAAAGTTGAGCGTTGCGATCGAGATCTTCCGAGCGAGCGAGATCTCTCGACTAGATCTCGTCGCAGCCGTAGTGCGTTTCGCTACAACTTCCCGAACTCGTGTGCGGGCCATACGAGGCCACGTCAACGCAGTTCGTGCCCGACTCGCAGCAGTTATTGTTCACCCGGTGACTACCGCTTAAGTCCTCGCAGGTTGAACACGTTTTTGACCCAGCGAGGGGAAGTGCCTCGCTCGCCCGCACGGAGCCACCCGGCGCGAAGCCCAAAACCGCGAGTGTTGCGGCCAACATGAGTCGCACGACGATCGGACTCGTGACTTTCGCAGTCTCCTCCGGAATGAATGGAATACAGCATTGCCATCTACAACGACGATCGAGGACTTGTCGATCATCGCCATTCTGTGAGCGAACGGATTCGCTGTCAATACATCTGCGCCGACAGGGACAAAGCAGTTGGGACAATCCAACAGCGACTCGTCCCCGCCTTCGCATTCGCGAACGCCGTCTGTCCGGTAATGCTTCAGCAACAACAGTCTGGCAACCGATCCGAATCGTTCAATTCCGCCTGCGGAAGATTCGGTAGCCCCACCCTTCCAAGCCGATCGCCGGCAGCCCCACGCTCCGCGTGCTCGCCCCCGGCCCCACCTCCTCCCACTGCCCGCTCACTTCCACGCCGCCGCCGAACTTGCGGTTGCTGAGGTTGATCACCACCAGCACCGTGTCTCCCGGCGCAGTGCGCAAGAAGCTCAGCACGCGATCGGGGTCGGCGTTGTTGACCCACTTCACGTCGCCGCGGCGGAGTGCGGTGGAACCGGCGCGGAGCGGCATCATCACCTTGAAGAAGTCGGCGAACTGCGGCACGCGTTCCTTCATGTCCCAGAAGACGGGCATCTTCTCGAAGAGCGCCGGCGCGCCGCTTTCGGTGGGGTCTCCCACTTCATTGCCGTTATAGAGCAGCGGCAGGCCATCGAGCGTGAGCATCAGCGCGTGGATGGCCAGCGCGCCCTTCTCGCCGAAGCGCGTAATGGCGCGCTTCTCATCGTGGCTGTCGGGGAGGCGCATGTGGATCGCGCCCTTAGGGTAGCTGTTGCGCTCCTCCTCCCACGCCTCACGCACCGCCGTCGCGCTCTTCCCCTCCTGCACCACCGCGGCCGCGGCATGATACAGCGGCCACGAGTAGTCGCTGTCGAAGGCCTTGGGAATCAGGTTGGCCTGATGCGCCTCGGCGAGCAGCATGATGTCCTTCTTCACCGCTTCGAGTTTCGGGCGGAGCTCCTCCCAGAAGTCCACCGGGACGTTCCACGCGACGTCCATGCGATAGCCGTCGATGTCGTACTCCTTGATCCAGTGCACGTAGAGGTCCGTCATGTACTGGCGGAGCTTGGGGCTCTTGTAGTCGAGCTGCGCCACGTCGCTCCAGTCGTACGGCGAGAGCACCTCGCCCTTGGCGTCGCGCACGTGGAGCCCGGGCGTCTTGAGCATCACGTTGTCCCACGCGGTGTGGTTCGGGACTTCGTCGATGAGGACCTTGATCCCCTGAGCGTGCGCGGCCTGCACGAGGCGCTTGAAGTCGGCCTTGGTGCCGTAGCTCGGGTTCACGTCGTAGTAATCCTTCACCGCGTACGGGCTGCCGATCGTGCCCTTGCGCTTCACCTCCCCGATGGGGTGAATGGGCATCAGCCAGATGATAGTGACGCCGAGCTGCTTGAGTCGTGGCAGGCCGTCGATCACGCCCTGGAAATCGCCGCGCGCGGAGAAGGTGCGCGGGAAGATCTCGTAGATCACACCGTCCTTCACCCATTCCGGAGAGGGACGGGCGGCGAGCTTGGACACGTCGCTCTGCGCGGGGAGGGCAGAGGAGGCCAGGGAGCTGGCGAGCGCGAGCGTAACAAGCGAGGCGGAGAGGAGCCGCATAGGAGATCACCTGCTCGGGTGGGATTGCGGCGCACCGAGGCCGCCACTGCCATCCAAGCTTGCCGTGCATTTCGCCGGCATCAAGCGCATTTTCTCGGGTAACCGATTACATCTGCGAACTTTCAGCTGGAGGTGCCATGTATACGTCGCTCGAGGCGTTTCTGATCACGTGGGGCTACGAATCCGCCTCCACCCAGAAGCTCATGGATGTCCTGACCGATGCGTCGCTGCCCCAGTCCGTGCATGAAGGCGGTCGCACGCTCGGGCGCCTCGCCTGGCACATCGTGCAAACCATCCCGGAGATGATGAGCAAGACGGGGCTGCACGTCGTGGGGGTCGACGAACACGCACCGGCGCCGTCGAGCGCCGCCGCGATCGCGAGCGCCTACCGCGCCGCAAGCGCCTCACTGGTGGAGCAGCTCCGCGCGCATTGGACCGACGCCACATTGCTCGAACAGGACAACATGTACGGCGAGCAGTGGGCGCGTGGCCTCACCCTGAGCATTCTGGTCAACCATCAGACGCATCACCGCGGGCAGATGACGGTGCTGATGCGGCAGGCGGGGCTCACCGTGCCGGGTGTGTACGGGCCGGCGAAAGAGGAATGGGCGCAGATGGGGATGGAGCCGCCGGCGGTGTGAGCAGCGCGCGGGCTACGCAAACTCCCGCAGCACCCGCACTGTATTCACATGCACGGCCACGGTGTTGCGCACATCGTGGCCGTAGCCGCCACTCATGGTGGCGCAGACGGGGAGCCCCACCTCGCGACAGGTGCTCACCACCAGCATATCGCGGCGCTTGAGCCCGTCGAAGGTGAGGTTGAGCCGCCCCAGCTTGTCGCCCTCGTGCGGATCGGCTCCAGAGAGATACACCACGAGATCAGGACGCGCGTCGCGCAGCACTTCGGGCAGGTGCTCGGCGAGCAGTGTCAGATACTCGTCGTCGCCGGTGCCGTCGGCGAGTTCGACGTCGCGCGTGCCGGGCACCTTGTGGAACGGAAAGTTCTTGGCGCCGTGCATGCTGAACGTGTACACATCCGAATCACCGGCGAAACAGCCGTGCGTGCCGTTGCCCTGATGCACGTCGAGGTCGATGACGGCCACACGGCGCACACGACCAAGCGCCTGCAGGCGGCGAATGGCGATGGCCACATCGTTGAAGGTGCAGAACCCCTCGCCGCGATCGGGGAAGGCGTGATGCGTGCCACCGGCGAGGTTCATGGCCACACCATGCGCGAGCGCGGCTTCACTGGCCTCGATCGTGCCTTGCACCACGCGGAACGCGCGCTCCACGAACAGCTCACTCCACGGCAACCCAATGCGCCGCTGTTCGAGCGGCGGCAGCGTGCCCTGCTCAATGTGCGCCACATACTCGGGGGTGTGCACCCGCAGCACATCCTCGCGCGCGGCGCGCTCGGGGTCGTGCAGCCGCTCCGGATGAACAAGCCCCTCGGCAAGTACCGCCTCGCGCAGCAGCGCGTACTTGGCCATCGGAAACCGATGCCCGTCGGGGAGCGGGATGGCGTACTTGGCCGACGACCAGAGATGCAGGGGCATTCGTCAAGCTACAACACAGAAGAAGCTTTGCGGG
>JBDHVK010000276.1:0-3860 GCA_039809645.1 Gemmatimonas sp.
TGGTGGAACTCGAGGCGACGAGCAAGGCGGGCGAGGCGTACACGGCGGGCGAGATGCTCACCGACCTGCGCCACGGGCTCTGGAGCGAGCTCGCGAGCGGCAAGGCGATCAACGCCTATCGCCGCCGCCTGCAGAACGCGTATCTCGAGAACATCGCCGGCAAGATCAAGCCGGCGGCGACGAGCGGTACGGATGCACAGCTCGCCGCACTGCTCGGCATCTCGATCGCGCAGCCGCGTGACTTCCGCGGCCTGCTCAAGGACGAGATGCGCCAGCTCGATCGGGACCTCGCCAGCGCGATCGGCAAGTCCAGTGATCGCGCGACCCGCGTGCATCTCCAGGATGCGCGCGATCAGATCAAGTCGATGCTCGACCCGACCAAGTAAGAGCGGCGGGCCACCCGACCCCAGACCCGGTCAGGGTCCCGGGGTCAGACGGGCCAGACGGTCGGATCAAGGGGTCAGAGTTGTTGATCGCGGAAGCGATCAAGGGGTCAGAGCTGTTGATCGCTTCCGCGATCAACAGCTCTGACCCCTTGATCGTTCGCCGGGATCGTTCGGGCGGATCCTGGGTCAGGCCGTGAACTCGGCCCGCGCGGCGCTCAGCCCGCCGCCGTCGACCACCTTGGTGAATCCCTCGGCGCGGAGCAGCTGGGCGGCCATCGCGGAACGGCCGCCGCTCGCGCAGTACACCAGGATCTGCTTCTGCGGCGTGATCTCCGGATGACTCGCGAGCGCTCCGGGGAGTTGATCGACGGAGATGTTCACGGCCCCGGGCAGATGACCGAGCCAGAATTCGACCTTGGTACGAACGTCGAGCACGACGTCGACCGGCGTTCCACGAAAGAGGGGCATAAATATCCTTGTATAGTGATATGGTAATATCTACGCTGGCGATCGGCATCGATGCAAGTCCGCGATCAGGACGCCGATCCACGGCGATCAAGGCCGATCAACAGCTCTGACCCCTTGATCGGCGTGAGCGATCAACAACTCTGACCCCTTGATCGCCCCGGATCGCGCGTTATCGCCGAGCCGCCCCCGTGTAATGCCACGAGACCCACAGCGTGTGATTGATCTCGTTGGCCCGACGCAACGCGAAGGCGTTGTAGAGATTCATGTACCCCACCTCGGCGCGCATCGTGGCCGACATCGGGAGCCCCACGCCGGCGGAGGCGCGGTTCTGGCTGATGCTCAGCGTCTGGTTGGGGCCGCCGAGGGGCATCAGCAGCTCGTCCCAGCCATAGGCGAAGACCGGCCGGCGCCCGAGTCGGAGACCGGGGAGGTTGATCTGCCCGCGCCCCATGTAGCGTAGCCGATTCTGATAGGCAGCCTTCCCACGGACGAGGACGCCATCCTCGTCATCCACCTCGGTCGAGGCCACCAGCGGGTGGATCCAGCGCTGCTCGAGGCGATAGCGCTGGGTGATCCCCACGCGACCCGCCTGGTGGGTCAGGAGCAGCTGCTCCCAGAGGCGCTTCTCGCGGCTCGGGTTCGCCGCCGGCAGCGATCCGTAGGGCGCCGAGGCGATGTAGGCGCCACCGAAGGCCACTCGGACTCCCGGCGTCACCGTCCACTGCACCCCCGGCCGCAGCAGCAGCTGCTGCGGTGTCCCTCCCAGATCCATCCGGCGCCAGGAGCCGTCGAACCAGAGCGCCGTGCGCGCGGTGACCGGCTGATCCACGAAGGCCCCGACCCACAGGGCGTCCTGATGCCAGGTGATCCAGGGCTGCGCCCCGAGCGCAGACAGCGGCGCAGCGACACCGGTCGCGCTCGCGGTCGCGAGCAGGAAGGGAATCCAGAAGCGCATACCCATATTATCGACGCGCGTCGAGCGGAATGCAGTTGCCCGGCGTAGTATCGGAGAGTGGTCGGGCGCATGGTGTCGCCCGCAGGTCGGCGTCACCCGTACGAAGCGCCCATGTGGATCGTGCAACTGGCCTTGCGGCGCCCCTACACGTTCATCGTGGGGGCCCTGCTGGTCGTCATCATCGGCGTGCTGTCCGCCCTGCGGATGCCCACCGACATCCTGCCGGAACTCGACATTCCGGTCGTGTCGGTCATCTGGAATTACCAGGGACTGCCGCCGGAAGAGATGGAGCGGCGGTTCGCGACGCCCTATGAACGCGCCATCACCACCACCGTCAACGACGTCGAGCACATCGAGTCGAACTCGCTCGCCGGCGTCGTGGTCATCAAGGTGTTCTTCCAGCCGGGGGCGCGCATCGAGTCGGCCGTCGCACAGCTGGCGGCCGTGGCCCAGTCCATCCTGCGCATCATGCCCCCCGGGGCCAGCGCGCCCTTCATCGTGCGCTACAACGCCGCCAACGTACCGGTGCTGCAGCTGGCGCTGGGGGGCGACTCGCTCTCCGAGCAGCAGCTCGCCGACCTGGGCACCAACGGCATCCGCACCAAGCTCGCCACGGTGCGCGGCGCCTCGGTGCCGAGTCCGTACGGCGGCCGCTCGCGCCTCATCAACGTCGATCTCGACCCCGATCAGCTCCTGGCCTACGGCCTGTCCCCGACCGACGTCAGCGACGCCGTCACCGCGCAGAATCTCGTCCTCCCCAGCGGTACCACCAAGATCGGGGAGCGCGAGTACACGGTGCGCCTCAACGGCAGCACCGACGCCGTGGAGTCGCTGAACGACCTGCCGATCAAGAGCGTGAACGGCGCGCTCATTCGGATTCGCGATGTGGCGCAGGTGCGAGACGGCTACGCCGTGCAGAACAACATCGTCCACCGCGACGGCGTGCGCGGCGCGCTGGTCACGGTCCTCAAGAGCGGCGGGGCGAGCACGATCGACGTGGTCAATCGCGTGCGAGCCGCCATGCCGAGCCTGCTCTCCACCCTGCCCAGCGCGCTCAAGGTCGACCTGCTGGCCGACCAGAGCCTGTTCGTGAAGGCCGCGCTCAAGGGCGTCGTCGTGGAAGCGCTCATCGCGGCCTGTCTCACCGCCATGATGATCCTGCTCTTCCTGGGCAGCTGGCGCTCGACGCTCATCGTGGCGCTCTCCATTCCGCTGTCGATTCTCTGTTCGGTCACCGCGCTCGCGATGCTCGGGCAGACGCTCAACGTCATGACGCTCGGTGGACTGGCGCTCGCCGTGGGCGTGCTCGTCGACGACGCCACCGTGGGCATCGAGAACATCCATCGCGTGCAGGAATACGAGCCGGACATCGAGACCGCGATCATGCAGGGCGCCGGTCAGATCGCCGTCCCCACGCTGGTCTCGACGCTCGCGATCTGTATCGTGTTCGTGCCGATCTTCTTCCTGCAGGGGGCGGCGGGCTCGCTCTTCAAGCCGCTCGCCATGGCGGTCGTGTTCGCGATGCTGGCATCGTACGTCATCTCGCGCACGCTGGTGCCTACGCTGGTGAAGTACGCCATGCAGCGCGAGCGGGCGCTCGAAGCGAAGCGCGCCGGCATGCCGCACAGGCCGGGGCCGTTCGCCCGGTTGCACCACGACTTCGAGGCGTTCTTCGAACGCGCGCGCGTGCGCTATCGCCTGGCACTGGGCACGTTGCTCGAGCGCCCGGCACGCATCATCCTGCCGGCGCTGCTGGTGCTCGTCTCGGCCGGCGCGCTGGTGCCGTTTCTCGGGCAGGACTTCTTCCCGCCCGTCGACGCCGGACAGATCCGACTGCACCTGCGCGCCCCCGTCGGCACCCGCGTCGAGGAAACGGCCCGCATCGTCAGCGACATCGAGGAGTCGATCAAGGCCACGATCAAGCCGGGCGAGCTCGCCTCGATCATCGACAACATCGGCTTGAACACGTCGAACTCCACCAATCTCGCCTACAGCGACAACCCCACGATCGGCGTCACCGATGCCGACCTGCTCATCGCCCTCGCCCCCGA
>JBDHVK010000277.1:0-3832 GCA_039809645.1 Gemmatimonas sp.
TCTGACCCCTTGAAACCGCCTTGAAACCGCCGACCCCTTGAAGCCCGATCAACAGCTCTGACCCCTTGAAATCGCCTTGAAAGCGCTGCTTAGCGCTTGCGATGCCGGCGGGCGAGGCCGTCGGGGAGCGCGCCGCGCGTCACGGCGGCACCGCTGCGGGGGTTGAGCGTCGCGGCCGAGAGCGCGGCGCGCGTGGCGCTCTGCTGCAGCCCCGCCACCAGACCGAGCTGCGGAGTCGCAGTGGCGATGGTGCCGTTGTAGCCCACCGCGAAGCCCGCCGTGGCATCGCTCGCCCCCGACACACTCCAGAGCAGATCGTTCGTGCCGCTCGCCATCGTGGACCAGGCACTGCCGTTGTACCGCAGGATCGTGCCGGCCTCGCCGGTGGCGTAGACGTCGCTGCCGGAGGGACCCCACACGGAGGTCAGCATCCGTGTGCTGCCCGTGGAGGTGGCGGACCACCCGGAGGCGTTGCCGACGAATGCCACGCCGGCATTGCCGGCGCTGTTCGAGCCCACACTCAGGTAGCTCGATGGACCCAGCGCGAACACGCCCGCGAGCGTGCCGGTGGTGGAGGCGCTGTAGGTGAGCCACTGCGATCCGTTGAACCGCAGCCCCACGCCATTCTCGCCGGTGGCGACGATATCGGTGGCGGAGCTGCCGTGAATGGACCAGAGCGCTCCGGCGGCGGTGGCCACCGTGCTCCACGACGACCCGTTGTAGCGCACGATCTGCCCGCCCGACGTGACCGCGTACACGTTGCTGCCGGAGGTACCCCAGATGCCATAGACGGCCCCCGTCGCCGGAAAGGCCTGCGATGACCACGCGTTGCCATCCCAGCGCAGCATCACACTGTTGTCGCCCCCCGCGAACGCCTCGCTGGCGCTGGCCGCCCACACGGAATTCAGCGTCGAGGTGACCGGCGTAGCCTGACGCGTCCAACCGGCGCCGCTCCACTGGTAGATGCTCCCGAACTCACCCACCGCCCAGGCGCGCGAGCCGCTGGCCGTCCAGACATCGATCAGGTCGCCCGCCAGGTTCGTCGTGGTCCATGCGCCGAACTGCCGCATCGCCAGGCCGCGCTGCCCGCTGGCCCAGATCCCACCCGACGCGTCCGCGTTCACCGCGAAGATGCGCGGGGCATAGGGCGTATTCACGGTCGTGACGGTGGATCCGCTGAGCTGCAGGACGCCGTCGTCACTCGCGATGTACGCCGTCGCGCCGCCGGTCACGCTGTAGAGGTCGGACGCCACCGAGCTCGAGACCTTGCTCCAGTTCGACCCGTTGTAGCGGACGATGGTGCCGAACGTGCCCACCGCGATCACGTCGGAGGTGGAGCTGCCGCCCACGCCGGAGAGCGTTTCGGTCGTGCGCGAATTGAGCGCCGTCCACGAGGAGCCGTTCCAGCGTAGCGCCACGCCCGCATTGCCCACCGCGAACGCGGTGCCGCCGGTCGACCAGATGCCGTTCAGCGACTGCGTAGTGCCGGTTGGCGTGGTCGACCACGACGTGCCGTTGAAGCGCAGCGCCGTTCCCGACGCGCCAACGGCAAACGCGGCGCTGCTGCTCTCCACCCAGACCGCATTGAGGCTGGCGGAGGTGCCGCTGTTCATCGCCGCCCAGGACGACCCGTTGAAGCGCGCGATGACGCCGTTGGTGCCCACCGCAATGGCGTTGGACGTGCTGCTGGCATGCACCGCCACGAACTGGGTGCCGTACGTGCTGCCGGTCGCCGACAGCGACCAGCTGCCGCCGCTGTACCGATAGATGTTGCCGCTCGAGTTCACCGCGAACGCGTTGTTCGCATCGATGCCGTCGATGGACACGACGTCATCGTAGAGCGCGCCACCGACACGTGCGCTCGACCAGCTGATCGCCATGCGGTTCTGGACCGCGGTGACGGTGATGTTCGCCGACGCGCGCTTGGTCGTATCGGCCTGGGCGACGGCGGTGATGGTCGCCGAACCGGCGGTCAGCGCCGAGACGGCACCCGCAAAGTTGACACTGGCCACCGACGGGTTGCTGCTCCGCCAGGTGACGCCGGTCGAGAGTCCGCCCTGCACGGACACGGCGGCGGAGAGCGTGGTGGTTCCGCCGATCGCCAGCGATGCGCTCGCCGGCGTCACGGTGACGCCCAGCACCTGTGGCACCACGGTGACGGTCGCACTCGCGGAACGGGTGGGATCGGCGACCGAGGTGGCGGTGATGGTGGCCGAACCCACGCTCACGGCGGTCACTACCCCATCGGTGCCGACGGTCGCGACGGCGGGCGCGTTGCTGCTCCAGGTCACGGCCGTCGACGCCCCGCCCTCGGCGGACACGGTGGCGGTGAGCGTGCGCTGCTGCCCCGTCTGGAGGGAAACGCTGCTGGGGGAAACGGTGACCAGCGGGGCGTTGCGCACGGTGACCAGCGCCGTGGCCCGCTTTGTCGTGTCGCCCGCGGCCAGCGCGGTGATGGTGGCGGATCCGATGCGTACGCCGGTCACGACACCGGTGCCGCTGATCGACACGGTGGACGGATCACTGCTGCGCCAGATGGCGGCCTGACTCGCGCCAGGATCGCCCGTCACGGCCACCGCGAAGGTGAACGACTCGGTCGGTGCGAGCGAGAGCGACGTTGGCGAGATGGCGATGCTGCGCACGGCCGGCACCACGAGAATGGTGGCGCGCCCGCGACGTGTGGTATCAGCGACCGCGACGGCGGTGGCCACCGTGGAACCGGCGGCGATCGCCGTCAGTCGGCCCGTGCCATCGATCGTCGCAACGCTGGGATCGTCGATGCGCCACGTCACGGCTGTTGACAGCCCCGCGTCGGCGCGGACGGTCGCGCTCAGCGTGCGCCCGTCGCCGGGATTGAGCGTCACCGAGGTGGGACTCACGCTCACCACCACCGCGTTGCGGACCGTGATGAGTGAGGTCGCGCGCAGCGTCGTGTCCTGCTCCGAGATCGCGGTGATGATGGCCGTGCCGGCCGCGATGCCGGTGACAAGCCCCGTCGTGCTGACCGACGCGACACTGGCATTGCTGCTGCGCCAGGTCACCGCCGCGGTGCCGCCGGTGTCCACCGAGACGGCGGCGGTGAGTTGCCGTTCGTCGCCCATGAAGATCGACGCCGCGCTGGGCTGCAGATCGATGTCGCGCGCGACGGGCACGATCTGCACCTCGGCGGTGGCGCGGCGCGTCGTATCGGCGGCGGAGATGGCGGTGATCTGCGTAGTACCCTGGCTGACGCCTGTGACGAGCCCTTCGCTCGACACCATCGCCACTGCGGCGTTGGCGGAGCGCCAGATGACGGCGCGCGACAGGCCGCTTTCGATGCTGACTGTCGCACTCAGGGTGCGCGTCTGACCGGCGCCCATGGAGATGCTCGCCGGTGTGATGGCCACCTTGCGTTCCGGCAGCACCGACACCGTGATCGAGTCGGTGGCCTTCGCATCGACGGCGAGTGAGGCGAGAATGCGTGCACGGCCCACACCGGTGGCGATCACCTCGCCGGCGGCGGATACGGTCGCGATATCCGGATGATCGGAACGCCACACCACGGCGGCCGACTGCCCGCTGTCGACATCCACGACGGTGGTGAGCTGACTCCGATCGGTCACCCAGGTGGTGAGCGACTCGGGCTGAATGCGCACGCTGCGCGGCACGGTGACCGTGATGAGCGCCACGGCGTTGAGTCGTGAATCGCCGACGACGGTGGCGCGCACGGTCGCACTGCCGGGCGCGATGCCGGTCACTTCCCCGGTGGGGCCCACCGAAACGATGTTGGGCTGCTCGGTGGTGTAGCGCACATCCACCCGCGCACCGCTGTCAGCGTCGAGGACTGGCGTGA
>JBDHVK010000278.1:0-3805 GCA_039809645.1 Gemmatimonas sp.
CAGGCTGACGTGCATCGCACGCCACTCCAGCGCACCTTCGCCCTGCTCGAACGCGAGCGCCGCGAGGTGCTCACGGTGTTCTTCTACGCCACGCTCGCCGGCGCGCTGAGCCTCATTCTGCCGCTCGCGGTGGGCGGCATTGTCCAGCTGGTCCAGGGGCGCCTGTTCCTGCAGCCGGTGGTGGTGCTGATCGCGTTCGTCATTCTCGGCACCATCGTGGCTGGCGTGCTGCAGATCGGCATCCTCAAGGTCGTGGAGCGCATTCAACAGCGCGTGTTTGCGCGCATGGCACTGGAGTTCGCGTTCCGGGTGCCGCGTCTCCGGTATGCGGCGTCGCTCGAGTCGAATCTGCCCGAGCAGATGAACCGCCTGTTCGAAGCGGTCGCCATCCAGAAGGGTGTGCAGAAGCTGCTTGTGGACGTGCCGACGGCGCTGCTGACGGTGGCGTTCGGGCTGATCCTGCTCACGTTGTACAGTCCGTGGTTCTCCATCTTCGCCGTGGTGGTCGTGGCGATCCTGTCGCTGATCATTCGCTGGACAGGGCCGGAGGGGCTGCAGACGTCGATCGTCGAGTCGAAGTACAAGTACAAGGCGGTGCACTGGCTCGAGGAGCTCGCCCGCGCCTTCCACGCGTTCAAGTTCGCCGGCGATTCGACGCTGCCGGTCGAGCGCATGGACGATGTGATCACGGGCTATCTCAAGTATCGGCGCAAGCACTTTGCGGTACTGGTGAAGCAGACGGTGGCGCTGATCGGCTTCAAGACGTTCATCACGGCAGCGGTGCTCATCCTCGGCGCCACCCTGGTACAAACCAATCGCCTGCTGCTCGGGCAGTTCGTGGCGGCCGAAGTGGTCATCGTGACGGTGCTCGCTGGCGTGGAGAAGCTCATTGGCAGCCTCGCCACGGTCTACGACGTGCTCACCTCGGTGGACAAGGCGGGACACGTGGCCGACCTGCCGCTCGAGGCGCGCGGAGGGCTCGCGCCGATTCACGCCGCGGGCACCGGGATCGCGGTGGAGACACGCGATCTGCGTTATCGCTATCCCAACGCCCGCAGCGCGTCGGTGGATGGCGTCACCGTGCGCATTGCTCCCGGCGAACGCGTCGCCATCATGGGCGTCGACGGCTCGGGTCGCAGCACGCTGCTCAAGCTGCTCGGTGGCCTGATCGACGAGTACGACGGTACGATCCGCTTCGACGGGATCACGCTGCGCGATCTCGATCGGCCGGCGCTGCGCGCCCGGGTGGGTCAGATGCTGTCGTGGACCGACCTGTTCGACGGCACCGTCGAGGAGAACGTCGCCGTGGGACGCGCGCACATCACGCCGCGCGATGTCCGTCAGGCGCTCGACGACCTGCAGCTCACCGATGAGATCCAACAGTTGCCCCAGGGCATCCAGACGGAGCTCACCAACGGCGGCCGCTCACTGCCCGCGCACCTCGCGAACAAGCTGCTCGTGGCGCAGGGCATCGTCGGCACGCCGCGACTGGTGGTGCTCGACGACTTCTTCCAGAACCTCGAGGCGGCCTCCCGGTCGCTGATCATTCGTCTGCTGACCGATCGCGCCCGCCCCTGGACCGTCATCGCGGTCTCGCACGATCCGCAGCTGCTCGCCGCCTTCGATCGCGTGCTGGTGGTCCACGATGGCCAGGTGGTCCGCGATGGCGCCTTCGAGACGCTGCGTCACGATCCGGTATGCCAGATGCTGCTGCACGACGACCGCGCCGCGCTCGTCGCCTCGTTTGACCGTCAGCCCGCGGGGGCCTGATCCATGGCCACGTCTGATCTCGATATCGAACGCGAGCTCAAGCACCTGCCGCTCGAAACGACGGCCCTCCTTGGAGAGGCCGACACCGGCCGCATCGTGTCGCGCTGGCTCGCCGGCATTCTCATCACGGTCCTGGTGGTGCTGTTCCTGCCCTGGCAGCAGAGTGTGAGCGGAGATGGCCGCGTCACGGCACTGTCCCCCTCGGATCGTCCGCAGCAACTGCAGACCCGCATCGATGGCCGCATCGAGACGTGGTTCGTCCAGGAGGGACAGTTCGTGAAGAAGGGCGACTCGATCGTCCGCATCTCCGAAATCAAGGACGACTACCTGAATCCGAACGTGCTGCCGCTCACGCGCCAGCAGCAGACGGCGAAGGAGGGCGCCATCGCGGAGAAGCTCAACAAGGCGGACGCGCTGGCCATGCAGATCACGCAGCTGGAGCGTCAGCGCGACCTCAAACTGCAGCAGACGGCTGCGAAGGTGCAGCAGTATCGGGCCGAGGTGCGGCAGGCCACGCTGGAGGACTCGGTCGCCCGCGATCAACTGCGTCGCCGCGAGCGCCTGTTCCGCGACACGCTGGGGCTCGTCTCGGTGAACGATCTGCAGAGCTTTCAGCTGCGCGCGCAGTCGGCGTCGGCGAAGCTGGTCGAGAAGCAGCAGATGCTCGCCATCACCGAGACCGACCTCGAGTCGGTGCCGGTGGAGTACGGCGAGAAGATCGCGAAGGCCCGTTCCGACCGCGCCGCGACGCTCGCCGACGTGAACGAGAGCCGCTCCGACGTGGCCAAGCTGCGCGACAAGGTGGGGTCACTGTCGATGCGCAACGCGTTCTATGTGATCGAGGCGCCGCAGGACGGTTACGTGGTTCGCGCGACGCGCGCCGGTCAGGGTGAGATCGTGAAGGCGGGCGAACCCATCGCCAGCGTGCAGCCGGCGCATCCCCGCAAGGCGGTCGAGCTGTACGTGAAGCCGATGGATGTGGCGCTGCTCAAACCAGGCCGGCACGTTCGCGTCTTCTTCGATGGCTGGCCGGCGCTGCAGATCTCCGGGTGGCCGCAGGTCGCCGTCGGCACATTCGGCGCCACGGTGCAGGTCATCGACCAGTTTCCGAGCACCGATGGGCGATTCCGCGTGCTGCTGGTCCAGGATACCACGCGCGACGACCCGTGGCCGGCGCAGCTGCGCCTCGGTACGGGGGTCGAAGGGTGGGCCATGCTCGACAACGTGACCGTGGGCTGGGAGATCTGGCGTCAGCTCAATGGATTCCCGCTCTCCATCAAGCCCGGCGACGCGCTTCCCGGCGACGCGGTGGCCGGTGATGGCTCCGGCAAGGACAGTGGCAAGAGCGGAGGCAAGAAGTGACCGCGTGGCGCCAGTGGATCGCCGGCGCCGTGCTGCTCCTGTCCGGCGGCTCGCTGCGTCCGCTCACGGCGCAGTCCACGGCCACATCGCCGGCGCGCACCAGCGCGCTGGTGGGCGTGACCGTGGACTCGAGCGGCACACCGTTTCCCTTCCCGGCGTTCGTCGATGTCGTCCTCGCGAACCATCCGGTGGCGAAGCAGGCCCGGCTCGTCGCGCAGCAGGCGCGCGCCGAGTTGCGTCAGGCCTGGGGCGCGTTCGATCCGAAGGTGATGCTGGCGTGGGATCAGAAGCGTTTCGGTGGCACCGAGTACTACAACTATGTCGACGCCGATGTGAAGATTCCGCTGCCCATCGGCGCCGACGTGACGATCTCGTACGACCGCACGCTTGGCCGCTACATCAACCCCGATCGACGGACCGTCGGCGACGGGACACTGTCGGCGGGCATCTCCATACCCCTCGGCCAGCGGATCATCACCGATGAGCGTCGCACCGCGCTTGCGCAGGCGAAAGCCGCGCGCGACGCGAGCGACGCCGAGCGCAGCGCGCTGCTCAACAAGCTGCTGTACAGTGCCGCGAAGGACTACGGAGCGTGGTACGAATCGTGGCGGCGCCGCGCCATCGCGCAGGAGGGAGAGGCGCTGGCCGAGTTCCGCCTGCGTGCGGTGCGCGG
>JBDHVK010000279.1:0-3760 GCA_039809645.1 Gemmatimonas sp.
AGAGAAAAGGTGAAAAAGAGAAAAAGGAAAGCGCTGATCCGTGCCTACTTTAGCGTGTAGCCGGACGGCGTTCCCCTTTTCTCATTTTCACCTTTTCTCTGCGTGATCAGTTCAGCGATCTATCCTCGCATCGCGATCGTCCGAACGGCGCTCGCGAGCTTGTCGAGATCCGCCGGGGTGTTGAACAGTGTGGGCGTCACCCGCACACAATCGCCCTTGGCGAGGCCCGTGCGCTGGAAGGTGAAGATGCGAAACTCGTCGAGCAGCGTCTTGGCGAGCGCATCGTTCGAGGCCTTGTCGCCGCGGCCGTGGAGACGGAAGCCGGTGATGGCGCCGCACATCCCCGCATCGTCGGGCGTGAGCACCTGCACGCCCGGCACGTCGCGGACGGCGTGCACCCAGCGGTCACGCAGGTAGCGCAGACGCGCCGCCTTCTGCGGGATGCCGATGGAGCGTTGAAAGGCGATCGCATCGGGGATCGCCATCACGGTCGCGAAATTCGAGGTGCCGGTGTGCAGGCGGCTCCCGATATTCGACAGCGGGAACGATTCGTCCGCGTGCATACGGTCGATCGCATCCAGTCGTCCGCTCCGGATGTACATCGCACCCGCGCCCACCGGCGCTCCGATCCACTTGTGGAGATTGAGCCCCACGAAATCCGCGCCCAGCTCGTCCATCGTGAGCGGCACCTGCCCGAAGGAGTGCGCCGCGTCGACCACCACATCGGCGCCGCGTGCCTTGGCCAGCTGCGCGATTTTCCTGACCGGGATGATGAGCCCCGTCTTGTTGTTGCAATGCGTGAGCAGGAGCAGCTTCGTGCGCGGATTCGCCTCGAGCGCCTGCGTGTACGCCTCGATGATGTTCGCTTCCGACGCCGGCTCCGGAATGTTGAGCGTGGCCACCTTCGCTCCGCGCTCGGCCGCCAGGGCGTTCATCGCCCACTGCATCGCGTTGTAATCGAGATCGGCGTACATCACCGTGTCGCCGGCTCCCACGCCCTTGTACTGCACGATGAGCGCCTGCAGCGCTTCCGTGGCGCCGCGTGAGAGCTGGAGCTCCTCCGGCTTGGCGCCCACGAAGTCGGCGACCGCCTGGCGCGCCGCCACGTACATCGAGGGGTATCCGCGGCGCGCGAAGTACGAGTTCTCGCGGTTCACCCGGTCGAGATGGGCGTGGTACGCCTTGAGCACCGGCGCGGCCATGAGCCCGAAGTAGCCGGCCTCGAGGTTGATGACCTCCTTCGTGACCGGATATTGTGCGGCGACCTTGGCCCAGTAGGCCTCGTCGCGCGCCACGACGTCGAGGGGGCCGGCCAGCGGCTCCAGCGACAGCGGCGCACGCCGCGCATCGCTCACCGGAAGTGCCTCGGCGATGGCAGGGAGGCTGGCAGCCGCGCATCCCAACAGCGCGGCGTCCTTCACGAAGTCTCGGCGAGAGGGCGTCATACTTCAGGCTACCGTGCGGCGCGTGCCGCAGCAACTTTGCAGCATGGCTGAGCCAACCCCCTCCCGAGACAGCGCCTCGTTTCTGGGCGACCTGCCCGCCGACGACTTCCGCGCGGCCGCGCATGCCGCGGTCGACTGGATCGCCGACTACCTCGAACACCCGCAGCAGTACCCCGTGCGCAGCCGCGTACAGCCGGGCGACGTGCGCCACGCGCTGCCGGCCACACCGCCGATGCAGGGCGAGCCGCTCGATGCGATGCTGCACGACTTTCACAGCACGGTCCTCCCCGGCATCACGCACTGGAATCACCCGGGGTTCATGGCGTACTTCGCCAACTCCGCGTCGTACCCGGGCATCCTCGGGGAAATGCTGACCGCCGCGCTCAACGCCAACGGCATGCTCTGGGTCACCAGCCCGGCGGTCACGGAACTCGAGCAGGTCGCCGTGGATTGGCTGCGTCAGCTGATGGGCCTGGGCGACGGCTGGTTCGGACAGATCACGGACACCGCCAGCGTGTCGACGTTCTATGCGCTGGCCGCTGCCCGCGAGCGCGCCGGCCTCGACGTGCGCACCAAAGGCATGGCGGGACGCGCCGATATGCCGGTGCTGCGGGTCTACGCGAGCGAGCATGTGCACTCGAGCATCGACAAGGCGGTCATTGCATTGGGCCTCGGGCACGAGAACCTCGTCAAGATTCCCGCCGACGAGCAGTTCCGCATGCGGCCCGACGCACTGGAACAGGCGATCGCCGATGATGTGGCGCGCGGGTTCAGGCCCATCGCGATTGTCCCATGCGTGGGCACCACGAGCGTGACGAGCATCGATCCCGTGCCCGAGGTCGTCCGCATCGCTCGCCGGTTCGACTGCTGGGTGCACGTCGATACGGCGTACGCGGGTCCAGCGGCCATCGTACCGGAGCTGCGCTACCTCCTCGACGGCGTGGACGGCGCCGATTCGATGGTGGTGAACCCCCACAAGTGGCTCTTCACGCCGATGGACTGCTCGGTGCTCTACACCAGGCATCCGGATGCGCTCAAGCAGGCGTTCGCGCTGTTGCCGGAGTACCTCGTCACCGAGACGCAGGACACCGCCGTCAATCTGATGGACTACGGCATCCAGCTCGGCCGCCGCTTCCGCGCCCTCAAGCTGTGGATGGTGCTGCGCGCGTACGGCGCCGAGGGGCTCGCGGAGCGCATTCGCTTTCATTGCGAGTTGGCGCGCGAATTCGCGGGGATGGTGCACTTCGAACAGGGCGGCTGGGAGCTCACGGCGCCGGTCACCCTGTCGCTCGTCTGCTTCCGCTATGCGCCCGCGGGACTCAGTGAAGAGCAGATCGCGGCGCTCAACGCGCAGATCATGGAGCGCGTGAACGCGGGCGGCGCTGTGTATCTGTCGCACACGAAGCTCGCGGGGAAATACACGCTGCGGTTGGCGATCGGCAATATTCGCACCGATCGAGTGCATATCGAGCGGGCGTGGCGAGCGCTCCGCGACGCAATCCGGTAACAACGAACCGTATAGGCCAAACCCCAAACGGATCCGTTTGGGGTTTGGCGTATCGGGTCAGGAGTCTCTGGGTACTTGCTGCTGTTTCGTCTTCCGCATCGCCTTCCGCTCGCGCCGATTCCGGTCCCACCGCAGGAATCCGAGCACCGCCGCGGTCACGGCAACGGCGCCGATCACTTCGCCCGCGCGGCCGAAGTGTCCCATCGCCTGCACCGCCGCTTCGCCCGCGGCGTAGCCCACGGCGGTGAAGACCGCCGTCCAGATGGCCGATCCGACGAATGACACCGGCAGGTAGATATACAGCGGGACATTGGCCGCACCGCACGCCATCGGGAGCACGATGCGCAGCCCGAAGGCAAAGCGGATAAAGAAGGATGCCTTGAGCGGATTGTTGCGCACGACCCGGAGCGCCACGGTGCCCGTGGCCCTGGCCTTCGGGAAGCGCCGGCGTATGGCTTCCCACTTGAGGCGGCCCAGCAGGTACAGCAGCGCGCCCGCCAGCCAGCCGCCGATGGTGATGGCGACGATCACCCGGCTGATCTGGAGCTCCCCTTCGTGCGCCGCGATGCCCCCGAAGATCGGCCCGAGCTCCTCGGTGAGGATGGCCGTCGCTCCCAACACCACGTAGGTCCACGGGGCGTCGGACAGCGCCGCGAGCCACGAGGCGGCGTCGGCGACATAGGCGAGAGGCAGGAACGGCAGGCGCATGCGGACAGGGAATCTAAACCAAACGGCCGCGGCGGTCGGGGGGTCCCCAACCACCGCGGCCGTGATACACGGACGTCAACGACCGCGTTCAGTCACCCGC
>JBDHVK010000280.1:0-3747 GCA_039809645.1 Gemmatimonas sp.
TTCGCTGATCGTGGGGATGCGCTGGTGCCAGTACCCGTGCGACGCCACCTCATGTCCCGCCGCGGCGATGCGCCGCACGAGCGCCGGAAAGCGCTCGGCCACCCAGCCCAGGGTGAAGAAGGTGCCGCGTGTGCCCGTGTCGGCGCACAACTGCAAGAGGCGCTCCGTATTGCGCTCCACGCGCGACTCGAGCGCGGGCCACTGCTCGCGGGTGACGTGCGCGTCGAACGCGCTGACTTGAAACCAATCTTCCACATCGACCGTGAACACGGCCTGGGCGCGTCCGAACCCCGCGGGAGTTGCCGGAGAGGCCGTGTTCACGTCGACGGGCGTCACTTGCGAATGCTGTCTTTCCGCGCCTTCGGGAACTTCTCCGTCAGGCTGTCGACGTACTCGCGCTCGCCGGCACCCACATAGATCTGGCGAGGGCGCGCGATCTTCTGTTCCTTGTCGAGAATCATCTCTTCCCACTGCGCGAGCCAGCCGGCGACACGCGCCACGGCAAAGAGCACGGTGAAGAAGTCGGTCGGGAACGCCATCGACCGATAGATCAGGCCGGTGTAGAAGTCGACGTTCGGGTAGAGCTTGCGGGCGATGAAGTAGTCGTCGGAGAGCGCAATGCGCTCGAGCTCGAGGGCGATCTCCAGGTCCTTGTCCATGCCGACCTGCGCGAACACCTCGTCGGCGAGCTTCTTCACGATGCGCGCGCGGGGGTCGTAGCTCTTGTACACGCGATGGCCGAAGCCCATCAGGCGCTGCTCACCCTTGCCGCTCTTCACCGCCTCGATGAACGCCGGGATGTTCTTCTTGTCGCCGATCTCGGTGATCATGCGGAGCACGGCCTCGTTGGCGCCGCCGTGCAGCGGGCCATAGAGAGCAGCGATGCCGGCGGCCACGGCCGAGAACGGGTCCACGTGCGAGGAGCCCACCGCGCGCACGGCATTCGTGCTGCAGTTCTGCTCGTGATCGGCGTGCAGGATGAACAGCACTTCGAGGGCCTTCACGAACACCGGGTTGGCTTCGTACTTGGGCTCCGACATGCGCGCCACCATGGAGAGGAAGTTCTCCGTGTAGCTCAGCTCATTGTCGGGATAGATGATCGGCAGCCCCTTCACGTGGCGATACGCGAACGCCGCCATCGTGGGGAGCTTGGAGATCAGTCGGATGATGCTGATGTAGCGCTGCTGCGGGTCGTGAATGTCCCGCGCCTGCGGATAGAAGCTCGACAGCGCGGCCGTGGCGCTGCAGAGCATGCTCATCGGGTGCGCGTCGTACCGGAAGCCTTCGAGGAACTTCCGGATATTCTCGTGCACGTACGTGTGGTACGTGATGTCGCCCACCCACTTCGTGTACTGATCCTGATTGGGCAGCTCGCCGTGGCGCAGCAGGTATGCCACCTCGAGGAACGTCGCCTTCTCGGCGAGCTGCTCGATGGGATAGCCGCGGTAGCGCAGGATGCCCTTGTCGCCGTCGATGAACGTGATCGCGCTGCGGCACGAGGCGGTGTTCATGAACGCCGGATCGTAGCTCAGCATGCCGAACTCGCCCGGCTCGCGCTTGATGGCGCGCAAGTCCATGGCCCGAACGTACGTGTCGCCTTCAGGTCCTTCGGTCTTGATCGGCGCGGAGTACGACGCGCCGGTGCGGGTATCGCGAAGCTCCAGCGCGTCGGGCGCTGCAGCACCATTGGGGGCGGTGGCCTGGCTCATCAGACGAGGGCTACGAAAGGGGAGTACAGGACGCCTGGAGAATCCGGGTGTCCCTGGTAGATGGAAAACTAAGGCTCAGTCAGCGCTACCCGACAGCGCATCGCGACGGAAGCCGTGCTTCTCCATGAGGCGATAGAGCGTCGTGCGATCGATACCGGCGAGCCGAGCGGCCTTGGACATGTTGCCGCCGGCCCGGGACGTCAGGCGCGCCAGGTATTCCTTCTCGAAGTGCGCGATCAGGTTGTCCTTGGCGATATGGAACGCCTCGTTCATGATCCCGCTCGGAATCCCCGTCTCCGTGGCCGCCGGCGAGGCACCATCGTCGTAGACCGGAATGTCCTCGGGTTGGATCGGCGAGTCGGGGTCGGCCACGACCGCCACGTGCTCGATGACGTTCTGGAGCTCCCGGACATTGCCGCGCCACGGCCGGGCCTGCAGGAACTCGATGGTTGACGCGGCGAGCTCCGGCGGCGGCGCCGTGGGGCTCCGGTGCCGCTCCCACGAGCGCTTGAGGAAGAAGTTCGCCAGCAGCGGGATGTCTTCGATGCGCTTGCGGAGTGGCGGCAGCTTGATCGGGACGACGCGCAACCGATAGAAGAGATCTTCGCGCAGAATGCCCTGCTGCACGGCCTCCTGCGGGTCGCGATTCGTGGCCGAGATGAAACGCACGTCCACCACGGCATCCTGCGTTTCGGAGCCCAGCCGCCGCACTACGCCGTCCTGCAGGACGCGCAGGAGCTTGGCCTGCAGCGGCATGGTCATCTCGGTGAGCTCGTCGAGGAAGAGCGTTCCCTGATGGGCCACCTCGAGCAGCCCCGGCTTGTCACGGTCGGCCCCGGTAAAGGCGCCCTTCCGATACCCGAACATCTCCGACTCGAGGAGATTGTCGGGGAGGGCCGCGCAGTTCACCGGCACCAGCTTGCGCTGGGTGCGTCGGCTGTGCTTATGGATGAACTGGGCAATCATTTCCTTGCCGGTGCCGCTTTCGCCGCTGATCATGACCGAGGCGTCGGTGCCGGCGACCTTCTGCGCGAGGTCCACCGCCTTGCGGAAGGCCGCGGAGACGCCGAGCAGCTCCATGGCCTCGCCGGAGCCGCTCTGCGTCATGAGCGCCGACGGCTTGATCTCGCGGGTGTCACGGGTGGACGCGGCGGCGTGCGCGGCGCGCCCCACGAGCACCTGCAGGTGGCTGGCCGAGAAGGGCTTGGGGAGATAGTCCCAGGCGCCGGCCCGGAGGGCTTCGATGCTCGACTGGACCGTGGGGTTCCCCGTCATCACGACCACGATGACGCCCTTGTGGGCCTCAACGGCGGCCCGGAGGATCTCCATGCCGGAGATCGGCGTCAGGAAGAGATCGAGGAGGATGAGGTCGAAACGGCGCCGCTTGACGAGCTCCATGGCCTCGTCGGCGCGACCGGTCGAAACGACCGAATGACCGTCCATCTGGAGGACCGACGCGCATCCTTCACGGAGGGTGCGGTCATCATCCACCACCAGGATGCGCATGCCGGTTCCCTTGTCAGGCACCGCTTTGGATGAACTGTCCGACAGGAATGGATCGGTCATGACTTCGGGTGGGTAGAGACGTCGCGCGTACGCCACTGACGGGCCGCGGTGGGCGCGCGTCTTGCTTCAGGCATCCATCAATGCCGTTGCATGGATGCTACAATCGTCGATCACAGACGGCAACACCGATGGAATCGTAACACATTGTGGCGAGCCGTCGTCAAGGCGCTGCGCTTACGCAGCAGTGTGTTGCCAGCGAGATTCATTGGCCGTCATACGTGACGGTAAGTGCCATCGTCCTTTAAACCGCGTTCACGATGACCGGACAGCAGCTAGAGCGATTCCAACCTCGAGATGGCGAGATCGAGCCGTATCAGCCGGATGCCGGGGCGTCACGTGGTGACAGTGATGACGGCGAAGGCAAGGGGCCGAATCTCGCGCGATACTGGTCGGCTGTCACGCGCTTCAAGTGGTTGATCCTCGCCATCACGCTGCTGGGCGCTGGCGCCGGTTATGGCGCCACGAAGTTCAT
>JBDHVK010000281.1:0-3745 GCA_039809645.1 Gemmatimonas sp.
AGTAGCAGTTACCCGATGTTAAAGATGATCTTCCCCGCCTCCCCACTCTTGATCAGCTGCATCGCGTCATCCACCGCCTCGAGCGGCAGGCGGTGCGTGATCACGGGGGTCGGGTCGAAGGCGCCGGAGCGGATGAAGCGGGTCATCTGGTGCCAGGTGTCGTACATGCGACGGCCGACGACGCCGTAGATAGTGAGGCCCTTGAAGATGATTTCGGTGGCGAAATCGATATCGATGGTCTTCGAGGGGATGCCAAGCATGTTCACGCGGCCGGCGGGGCGAGCGAGGGCGAAGGCCTGATGGACGGCGCTCGGGACGCCCGACATTTCGAGGACGACATCGGCGCCGTGGCCATCGGAGGCGCGCATGACGGCGTCTTTCGCCTGATCGGGGGTGACCGCGTCGTGGGCGCCCATGCGGCGGGCGAGTTCGAGGCGGCGGGGGTTCACGTCGGTGGCGACGATGTGCGCGGCGCCCGCGGCCTTGCAGATGCCGACGGCGAAGGCGCCGATCGGGCCGCAGCCGGTCACGAGCACCACGCTCCCCGGAATATTCGCGGTGAGGGCGGTGTGGAAGGCGTTGCCCATCGGGTCGTGAATACCGCCGAGGTCGTAGCTGATGGCGGGATCGAGCGGCCAGATGTTCGAGGCGGGCATCGCGATGTACTCCGCGAAGCAGCCGTCGCGATCGACACCGATGATCTTGGTGGCCGGGTCGACGTGGGCGTTGCCCGTGCGGGAGAAGAGCGAGTGCTCGTCGACGATGTGCCCTTCGGCGGTGACGCGGTCGCCGACCTTGACCGAGTCGACCAGGGCACCGACCTGCACGACATCGCCGGCGAATTCATGGCCGCAGATGAAGGGCGGCTTGCATCGGCCGGCGGCCCAGGCGTCCCACTCGTAGATATGCACGTCGGTGCCACAGACACCGGCGGAGCGGACTTTGACGAGCACCTCGTTGTCGCGGATGGTGGGTTCCGGGACGTCCTTGAGGGTGAGTCCGCGACCGGAAGACTCTTTGACCAGCGCTTTCATGGCACTCCGCGAGAAGCCGGCGCAGCCGGCGAGGGGGCGATTGGGGGAGGTCCGCAAAGTCGCACGGACGCCCGAGCGGTGAAAGGGGCACGGAAATGCGAAGAAATGCGTGCCGAAAGTGTGACGGTGCCGGGGGGTGATCCGTCCCTTCATCGAACGCGGGATGATGTAATCGCGCGCGTTCTTTATACGCACTATTGCGCGATGCAATTATCCACGCGTATATTCGCTGCAATTCAACGACTTGCGCACGCTATCCACATCTGATGCACCCAACGTCACGGATGTTTGCGGATATGCGCTGTGCGGGCCCCATCGGAAACGCGTGGCGATAAAACGGCACGAGTTCCTTCGAAAGCCGACTGCCGCGGTGGCCCAGCGCCCCGTGGCCCCCAGCCTGGAGGTCTCCCGGTGCGCCACGCGCACGGTCGAGCCCTCGGCGCCGTCGTCTCTCCCTCCCCAGTTTGCGTCCGGCAGCGCGCGCCTCATGGCCGCTGATCGCGCCGATGCGACCCCCACCCACTCGTCGGCCGCCTGCCTGGCGCTGACCCCCAGCTACGCTGTCCTCCTGGAGGCTGCGTAGCGCATTCCGACGCGGTGCATGCGCCGCTCGAAGTGCGCGCTCACCTTTCCACCGGGGGAAAGTGAGCATTTCCACCTCTCGAGAGAGGGTTGTTCAAATGGCTCCTGCCAAGAAGGCCGCGAAGAAGGCGGCGAAGAAGGGCGCTCGCAAGACCGCCAAGAAGGCTGCCCGCAAGACCGTGAAGAAGGCCGCCAAGAAGGCCGCGAAGAAGGGCGCGAAGAAGACGGCCAAGAAGGCCGCCAAGAAGGGCGCCAAGAAGACGGCCAAGAAGGCTGCAAAGAAGGGCGCCAAGAAGACCGCCAAGAAGGCTGCGAAGAAGGCCAAGAAGCCGGCCAAGCGCGCCAAGAAGGTTGCGGCTCCGGCTCCGGCTGCTGCGTAATCTTTCGCTCGTCAGCGAATTCGCAGTCGCACTTCCCCCTCACGGGGGCCAATACGCGAAAGGCGCCGGCATGTCAGCCGGCGCCTTTCACGTTTTCTGCCCGGCCCTTGGCCGGAAATGGCCCGTCAGGCCGCTGACCCGGCCAAGGCAGGGTGCTGGGCTTCCGCCTCAAGATCTTCGGGCACAGGGCCCCAGACAAAGGCGGAAAAGCGCGGCGCCACATCCCCCTGGCCGCCATCGGCAACGACGATCCCGAGGGGTTCCTTGGTCTCGGGCTTGATGAGCATGGTCTTGGTTCGCATGGGTGGCCCTCCACCCGAAAAAGAGTCGGCCGACGTCACCGGACGGTCAGCAGTCGACGATCATGAAAGCAGGGCCGATGCCATTCGCACGCGATGTCTTAAACGGTTGATTGACAACGAGTTAGCGGAGTGGTACGAATGGCGGATGTCCCATCTGTGTTCAGATGACACGTCACAAAAGACGAAGCGCGTGTCGAGGTGACACGCGCTTCCTGAAGTTCCCGTGCTTTTGTGATTTCGGCGGAGGCGCCCTCACGCCACGGCGGCAGCCTTCCGGGCGAGAAAGGTCTCCTTGAACGGCGTGCTGCGGTCGATCGAGATGGTCCAGCCGCGGTACCGCGTCTGGAGCTCCTCCATCATGGCCGGCGCGTCGTGGCGCGGCTCGGTGCCGGCCACGATCGTTTCGACCAGATGGACCCCGCCGTCGACGGTGGCGCTCTGCAGCACCTCGATGACGCGAGCCCGATCCTGGGCGTCGAGCCCGGCGAAGGCGGTGGGCGAACAGACCACGGCGTGCAGCGCGACATCCGGTGACCAGGCGCCCAGGTCGCTGCAGTAGCCCCGCACGCGCTCGGTCAGGCCGGCGGCATGGGCCGCTCGCACCACGCGCTCCACGGCGTCTTCCTCGGGCTCCACGGCCGTCACGGCGGCGCCCCGCGCGGCGAGATACAAGGCCGGCCCTTCCTGCTCGGCGCCCGCCACCAGCACGTGCCCCTCGGAGTCGGCGAGCGCCCGCACGAAGGCCGCGTTCGGATCGATGCCCCAGTGCTCCGGCTTGCGGTATTCCTCGAGCGCCTTGAGACGGCGACGCTTCCAGGTCGCGAACGTGGGCAACCGGAGGCGTTTGGCGATGATCCGGTCGACCTCGTCGCAGACAAGGAGTTCGGTGAGCCCGATCTGGTCGGAGGCCATGAGGGCCGCCACCGCTTCGTCGCCGATCTTCAGCAGCGCGCTACGCGAGACCGAGTCTTTGTAGTGCTCGATCTCGCTCTCGACGTAGAGCTCGTATTCGTACTTGAGGGACCGGGGCGAACTGATAGGAATAGCCCTCGAGGCCTTGTGGAAGATTGTGGACAACTTACGTGGCCGGGCGATTCGCGCAAGACCCCATTTTTGTGATTTGACGCGAAGTAAGTGACGGAGTGGTCCATGTTTGGCGCGCCGGCACTCCGGGCCCCTCCGCGGGGTTCCGATCGGCATGCCCGAACTCCCCGAGGTTGAATTTGCGGCCGGTCGCCTCCGCGACGCGGTGCTCGGCCACACGATCGTCCGGGCCGAGGCGCTGCACCCCTCCCAGCAGCGCCATCTCCCGCCTTCCGATGCCCAGGCGCTCGCCGGCCTCCGCATCGACCAGGTGGAACGGCGGGCCAAGGTGCAGCTGGTGCACCTGAGCGATGGGAGCGTGCTGGAGGTGCACTTCCGGCTCAACGGCGATTGGGAGTTCACG
>JBDHVK010000282.1:0-3729 GCA_039809645.1 Gemmatimonas sp.
CGCCTTCTCCGATCCCTGGCCGGCCGAGGCGTTCGACTCGCTCCTGGGTCGTTCGCACGCTCGACTTCAGGTCGCCGTGGATGAGTCCGGTCAGGTGCTGGGCTACTGCGTCGTCCTGCGCGCACTCGACGAGGGCGAAGTCGCGAATATCGCGACGAGCCCGGCGGCGCGCGGTCGAGGCGTCGGCGGTGCGCTGCTCGACGAGGCGCTGACCCATGGCGACGGCACCGGCCTGGCGAGCATGTTCCTGGAAGTCCGCGTTTCCAACGGTCCGGCGCGGGGGCTCTACGAATCCCGCGGATTCCGGCAGGTCGGACGTCGAAAGGGTTACTATCAACGCCCGGATGAGGACGCCCTCGTGCTCCGCCGCGATGCCCCTGCGCGCGACGCGGACCCCGGTCGCTGATCCCTCTCGTTCGAACAATACAACGCGCGTCGCTTGGGTTATGCGGGTGTCGGAAGGTGCCCCTAGCTTACGCCGCGTTCCCCATCCCTACTGCACATACGAGGAGGCACTGTGAGCCGCAGCCTGAACAAGGCCATTCTGATTGGCAACGTCGGGGGCGACCCCGAGATCCGCACCGTGGGCACCGGCTCACGGGTTGCGCAGTTCTCGTTGGCCACGAGCCGCACCTGGAATGATCAGGGCGGCAACAAGCAGGAAAAGACCGAGTGGCACCGCTGCGTGGTCTGGAACAACGCGCGCGGCCCGGGCCTCGTCGACGTCGTGGAGAAGTTCGTGAAGAAGGGCGAGAAGATCTACGTCGAAGGCGAGATCGAGTACCGCCAGTGGCAGGACAAGGACGGGCAGACGCGTTACACCACCGAGATCAAGGTTCGTGAACTCATGCTGCTCGGAGGCGGTGGCGGGCGCGGGGGCATGGGCAGCGACGACATGGACAGCGCACCGCGTCGTTCGTCGTCGCCGGCGCCGCGGGCGGCAGCCAAACCGGCGGCCGCGGCGGGCGGGGATGATTTCAATGACTTCCCGGGTGCGCTGGAAGACGAGGACGACGATCTGCCGTTCTAGTCGCAGGTGGCCGCTCGCGGGCGCCGATCGCAGGTCGGTCGGCGCCGCGCGGGTGAGCAATGTGCAGGGCCTCAATGCTGTGCCAGACCCGTGATGCCGGGCGCCATTGGCGTGATGCAAACCACGTTGCCTGCGTCGTTTCGGCGCGTCCCCTAAGTGGACTCCCGGGGCTCTCGCACCGGGCCATTCGCGCCGTTGGGCGCGTGACCTTCTTGCTCGTGAGGCTTCCTGATGCGCGCTGCCGATCAGGCGCACTCGACCCCGACCAATACCGACGGGCACGCCGCTGGCGCGCTCATCAAGTTGCTGGTTGCTGCGATTGCCACGCTCGCTCTCCTCACTCTCTGGCGCCCGTCGGTGCTGGGCGCGCAGGAGGTTCCGCCGCCGCCCGCTGCCAAGCCCGTGGTGGCCACGAGTCGCACCCACGTCGTGAAGGCCGGCGAAACGCTCTGGGCGCTCGCGGCCCGCTACTACGGCGACGGGCATGCCTGGCAGCAGCTGGCGCGCGCCAACAAGATCTCGACCGAAGGCGCCAAGCCGCCGCTCGAAATCGGCATGCGTTTGCAGGTCCCGGTGTCGAAGAAGGTCGCGGGCACCAAGGCGGCGGCGGTGGCCGCTGCGCCTGCCGACAGCACGGTTCCGAAGGTCGCGTTGATCAAGGCGGGTGAGGGCACGCTTCCCACGCCGCCGAGCACGAGTGCGGAACCGGTAACCGAGAGCAAGGCACCCGGCGGGTCGCTGGCGGCGCAAACGGCGTCGAAAGGCAACGCGTCGGGGAAGGGCACGAATCGCCCGGCGCCGAAAACGCCCAGGGAAGCGGCGGCGCCCGTGGCGAGCACGACACCAGCGACGACGCAGCCGGAGTCACTGGCGCTGCAGCGGCGTCAGCAGACGTTGCTGACGCGCGAGGGCAGCGTGCGCATCGGGCTCGTATCGAACGAAGAGCAGACGGCGTCCCGCAAGAGCAGCGAGGTCCTGACGGTCTTTCATCGCGACATCCCCGATGCCGCGGAGGCGGAACGTCGCACGAAGGCCGTGATGCGCCCCAACACGCCGGTGCCGCGCCAGGGTGAGCTGGATGCGGCACCCTATCTGCTCGCCGAGTCCGATCACGCGCAGGCGGCCACGATCACGGGTCGCGTCGGTGCGCCGGCCGCCGAACTCGGGGCCTACCCGCAGCGCGCGCTCCGCACCGACGAGATCGAGATCAAGGCCGCCAAACGGACCTTCCGCGTCGGTGAGGTGCTGCAGTCGTATGCCAGCATGCCGTCGTCGATCAAGGGACGTGTGGTGGCGATCCCGACCGGCATCGTGGAGATCACGGCGGTGCGCGGGAATGGCGTCGCGGTCGCGGTGGTCCGTGAGCAGTCGGCCCGTATCGAACAGGGGCAGCATCTGGCGCCGCCCGCCGGCGAACCCGCACCGCGGGTGCGTGCGGAGCGCGTGGCTACGCCTGACGTCGCTACCACCGTGCTCTGGCTCGATCCCTCACAGTCGATCCCGTCGCTGCAGAGCTATCTCCTCCTGGGCGCTGGCAGCGCGAAGGGCGTGAAGGCCGGTGACGAGTTCGCGCTGTATCATCAGCCCAAGGGCGGCAGCGAAGCCCAGATGGCGGTGGCACGCGTTGTACGAGTCGCCGGTGATCACGCCGCGGCCGTCATCGTGCGGCAGAGCGGGGCCGACATCACGACCGGCATGACCGCGCGTCGAGTGGCCAAGGCCCCCTGAATCACAGCGCTGATACGCGCTCGTCTTTCCACACGCGCCGGGTGCCCCATGGGACCCGGCGCGTGTTTACATTGCGGGACATTCCACCCCAACTGAGAGGCAGACCACGGCATGGCGAACACGATCCTGGTGACGGGCGGGGCCGGCTTCATCGGCTCGCATGTGGCCGACCGTTTTGTGGCCGAAGGATGGAACGTCACCATCCTCGACGACCTGTCGAGTGGTCGTGAAGAGAACATCCCGGCCGCGGCGCGTTTCGTGCGCGGCGACATCACGACGCCCGAGGCCGCGACGCTCGTGCGCGACGGGCGCTTCGATGTCATCTGCCATCTGGCGGCGCAGATCGATGTGCGCCGCAGCGTGAATGATCCCGCGTACGACGCGACCAAGAACATTCTTGGCACGCTCAACATCATGGAAGCGGTGCGCGCGAGCGGTCATCCGACGCGCACGATCTTCTCGTCCACGGGCGGCGCGCTGTACGGCGATTTCGAACCGCCGCCAAGCCCGGAGACGCAGGAGAAGAACCCCGAGGCGCCCTACGGGATCGCGAAGCTTTCGTGTGAGTATTACCTCGCCTATTACGGACGCGTGCACGGTCTCGACACCGTGGCGCTGCGCTATGGCAACGTGTACGGACCGCGCCAGGACCCGCACGGCGAAGCCGGCGTGGTGGCGATCTTCTGCAATCGCCTGCTCGACGGGCGCGCGCTGACGGTCTTCGGCAATGGGGAGCAGACGCGCGACTACGTCTACGCCGGTGATGTCGCCGGCGCGAACTTCGCCGCGGCAACGGCCACGCTGCCGCCGAAGGGGCGGCTCGACGCGCGGGCGTTCAACATTGGCACGAGTGTCGAAACGTCGGTCAACACGCTCGCGGAAACCCTGCGGGTGGTGTCCGGTGCGTCGGCGCCCATCGACTACGCCCCGGCGCGCGCGGGCGAGCTCGCTCGCTCGGCGCTCAACACGGC
>JBDHVK010000283.1:0-3690 GCA_039809645.1 Gemmatimonas sp.
GCACGTGCACGCGCGCGCTGTGGAGGGCGTTGATGAGCTCCACGACGCCGGGTTGCATGGCCTTGTTGTAGGCGTCGGCGAGGCTCAGGAGTTCGCCGGCGGTGGGGCGGATGCGCTCGAGGCGCCGCGTGTAGACGGCGTCGATGGGGAGCTCGCCGTTCATGGCCTGCTCGGTGAGCGCGGCACTTTCGGCGGCGACGTCGGGGCCGCGCAGCTGCGCGAGCCAGTCGATGCCTTCGATGGCGGCGAGGGTGGAGTCGACGTCGAACACCACCGTCTTGAAGCGCGGTTCGCGGAGCTGGATGCTGACGCTCATGACGTGTGGCTCACCAGCATAGGGCTCATAGCACGTTGCCTGGCGCGAGCAAGCCGAGTGGGTCGAGTTCGTGCTTGAGGGCGCGCATGACGCGCTGCTGGGTGTCGCTCATCTGCAGGGGGAGCCAGCGGCGCTTGAGCTTGCCGATGCCATGTTCGGCGGCGACGGTGCCGCCCATCTGGATGACTTCCTTCAGTGTTGCGTAGACGACGGCTTCGATGCGCTTGAGTTCATCGGCGTCTTGCGCGATGAAGTTCTGATGCGGGTGACCGTTGCCGGCGTGGCCGTAGGCGATGCCGAGCGGGATCTGCGCCTCGGTGGCGAAGGTGCGGGCGATGCGGAGCGCTTCGGCGAGGCGTGTATAGGGCACCGCCCAGTCGGTGCTCACCTTGCGGCCGCCGAACGGCCGCCGCGCGGCGCCGCGTTCGTTCATGGTGGCGGGTACGGCGTGGCGCATGCGGCGCGCTTCGAGCTGGCTGCTGGGTGTGTCGTAAACGCGGATGTCTTCGGTGAGCGCGTGGTGCTGCTCGGCGAGTTCGAGCCACGCGTCGAGCGGGAGCTCGGCGTCGCTGTGGGGGGCGCCGGTTTCCTCGGTGTAGACCATGGCGTTGGCGCCGGTGGCCCAGTTGCTGGAGCCTTCGGCTTCGCGCGCGATGGTCATGGCGCCCTGGTCGAAGTACTCGAGGCAGCGGGGGTGCACCTGCTGGCTCTCACGGGCGGCGACGACGAACGCGAGGGCATCCGCTTCGGTGGGGAAGGGGATGATGAGGCCGGCGACCTGGTTGGGGAGGTCGTAGAGTTGGAGCTCGGCTTCCACCACCACGCCCAACGTGCCTTCGGAGCCGACGAACCAGTCCACCGGATCGTGCGCGATGGGGTAGCCGACGGTGTTCTTTTCGAGCCGTGGTCTTTGGAGCTCGAGCAGTTCCCCGTTGGCGAGTAGGACCTTGAGGGCGCGGACGTGCGGCTTCGTGGCGCCGTAGCGGTACGACCGGGCACCGCTCGCGTTGCAGGCTATGGCTCCGCCGATCGTGGACTCTTCTTCGGACGTGGGATCTGGGGTGAACAGCAGACCTTTTTCTTCTGCTGCTCGGCGCACATCCGCCACGATTGCGCCCGGGCCAACAACAACAGACTTGGTGCGCACATCGACTTCGTCGATGCGCGCGAGACCACGGAGGGACAGGAGGGTCCCGTGGTCGGTGATGCTGGCGCCAGTTGTTGAGGACTGGAGACCGGCGGGGGTGATGCTGGTCTTGGTCGCCGTTGCTGCTTTCAGCAGCTCGGCGACTTCTTCGATGCTTGTGGGACGCGAGACGGCCTCCGGGACCATCACGAGGCCCGAGGCGTCCTTGCTATGAGATTCTCGGATGTCGAGATCTTGAGTCGTCACAAGCGGTAGTCGAACGGCGGTATGCGTACTGCGGGAAGACGTACTGCGGTTTACTGCTCTGGCGCTTGGTCCGTCGGCTTGAGATTCGGGAACCGGGTAACCTTCGCCTTCGCCCAGTCGAGATACTCGGTGGAATCGTGCCTCTCCCAAAACGCGCGTTCCTCGGCTTCAGAGGCACGTGCCGGAATGGGCTTCCGTTCAGGTGCGTCTTTCGGTGCCTTTGGCATACTAACGAAACCGGTTAGTCATTGGCTTTCCACGACCACACGTGCGCATCGAACGCGGTGCGCGCCGGTGGATCGAGCAGCGGCGACGGACCGAAACGGGCTGCTGCCTCGGCCCAACCGGCTCGGGGAGCTCCTGCGGGTGCGTCGACAGGGTTGTCGTGCTGCACGATCTGGCGCTTCGGCGCTGCTTGCTCGATTCGACGCATCCGATCTGCGGACCTTGTTCAGTAGTGATAGCGAGCCTGGAGAAACTCCACGCGGTCGTCGGTGACCGTGTACACGAGGCGGTGCTCCTGCGTGATCCGGCGCGACCAACATCCGGACAGAGCGCCTTTCAGCGCTTCTGGCTTCCCGCGCCCGCTGAATGGCGTCCGCAGGCATTCCTTCGCCAGTGTCAGCACCTTCTCCGCCACTCTGGGGTCATTCTCGACCCACCACGACAGGTCCTCGAGACACTCCGGCTGAAACGTGGCCACACGTGCCCGGTTCGACGTTTCCCGAGGGCCAGCCTTCCCGCTCTTGCCCGACGCCACTGGCCAGCGCTCTAGCGACTCGTGCTGCGAAGACCGAGCTGCTCGGCGAGTGCGTCCAGATCGTGCGTCTCGCCGGCCTTTCCGCTGTTCGCTCGCTGAAGCGCCTGGAGGAGCCGAATGGCATTCCGGGGTGAGCGCATCAGATGCGCGGTCTCCCGAAGGCTCGCGAGTTCGGCGGCAGAGACGAGCGCGACGTCCTCATGACCCTTACGGGTAATGATCACGTCTTCCTGGTCGTTCTCAACCCGATCGAGCACCTCGGCGAAGTTCTCGCGGGCGCGCGTGTAGGTCATGGTAACGGCCATCCAGCGCCCCTGTCGTGGAGGTGGTTGTACAGACAATCTGTACATGTACAGGAAATATGTACAGATTGTGTGAGTCAAGCAAGGGTGCTCGCAACTTGAACCTTGAGGTTCCGTGAAAATCGATCCCGTGGCGGTGGATGTAGGCCTCACCGCTGAAACGCTTCGCGTCCTGCTTGCTGATGGACGCGCGATCGTGGTACCACTGGCTTGGTTCCCCAGGCTGCAAAACGCCTCCGCGCCCGCGCGTGCCAACTGGCAACTCCTTGGTGGCGGCACAAGCATTCACTGGCCGGACATCGACGAGGATCTTTCGGTCGCTGGACTGCTCGCGACGCGCTGAGCGCCCGCGATGGGTACCGGGCCTACTTGAACCAGCGGCTGAGTCGCTCCTTGGCCTCCTGATGCGACACGTACTGCCCACTCTCATACGCCCTTTCGCCGGCGGCGATAGCATCGGCGAGCTGCTTCGCCGAGTCGACTTCTTCGGGCTTGGGAGAGGGAGACGACGCTCGATCGCTGCTCATTGGCGCTGAAGGCGGAAAGCGGTAGTCGTACGGCGGTAGTCGTACTGCGGTTGTCGTGGGGCGGTATTCGAACGGCGGTATTCGTACTGCGGGACTGCGATTCCTTACTCGTCCCGGAAGTGCACCACGCTCGCGCTCAGGATGTCAGGGAGCTCGAGGAGCGCCTTGCGGGTTTCCTCTGAGACCTCACCGTCGACACTCACCGCGGCCAGCGCATCGCCGCCCTGCGCGAGACGCGCCTGGTGATACTCGGCGATGTTCACGTGGCGCTCGCCGAGCAGCGTACCGACTCTCCCGATGACGCCGGGGACGTCGTGGTTGGTGAGGATGAGCAGCGTCTGCCTTGGATTCACGTCCACGTGGAAGCTGCCGATGCGCGTGAGGCGCGGCGT
>JBDHVK010000284.1:0-3681 GCA_039809645.1 Gemmatimonas sp.
GAGTTTGCCGGCGCGAATGCGGGATGCGGGGTGGTGGTGATCTGGACGACGTCGGGGAGGGCGCCTCGGCGGAAATAGGGGGGGGCGGGTGAACTGCGCATATGTACTGCGCATATGTACTGCGCATACGAACTGCGCATACGTGGGGCGCAGACGTGGGGCGCAGACGTGGGGCGCAGACGTGGGGCGCAGACGTGGGGCGCAGACGTGGGGCGCAGACGTGGGGCGCAGACGTGGGGCGCAGACGTGGGGCGCGGACATACTCGGGGACGGCGAGGGGATGTGAGACTGGGGATTGGAGTGGGTGCGGCGCTCGCCATGGCGCTTGCGGCGTCGTCGCTTCCCGCGCAGGGAGCACGAGACAGTCTTTCCGCGTCGCAATTCGCGGCGCTGTCGGCGCGGCTGAGCGATGCGGGCGGGTACTTCGACACCGACAATCTCATCTCCAACGAGAAGAGTTTGCTCCATCCGCTGTCGCTGCTGGATGCGCGCGGCGTGCGCGGCGGCGTGTATGTCGGCGTGGGGCCGGATCAGAACTTCAACTACATCGCGCGGGTGCAGCCTCGGCTGGCGATCATTGCCGATATCCGCCGCGACAATCTCCTGCACCATCTGCTCTTCAAGGCGCTCTTTGCGGCGGCATCGTCGCGTCAGGAATTCCTGGCGCTCTGGATTGGCCGTCCGGTGCCCTCGGCGCCGGTGCCGGTGTCGATCGATGAACTGGTCGCGTGGGCGGAGCGAACGCCAGCGACCGCGGCGAGTCGGGAGCGGGCACTGCGACGGGTGCGGGAACAGGTGGTGGCGAGCGGTCTCGCGCTGTCGGCCGCCGATCTGGCGACGATTGCGCGCTTCCATACGGCGTTCATCACCGACGGCGTGCGACTGCGCTTCACCTCGACCGGCCGCGCACCGCAGTGGTACTATCCCACGCTCGGCGAACTGCTGCGCGAGCGAGACCTGCTCGGTCGACAGGCGAGCTATCTCGCGTCGGATACGGCGTTCCGCGTGGTGCAGTCCCTCGAGCGCCGCAATTTGGTGGTGCCAGTCGTCGGTGATCTGTCGGGGGCGGTACTCAGCAAGCTCGCCGCGGTACTGAAAGAACGCGGGGAGGCGGTGAGTGTGCTCTATACCAGCAATGTCGAGGACTATCTCATTCGCGACGGCCGATTTCCGGCGTTCGTGCGAGGCGTGCGGGCGTTGCCGCGAGAGGTGAATGCGGTCGTGATCCGCAGCTGGTTCGGCGGCGAAGGGTCGCATCCGCTCAACGTGGCCGGCTACCACACGACGCAACTGACGTCGTCACTGACGGAGTTCGTGGGCGATTCGAGCGTGGAGAGCGCGCGGCGATACTGGGACGTGGTGCGGCGAGTGCGGTAGCCGAACGCACCGAATCGTTATCCCGTGCGCGGTCCCAGAAACTCGCGCCGAAATTGCGCGTCCGCGGCAGCCGCCGCATGGCTGTCGAACGCGCGTGTCGTGCCGGCGTAGCACCAGACGACGCTGTCGATCTGGCCCTCCAGCAAGGGCCACTCATGCGCGGTGAGGATCACGGCCCCGCCCTGCCGGGCGAAGGTACGCAACGCGGAGAGTAGCAGCGCGGCGTCGAGCGGCGCGATGCCGCGCAACGGCTCGTCGAGGACGAGTACGCGTGGGGCACAGAGGAGCGCAGCGGCCAGTTCGGCGCGGCGGCGTTCGCCACCGGACAGGGCCGCGGGGCGTTGGTCGCCAAGTTCCAGGAGTGTGAGCTGCGCGAGCGTTGTCTCGAGCTGGACGGCGCTCGCGGCGATCCACGTGAGCTGCCTGAGCACGGACACGCGCGGATGCAACACGTCGCGCGCTGGCATGAAGCAGACTCCCAGACGCGCGAGCCCGGCGCGCGAGGGTCGTTCGAGAGGCGCCCCGTCCACGCGAGTCGTGCCGCTCTCCGGCGAGAGGTCGCCCACGAGCACTCGTAGCAGCGTGGTCTTCCCCGCGCCGTTCCGGCCGAGCAGCGCCGTCACCGCGCCGGCGTGCGCGCCGAGCGTTGCCGACGTGAGAATCCAGCGATCGCGTCGACGCGTGGCGACACCGGTCGCCTCGAGAATCGGGGGCGCCATCATCGGGCGATCACGTGGAGCAGCGTTTCGGCGAGCAACATCGGCAAGGCGGCGAGCAGCATCCGTTCGCGACGTCCGACACCGAGGTTGTACAGCAACTCCGGGGCGCCGGCACGGCGAAGATCTGCCTCCGACAGCAGCAGCGACACGCCGACACACCAGACCATTGTGGGCAGATCAAGCCACGGACGACCGTGCGAGGCGTCGCGTTGCAGCGCGACGGTGGCGACACTCAGCACCACGCGCACGCCCAGGTAGATACCAAAGGCGTCTCGGGCATGACGGAGCGGAAGGCCGACGCGTCGCATGCGGCCTGTACCGCAGGAATCCGGCGCAGGTTCCGTCGTGTCCCACAAGGCAGTCGCCGCCTACGACACTCCGAGCTGGATCTGCTTCCAGGCGCCCTGCTCGAAGCGCCACACAGACAGCACCGACCGCAGGAAGTGCCCCATGACGATGGCGAGCCAGATGTGGTGCGGCTCGAGCGGCCCGCGCGCCTGCATGAAGGTGAGGAAGCCGATCGGCAGCGCAAACTGCGACACCAGCGAGATGAAGAGCGGGCTCCGCGTGTCGCCGGTCCCCTGCAGCCCGCCGGTGAAGGTGAGCGCGACGGTGATGAAGAGGCCCGAGACACTCAGGTACGCGAGCAGCTCGCGGCCAATCCGCACGACGTCCACCTCGTGCATGCCGAAGATCGCCAGCAATGGCTCCGGGATCAGCAGGAAGAGCGCGCCCACGAACACGGCGATGCCCAGGCCGATCTTGGTCGCTTCACGCACGGCCAGATGACTGCGCTCCGGCTGACCCGCGCCAAGGTTCTGCCCGGCAACGGCCGCCGCCGCGCCCATGAGCCCGACGCTCGTCCAGGTCACCAGCGAGAACAGTTCCGTATAGCCCACAGCGTACGCCGCCTGCGCCTCGGCGCTTTGCGCGGTGCTGCCGATGAACCGGAGCAGCAGCACGCCGGCGATGTTCATCGCGATCCCCTGCAAACCGGTCGGGAGACCGAAGCGGAACAGCGCGCGAATGATCTCCCAATCGGGTTTCCAGCTCATGCCGCCGAAGTCGATCACCCACGAACCACTGAACAGCTTGTAGATCGAATAGACGGCCACCAATCCGCTCGAGATCATCACGCCCGCAGCAGCGCCGGCGGTGCCCATCGCCGGAATCGGCCCGAGTCCACGAATCAGCAGCACGTTGAAGACGATGTTGCCGATCGTCAGCGCGATGCCGAGTCGCAGCCCCGTCCTGGCATCACCGGCGGAGCGGAGAGCGCCGCCGAGCATGAAGAACATCATCATGCCGAAGCCGAAGACGAACATGATGCGCAGATACGGGAGCGCTTCGTGCTGCACCGCGGGAGCGGCGTTCACCAGCCCCAGCAGGAAGGGCGCCGCCACGTACCCGATCGGGGCGAGTACGCCCACACTCAGGATGAGCGCCAGCAGGAAGGCCTGGCTGGCCGCCTTGTTCATGTTCGCTTCGTCGCCCGCGCCGGCGTAGCGTGCCACGAGCACGCCCATGCCGCTGAAGAGCGACGAGATGAACACCATCACCACCAGAAAGATCTGGAACCCCACGC
>JBDHVK010000285.1:0-3678 GCA_039809645.1 Gemmatimonas sp.
CATCCCGACGCGTTGTTCCTCGAAATCGGCAGCGGGGCGGTGCTCACCGGCCTCGCGCGGCGCATCGCGCCCGGCGTGAAGACCGCCGCGTGCGGCACGGTGGCCGAAGTCGAGAAGCTCATGCAGGACCTTTCCGTATCCCAGAGCTGAGACGCACATGACCACGACCGGACAGGGGTTCAGCATTCAGCTCGGCGGTCGCGTCGCGCTCGTCACCGGCTCCACGCGCGGCATCGGTCGCGCGGTGGCGACGGCGCTGGCGAATGCCGGCGCGCGCGTCGCGGTCACGGGGCGGGATCTGGCCAAGGCGCAGGAGGCGGCTGCCGAGATCGCCGCCGCGACCGGCGCCGAGGTCCGCGGCTTTGCCGCCGATGTGGGCGATGTGGCGCAGGCCACTGCACTCATCGAGGCAGTGGAAAAGGAGTTCGGCGCCCTCGACATCCTGGTGAACAACGCCGGCCTGACGCGCGACAATCTCATGATGCGCCTCAAGGACGAAGACTGGGACGCCGTGATCGATGCCAACCTGCGCGGCGCCTTCGCGACCTGCCGGGCGGCAACGCGTGGCATGATGAAGCGCCGCTGGGGGCGCATCATCAACATCGCCAGTGTCGTCGGGCTGATCGGCAACAAGGGGCAGGTGAACTATGCCGCCAGCAAGGCGGGCCTGATCGGGATGACCAAGTCCATCGCCAAGGAACTGGCGTCGCGGAACATCCTGGCCAACGTGGTGGCGCCCGGCTTCATCGAGACCGACATGACGGCCGCGATGACCCCCGAGGCGCGCAGCTCGCTCAGCGCGGGGATCCCGCTCGAGCGCCTCGGCACCCCCGAGGACATCGCGAGCATGGTGGTTGTGCTCGCTTCCGACCTGACCAGTTATGTGACCGGGCAGGTCTTTGTGGTGGACGGCGGCCTGGTCATGTAGAGCTCCCACCGGGTTCCGGCCCGCGCCGCCCCGGGTCGCCTCTGGCGGCCGGCGGGAAAGGCGGCAGGCCCCCCTGTGGGACTCCCTGTGGCGCCCTGCAACGGCTAAGTTCCCCATCTTCCCTTACCAACTTCAGAGGAACTGTTCTCATGTCGGATCACGCGTCGAAGATCAAGGACATCATCGAGAAGGAGCTCGGAGTGGAGCGCGAGAAGCTCACGCCCGAGGCGAGCTTCATCGAGGACCTCGGCGCCGACTCGCTCGACATCGTCGAACTGGTCATGGAGTTCGAGAAGGAGTTCAACATCGACATCCCCGATGAGGATGCGGAGAAGCTCCGGACGGTCGGCGACGCCATCGCGTACCTCGAGGCGAAGGTCGGCGGTTGATGCGGCGGGTCGTCGTCACGGGGTTGGGTGCCGTCACGCCCGTCGGCAACGACGTGGCGACGACCTGGCAGAATCTGCTGGGTGGGGTGTCCGGGGGCGCCGAGATTACGAAGTTCGACGCCAGCACCTTCAAGGTCCGCTTCGCGTGTGAAGTGAAGGGCTTCGATGTCGGTCTGTACATGGACCGCAAGGAAGCCAAGCGGGCGGACCTCTTCACCCAGTACGCCATGGCCGCCTCGGTGCAGGCCATGGCCGATGCCGGTCTCGAAAGCGGGAACTACAACCCCGAAGAAACCGGCGTCATCATCGGCAGCGGCATCGGCGGCCTGAACACGATGGAGGACCAGCATTCGGTCCTCATGACGTCGGGCAACAAGCGCATCTCGCCGTTCTTCATCCCGATGTACATCGCCGACATCGCGGCCGGTGTGGTGTCCATGCGTTTCGGCGCCAAGGGCCCCAACTACGCCACCATGTCGGCCTGCGCCACCAGTGCGCACGCCATCGGCGAAGCGTTCCGCACCATCAAGTACGGCGATGCCGATGTGATGATCTGCGGTGGCGCCGAAGCCTCGGTGTGTGCGATGGCGATCGGCGGCTTCGGCAACATGACGGCGCTCTCCGAGCGCAACGATTCGCCGTCCACCGCGTCGCGCCCGTTCGACGCCACGCGCGACGGTTTCGTGCTGGGCGAAGGCGCGGGCGTGGTGGTGCTCGAGGAACTCGAACACGCGCGTCAGCGTGGAGCGCGGATCTACGGCGAGGTCATTGGCTACGGCGCGACCGGCGACGCGTATCACCTCACCGGCCAGCCGGACGCCCATGAAGGGCTGCAGCGCGCCATGAAGCGCGCGATGCGCGACGCGAAAATCGCCCCGGCCGATGTGGATTACGTCAACGCCCACGGTACATCGACGCCCCTCAACGATCCGAACGAGATCAAGGGAATCAAGGCCGTCTTCGGGGACCACGCGCGCAGCCTGTCAGTGAGTTCAACGAAATCAGCCACGGGCCACATGCTCGGCGCGGCGGGCGGTGTGGAGTTCATCGCCTGCACGTTGGCGCTGCGGGACCAGATCATTCCGCCGACGATCAACTACAGCACCCCCGACCCGGAATGCGATCTGGACGTCACCCCGAATACGCCCAAGCAGCGGGCCGTCCGGGTGGCCCTGTCGAACAGCTCCGGCTTCGGCGGCCACAACGTGTCGATCGCCGTCAGAGGGTGGCACGGCGACTGATTGCAGGGCATATATCGAGGTGACGCGCGACGGGGTGGTTCCTTCTGATCGTCGCGCCGGAACCCGGGTCTGTCCTGATGCCACACGCAGTTCCCTTTGATATCGCTCGCCTGCAGGATCCGGCGCTTCGCCCCATCGGCGAAAAGCTGGTCCGCGGCGAGCGATTGTCGTCTGCCGACGCGCTCACGCTCTTTCGCACCCCCGACCTCCTCGGGCTCGGCGCGATGGCCGATGCCGCGAACCGCGCCAAGCACGGTGATCGCGTCACGTTCGCGTCGAATCAGCACATCAATCCCACGAACATCTGCGTCCTGCGCAAGACGTGCGTGTTCTGCGGCTATGCGCGTCTGCCGAAGGAAGAGGGCGCCTATCGCTACTCCCTCGAGCAGGTCCTGGCGGAGTCCGACCGCGCCGACGGCACCATCACCCGCGAGTTTCACATCGTGGGCGGCCTCGACATGCAGGCGGGCCTCGCGTATTACCAGGACATGTTCCGCGCGCTCAAGGCGCGCCATCCGCAGGTGCACATCAAGGCGCTCACCGCCGTCGAGATCGCGCACATCGCGCGCATCGAGAAGATGAGCCGCGCCGATGTCCTCGTCGCGCTGCGCGAGGCCGGGCTCGACACACTCCCCGGCGGCGGCGCCGAGACGTTCAGCGCGGCGGTGCGCGAACAGATCGCCGACAAGAAGCTCGGCGGGGCCGACTACATCGACGTGCATCGCACGGCGCACCAGCTGGGGATTCGCTCCAACTGCACCATGCTCTACGGGCACGTGGAGACCTTTGAGGATCGCGTGCAGCACCTGACCATGCTGCGTGATCTGCAGGATGAAACGGGCGGCTTTCTCGCGTATATCCCGCTCGCGTATCACCCTGACGACAACGAACTCGGGAGCACGCTGGGGCGCACGGGCACGTCGACCACCGGATTCGATGACCTGCGCAATCTCGCGGTCGGCCGCCTGTACCTCGACAACTTCGAGCACATCAAGTCGCACTGGATCATGGTGGGACAGTCGGTGTCGCAGGTCTCGCTGCACTTCGGCGTGAACGACATCGAGGGCACCGTCGTGCGCGAGAAGATTTACCACGCGGTGGGTGCCCACACCCCGCAGGG
>JBDHVK010000286.1:0-3649 GCA_039809645.1 Gemmatimonas sp.
CGCGAGGCCGACCGCGAAGCGCGGCTCACGATCAGTGAAGAGCTGGGGCATGAGAGGGAACAGATCACAGCGGTGTATCTGGGCCGGTAGCCATCGGCCTTGCTCACCCGGCCCGAGGCGCAGGATCCAGCCCTCGACACCGGCGACCGTGTGGCCCTATCCGGGCACGAAAGTCGACATCTCGACTCAATCCACTGCGGATTGTGCGTGAGCGACAAAGACGATCGGCTGGATCAGAAGTCCGGCAGGCCAAATCGCAACAAGAGAGGCCGCAGCTCACTCTCGCTGAGCCAATGAACGTGGTTCAGTGAGCCGTCGTCCGTTGAGTCGAATCCATGGTCGAAATGCAGGCCAGATCCGATGCCTAGCAGGTATCGCGCGTGCTGCCGCCTCCCCGGCAGATCGGCTATGTCTTCCTCAAGGACCCCGTACTGAAGTTGTAGGGCGGCAGCCCCGGCTTCAGTCTTCAATCGATCGAGTCTGTCCGCGAAGTCATTCTCACTCTCGCCCTCAGACGACCGCTTGCTGACAAAGATCTCCATGATCTCCGTACCTTCGCTCGTGGCGGCCCTGAGCAGTTCGAGAAGCACAGGCTTGAACCGACGATCATCTCGTCGGCGGCCACCATCATCGAGATAGGAAAGGCGGAGATACGGATCGACCAACACAATGCGCGGCGAGATCCTGAACAGCATTTGGGCTGCCGTCCTCAAACCATACGGCGTTCGAGGCACATGCTCCGCGCGGCTGTCCGGCAATGTGGTCTCATCGTAAAGGGCGGCGTCGATGGGCACGGCAGTCGGCGGGCACCCCCGGGGTCCGATCAGTCCTTTGCGCGGCTCCAGCATGCAAGCCGCTTCGCTCCATGTACCACGCAATGGGACATGCCGTTCAGGATCGACGAAAGCTCTTCGACGGCGATGCAGGAACGTCTTCGCGCGTAGCTTCGTCATCTCGGATTCGCGTTCGATGCGCGCGAGAGCCTCATTGAGCCACTCGCATGGAAAGTCGTACAAGAAGCGTCCTTCGGTAGGTCCAAAGAGACGCACCAGGTTCATGAGTTCCTCGCCGTCCTTCGGTGCGGCTGGATCAACTGCATAGATCTCATTCATCGAAGAGTTCCTTCCAGCGCTCCTCGAAGAAGCCTCTCGGCCAGCGATCCATGAACTCACCGTCGAGGCTAATGCGGAGGCGCCGCACCGTTGAAGACCCGTCCATTTGTGGGTCCACGTAAAGGACCGCAAGGGAGTCACGCTCCAACTGCGGGGCGTTTCGGTTCAAGCTTCCGTGCGTAGCTTCGCGAACTCGCCTCAGCAATCGAAGCAGCAGATGCTCGCTGTGCGTCTCGATGATGTATTGCCGTGGGGATGGTGGGTACCTCGATAGGTCACCCTCCGCCAAGGCCGCGATGAGCCCGTCGCCGAGCTCGGACTGCAAGGCGGGATGAAGGTGAAGCTCGGGCTGCTGGATGACTGCAGAGCGATCACGACTGATCGCTGCCAGCACTGGTAAAGCGTAGCCTAGGCCGCTACCGACCTCTTCAAACTTCAGGCGACGCCCATCCGCGTCGACCAGTAGCAAACTGACCAAGAAGGCACGGCTGTCAGTCGAAGAGTCCTCGCTTGTTCCGACGGTGCCACTGCTTCCGATTGGCCGCAGTTCGTGAATCTCGCCGGCGACGAAGTAGCCGCGTTCGCGAAAAAGGTGCTCGCTGAGGAGGCGATTGAGTCGATCCAAGTCTGAGGTGCGGACCAATCCGGGCGGCAATGATCCAGACGGTTCGTCCAGAAGAGCGGCATCTTCCGGCGACCATGGTTGCAGCGTTGCTTCGAGCGCACCAGCTGCGAACTCGCGAAACTCGGAACTACCCTCCAAGACGAGGCCGAAGCTTTCGCCATCGAGTTCGCTTCCGCGCGAGTCAAAGAGATACGTCAACGAACGCGCAGGGGGTACGACGCGAGACGCCGGGACGACATGCAACGACAGCACGTCACTGACCACCGCCGCCGCACCTCGAAAGCATGCATTGACGAATGCCTCGATGGCAATCAATCCGGCGTGGGCCTCGTCGCCAGACCCTTCTACGCGGCGCGTCAGTGCCTTCTTTGCTTCCCAAAGTGACACCCCGGCGCCTTCGAGCACCATCGGTGCGATCCGGAGAGCGTCCCCAACGATGCTGAAGTGCTCGGGAGCGATCTCGGTCAACTCGTGGGCCAAGGTTCTACCGACCGCTGCCTTGACCATCGGATGGTCAAGGTAGAGGCAGACTGACGCATCCTCGATGTCCATGAACCTCGAACCCAGCACGTCCAGGTTCATCGTCAAGGTCAGATCGTGGAGCGCTGGCTGGGTCGCCGGCAGGTAGCTGAGTTCCAGTTCGATCGCTGTCGCGCGGTCTTGCGCGTGCGGCCGCATGAGTGTGCAGAACGCCGCCGCCGTCCTCTCAGTTTGCGAGAAGCGGGGATCATTGCCTATCGAGGTTGCAACGCCCAAGTCGATGTCGAGCAACACCCCTAAGGTCAGTCTGGCTGAACGGTCACCTGGCTTCGAGCCCGACGTGCGCCAATGGCGGCCAATCAGACCTTCTGCTTGCCCATACAGCGGGTGCATCATCTCGCTGGGATCGTCGAGGCTTAGCAGTTCGTGCAAGGTCTGCAGCGCATCGAGGATCGCGCTCTTGCCCGCCGAGTTCGGGCCAAAGATCAGAGTCAGGGGGCCGAACGGAATGGTGGTCCTCTTGTCGAAGACCTGAAACCCGCCAATGGTGAGTTGCTTCAGGGTGCCACAAATCATGGTCTCAATAACCCTCGGCTTTGATTGATGCGGTCATCGACGCGTCTACGCAAACGCCCGGGGCCAGCATGCATGCAGGATTCCGGTGACCGCAGGACCCTGGCAAGCATCGGTCATGTCCAATGACGACGGTGCTGCGATAGAAGCATCGTGTCCGACGCCAACTTGGCCTCGGTGGGCCGCTGCGGGTCGTACGTAATCAGGAAGACCTTACGGGCGGGCGAAGCTGCCTGAAGGTAGCTCAGGACCTCCTGCCTTAGCCCATTGCGCCCGTAGTCCCAAATGGTTCGTTCATGACCGGTGCTGTCGACATACGTCAGGACAATATTGCTACCTGACGGTGCGGCCGCGACTACTTGGGCCTCGATCCACGTGTTCTTGAGGCCCGAGCCCGTCTTTGAGAACCAGCTGACCCCGACCTCCTTGGCTGGAGCGTTAACACTCATCGTGCCTTCCCCTCATCATGTAAGTTGGGTGCAGATCTACTCGTGAATAACCTTGGCTCCGAATGCATTAGAAGGGCCGATTCAGCTCGATGCTGGTCGGTCCTTGGGGCGGCGCTGACCGCTCGGCTGGCTGCATTGCCGCGGTCTGCGGATAGAACTTGCGCTCGCCGACCGGTGCAGAAATGGTGTCAGCGATCCCCAGTGCTTCGAGCAGTTCCAGCGGCATGTGAAGCGCCTCCTTAGCACGGGTCGCGGCTACATACAGAAGGCGGCTCTCTTCCGAGCCCGGGCGCAGTTGCGCCTGGCCGCGCTCGTCTTTACTGACGAAGTCGCCGTAGATCTCCACCCCCGGCCACTCAAGCCCCTTGGCCTTGTGAGCTGTGGAGACAGTGAATTCAGCTCCGGACGCG
>JBDHVK010000287.1:0-3574 GCA_039809645.1 Gemmatimonas sp.
GCGCTTCAACCGCCGTTTCCAGCTGGACACCCTGACCGAGCGCCTCGCCTACGCCTGCGCACGAACCGCGCCGCATTCCTACCGGGTCATCACCGCCGGATGAGTGAACGGGATAATCAGGTTGAATCTTGAGTGCGGCGTAAGACTTGTCGGTCTCACGGAGGCGCATCAGGTGAATCTTGCTTGGCATCGGGTGAGATATTGCTTTGAGACTATCAATAGTGGCCCGTAATCAGTTGCGCACGTGTTTGAAACGACCTTCCGATTGGGCGCCGATCACCCCGCCAACTGGTCCCTACTCCATGCCGATCAACAGTGGGGCTCAGTCAGACGGAGGCAGGTGCAGCGCATGCCCTTGCGCATGTGGCGCAGTCGCCATCCGCCCGCACCCTCGTCTTGGTGTTTGCAGCTGCTGGCCTGTGGTGGGAATGGTGATCATCTGGCCAGCGGAGCCCGACAGTGTGGAGGAGTTCGCTAGCGCCCGGGGCATACCGGCGGCAAGTCGAGTCAGATCTCGAGGGAAGGGAAACGCGTTCGCTGCCAACGGTCCTGCAATGCTAGAAATGGCGCTTGCCAGCCATGATTCTGGTAAGAAAATGCTGTAGCCTGCAAGAGGTATTTTCACGTAAGGTGGCTTGATGGCAAAGTTTTCGATCTCAGAGGAAAGAGAACAGCAGCTGACGGGAGTCGTAGGTCAGACGCTCGATATTTTTACGACGATTTCCAGGAACGCACAAAGCCGACTGTCCCAGAAACATATCTCGTCTGCGACGGCTCTGGCAAGTGTCAACGTCCTCACTATGTCCGGAGCGCTCCAAAATCTGGACAGTGTCGGCGATTCGGAGCGCGAAGTCTGCGAGCGGCTGGCGCGGGAACCGGCGATCGCACGTGTTGTAGCGAAGGATGACGCCGGCAATAGAAGAACCTACTTCATCTCGCGCGGCGCGCCGCGCGGCCCCTTACCCGACGGCATACAGTTCGCAAGCTACCGTGCGCCGGTCGGGCGGCTTGCGGTTCTCTCGCCCGGCGACACGCTCGACGTGCGCCTGGGCGGTCGCCTGGTTTCACTTGAGGTCATTGAACGCGCCAGCCTGCGCCCGGAGGAGCAAAAGGAGGGCTGGGACGCTGTAGACACACTCTTCGAGACCGATGGCTTTGGCCCGGTCACGATCGATTCCTTGCGGCTGCTGTTGGATCGAGCAGCCGCGGCTGACGACGGCCTCGACGAAATCGCCCGCCTGCTGGCCGGGGAGGAGCTGTCGAGCGGGATCCACCTCGGGCGGCGCAAGAGCATCATCGAGAAGATGGCGCTACGCGATCAGCCCGTGCTGGATCGCTTTCAGGACGACATATTCCGTCTGCCCTTGAGCAGTCGGCGTGCGGTTCTTGGGCCTCCGGGCACCGGCAAGACGACGACGCTGATCCGTCGGCTGGGGCAGAAGCTGGACACAGAAAACCTTGAGCCTGACGAGCGCGAACTGGTGCAGGAACGGGGGGCGTTGCGAGCGGAGCCGCACGCTCGCAGCTGGCTGATGTTTACCCCGACGGACCTGCTCCGGCAATATGTGAAGGAGGCCTTCGCTCGCGAGGGTATTGCTGCCTCCGATCAGCAGATCGGCACATGGGAGACGCGACGTCGAGAGCTGGCGCGTCAAAGCTTTGGCGTGCTCAAAACCAGCACCGGTGGCGGTCCTTTCGTTTTGAAGGAAGCGGATCCGGGTCTGACACCTGAAGCCATAAACGACGCAGTTGCCTGGTTTGAGGATTTCCAGGCTTGGCAGATGGCTCGGTTTTGGGCCGATTTATCAAAGGCCGCCGAAAACCTGACAGCGGCCGCCGATCCCGACATTGCTAAGCTGGGCAAACGGCTTTTGAGCATCGCAACCCATGCAGATCGGTCCGTCGGGGTAACGGAGCTACTCGGCCTGACGGATCTGGGTGATGAGGTGCGCGAACTGGCTGCCAGGCTGCGGATGCAGAGCGATGAGCGGATCAAGTCCGCGCTCAACACCCAGCTGAAAGCCAACAGAAGCTTTGTCCACGAACTTGCCGTGTTCCTGGACAGCCTGCGCGACGCGGCGGATGAAGCCGATGGAGACGAGCTCGATACGGACACCGATGACGAGGAGGAAGAAGCTCCACCCCAGGACAGGCTTAGAAAGGCCATCACGACCTACAACAGCGCCCTTCGAACGCAGGCCCGCAGTCATGTTGCCGGTCGGCGTCCCGGCCGCGGTCGGGCCGCTTCAATTATTGAGTGGCTTGGCGAGCGCGGTCTGCCCATAGCCGATCGTGACAGCGTCGGCCACAGCCTGGAGCTGCAGGCCGCGCTCCGCCGCTTTGGCAGGCCCGCTCAGGTCTATCTGAACGGCATACCCAGGCGATATGGAGCTTTTCGTCGGATGCGGCGTGCGGAGAAACGCTGGTACACGGATCATGCCTCCGGCCAAAACGTCCACCCGCTCGAGGTCGATCTGATACTTCTGGCGATCCTCCGTGGAGGGAGCGACCTGCTGCAGGACCGGCGCGTGCAGCGTGGTCCAGCCCTTCAGTCGGTAGGGGTCCTTGCCACAATCTCCAGCCTGCAGCGAAATCAGGTCTTGGTCGATGAAATGACCGACTTCTCTCCAGTGCAACTCGCATGCATGCGGGCGTTAGGCTCGTCATCGATCAACTCCTTCTTCTGCTGCGGGGATTTCAATCAGCGCATCACAAGCTGGGGTACGAAGTCCAAATCGGAACTCCGCTGGGCCATTCCTGACATTGATGTCGAGCAGATCACCATCTCCTATCGGCAAAGCCGCGAGCTGAGCGACCTGGCGCAGGAGATTGCTGCACTCTCGGGCGAGGAATCTCCAGCGAAGCTTCCGGAATTCGTGGACAATGAAGGCTTCAGACCGGCCCTCGCTGTGATGATGCCCGACCGCGAAGCCACCGTCGAATGGCTTGCCGGCCGCATTTCGGAGATCGAGGCAGCGACCCGTCCGCGGACCCTCCCGTCAATTGCGGTGCTCGTCAATGGCGAGCTGGAGGTGGAACCCGTCGCACAAGCCCTGAATGTCATTCTAGAAAAGCAGAACTTACGCGCCCTTGCCTGTGTCAAGGGGCAGATCATCGGGCAGGACAGCGAGATCCGCATTTTTGACGTCCAGCACATCAAGGGTTTGGAATTTGAAGCCGTATTCTTCCTTGGCATCGACAGGCTTGCTGAGCTGCAGCCAGAGCTCTTCGATAAGTATCTCTATGTCGGAACAACGAGGGCGGCGACATATCTAGGCTTGACCTGCCATGGGCCCATGCCGTCACGTGTCGCTCATCTTGAGCAGCGTTTTGACTTCGACTGGAGTTAACAGACCTGCATCGTGCCTTCCGCGACTCCCGAGCTGCGTCCAATCTCCGATTCCTCAAGAGCATTTGTCATAATATCCCTTATCGCATTTTTGTATGTAGGCGGGGTGGTTTCTATCGCGAAGTGCGACTCTGTAGGGTTTTCAAAGGCTTGCCCGACGGAGTTGTCCCATGCCCCGCGCCTACCGCCAGCTCGATCTCGCCGAGCGTCGCACCATCTTCCGCC
>JBDHVK010000288.1:0-3556 GCA_039809645.1 Gemmatimonas sp.
CGCGATGCAACCGCAGTCGCAACCGATGTCGCCGTCGTTCACGTCGACGCGTTCATACTTCGTCCCGCGAGGCGACCTGCCCGTCTGCTGATCGCAGCGGCAGGTGCACCGAAAACCGCGCGCCTCCCAGCGGACTTTCGGTGACGGCGATGCGCCCCCCATGGCGACGCACGATCCAGCTCGCAATGGCGAGCCCAAGGCCACTGCCATCGGCGCGCTTGGCGCGGGCCTCGCTCCCGCGGAAGAAGCGATCGAAGATGCGCGGGCGCTCGGCGGCCGGCACACCGATTCCGTCGTCGTCCACGTCGAGTCGTGCAAACGATCCTTCGGGACGCACTCGGAGCTGCACATGACCGCCCGGTGCGGTGTAGCGCAGCGCGTTGTCCAGCAGCACGCCGAGCAGGCGACTGAGCAGCGCCGGGTCACCCAGCACCGGCGTTTCCTCGAGATCGTCGAGGGAGAGCGTGACGCCGAGGTGCCCGGCCTGAGGCTGCCAGCGCGGCGCCGCGTCAGCCACGAGATCGTCGAGGAAGCAGGGCGTCAGCTCCACGACGCCTTCATCACCGGCGGCATCCGCGCGGGCCAGCTGCAGGAGTTGCTCCACCTGCTGTGAGACCGAGCGCAGCTCGTCATCGAGCGCCGCGAGGGTGGCGAGTCGCTGCGGATCGACCGTGGCGCCCCCCGCCCGGGCCTGCTGCAGCTGCAGCTGTGAGACCTCCACCCGGGCTCGAATGCGCGCGATCGGCGTGCGGAGCTCGTGCGCCGCATCAGCGAGGAACTGGCGTTGTTGGGTGAGCGCGCCGTCGAGGCGGTCGAGCAGCTCATTGAAGCGCGCACCGAGCCGCCCCAGCTCATCGTCCGGATTGTCGATCGGCAGCCGTGCCCCGCTGGCGGGCGCGATGCGTGCGGCCGCATCGGCCATCGCGCCCACCGGCCGGAGGGTTCGCCCGGTGAGCCACCAGCCGGCGATGGCGGCGGCCAGCACGAAGAGCGGAATCCCCACCCCAAGCCAGCGGTCGATGCGGTGCTGCAAGGCGTGGGTGCTCGAGAGATTGGCATCGATCTCGACCTTCCATCCCGGCGCGAGTGCCTCGTCGAGCGGGAACTGCACCGAACGGATCTCGCCGAACTCGAGGTGCGGCCGCTGCCGCGGCGGCCTGCCGCCACGGAAGATCCGCCCGTCGGGCTGGATGATCCGGATGGCGCGATCCTCGAACACCAGTTCACTGGTGATGTGCGTGAGCGTGGCCTCGGTGGTGCGATACTCGGCCACCTCGGTACGGAAGAACTGGCTGACGAGCCCCGCCGAACTGCGCACGGAATTCTCGAATTCCTGGTCGAGGGTGCGGCGAATGGCGAACCGCGCGATGAGCGCGGCCGAGAGCAACACCACCAGCAGGGTCGCCGCGTAGAGCGCCGTGAAGCGGAGGCGAATACGCGGACGACTGACGTCGTGGCGTGAGGTGGGGCTCATCGCCCCGTCATCGCAGGATCCGTCGCGACGGCGGCGGTCCGAGCCGATAGCCGGCACCGCGGATCGTCGCGATCAGCGGCGTCTCGTCGGTGCCATCGACCTTCTTGCGCAATCGCGCCATGTAGACGTCGATCACGTTGCTCCCCGGGTCGAAATTGTCGTCCCATGCATGCTCGCCGATGAACTCCCGGGTGAGGACCCGACCGGGGGCGCGCATCAGCACCTCGAGGACGGCAAACTCCTTGGTCGTGAGCTGGATCAGCCGATCACCGCGACGGGCCTCGCGTGTGGCGGGGTCCAGCAACAGGTCTTCCACCTGCAGGAGCACCGGCGCCGCGTGGTCGGGGCGGCGCAACAGGGCGCGGACGCGGGCCACCAGCTCGCCCAGCGCGTACGGCTTCACCAGGTAGTCGTCGGCGCCGATGTCCAGCCCCGCGATGCGATCCTCGACCGCGTCACGGGCGGTGGCCATCAGGATGCGCGGGGCCGGGTTGCGGGCGCGAAACGCGGTACACAGGGTATATCCATCGGCATCGGGCAGGCCGATATCCAGCACCACGGCATCATACGGACTGAGGGCGGCGAGTTCGCGCGCCATCTTTCCGGTGGCCGCCGGGTCCACGGCAAAGCCGGCGGCCCGGAGGAAGGCCGTCGCGCTTTCGCGCAGGGTGTCATCGTCTTCGACCAGCAGCACGCGCATGACTCGAAATCTACCGTCCGAGATGACTACTGCATGAACGGGACGCGACCGTTGCGGATTGGCGTGGTGCTCGGTGGCGGCGCCCTGAAGGGGATGGCGCATATCGGCGCGCTGCGCGCCTTGCAGGAGGCGGGCATCCAGCCGGCGCTGTATGCCGGCACGAGCATCGGGGCGATGATCGCCGCTGCGGCGGCCTGCGGGCGCAGCCTCGAGGAGCTCACCGAGCGTGCGCGGCACTTTCGGCGTCGCGACCTGTTCCGCATCAACCACATGGGGATGCTGATGGAGCGCATGCTGTCGCGTTCCATCTACCTGGAAGGCCCGCTCCGGGCGCTCACCGAGGAGCTGGTGCAGCCGGGCACCTTCGCCGATCTCGCGACGCCGTTGCTCGTCACGGCCGTCGACCTGGAGCGCGGAACGCCGCTGATCTTCGGCACACCGGGACTGACCCACGTGCCGGTCCGTGATGCCGTCTACGCGAGCTGCGCCCTCCCCGGCTTCTTCCCGCCCGGCGTCGTGGGCGACCGCACCTGCATCGACGGCGGCACCACCGACAACCTTCCGATTGCGATCGCCGGCCTGTCGGTGGACGCCCTGATCGCGGTGGATGTCGGGATTGCCGACGTCCCGGTCGCCAGAGGCGTGGCCGAGCAGGGGTTCGCCTCGATCTTCATGCGGGCCGCGACCATGATGATGCATCATCAGCAGCAGGCCGCCCTCGAGCGCTGGTCCACGCCACCGCTCCTGCTCGTGCGCCCGCACGTGTCGCACATCGGATGGTTCTCCTTCGCGCATGTGGACGAACTGCTCGAGGTCGGCTACACCGCCACCCGCGACGCGTTGCGCCACCTGCCCGACGTCCTGGCCGCGCGGGGAGGCATCTTCCCGCGAGAGGACATGGCCATCCAGATCGACCAGCCCCGCTGCACCGGCTGCGCGCTCTGCGTGGCCCGCCACCCCGATCTCGTCCACCTCGCCCCCGACGGAAAGGCCGAGCCGCTGGTGTCCATACTGGAGCTGTCGCCGCGGGAGCTGGCCCTGGCCCGCTGCTGTCCCTTCGGCGCCATCTCGGTGGAGCCGGTCGGCGCCCGGGACGTCATCGAGGAGCGACTCAGCCAGCTGGGGTAGTCGGGGAGGCGGATTTCGGTGCAGGCGCCGATATTACGGGTAGCCTCGTCGGTACCGGGCGCTCCCGATTGGGAGGGCTACGGCGCGATGAGTGGCTCCGTACCGGACGCGCGTGGCCGCCCGAGGGGTGGGTGCGCGCAGGACACTCCCCCGCATGTCGCATCCCAATTCGTTCGGCAGCCGCTCCACCCTGAAGGTGGGCGACCGTCAGTATGCGTACTTCCGGCTCGACGCCCTCGATGGCCTCGCGGGCA
>JBDHVK010000289.1:0-3548 GCA_039809645.1 Gemmatimonas sp.
TTAGGTGTTTGGGGTTCTTGGGTTTGGAGTCTTCGGGTCGGGTTGTGGCGAGGCGGACTCTCGGGTACCATTATTGTGATGTTCCCATAGCCGTCGCTTCAGGCGCCGGCGGCCCGTGCGACTCGCGGGCCGTTTGCGTTTGTGGCTGGGGCCGTCCGGTGCCAGCGTGCAGCCGACCGACCCTACCACACGTCCCGCCGCATGACACACCTCGTGTGCGTCGATCGCGGGCGCTCGCGTGTCTTCCTGGTCAGCGCCTCCTGCCGCTTCGAGCGCGGGATGGCAGCGTCCCGGCGCGAGTCGCTCGATTCGATCGGTCCTGCCGGTTGGGGGAGCCCTGTGACGTTTGTCCGTGTCGCCGCCGTGATCGAGATCGATTGCCGGCGCGCGCGGGCCACTCCGTAGGTTCACCGTACCTGCCGCTGCCCCGGCCCGTGGAGTCGCCACCGGTCGGGAGGGAGCGGTCCGCCATTGGGCGGGAACACAATGAAGCGTGAGCTCCTGGTGAACGCGACGCCGCGCGAAACGCGCGTCGCCATCATCGAGGACGGCCAGCTGGTGGAATTGCTGGTGGATCGGCCCGACGCGCGCCGTATGGTCGGCGACGTCTACCTCGGCAAGGTCGAGGCGGTCTTGCCGGGCATTCAAGCGGCCTTCGTCAACATTGGCACCGAGAAGTCGGCGTTTCTCCACGCCGCGGACGTGGTCGTCGAAAACGAACAGGTCTCGGACGACGACGATGACGAGGACAGCAACGACGACGAGTCGAGCAGCGGTGGGGGCGGCGGTCGCCGCGGGCGCCGCGAAGTGCGTCCGATTCAGGATCTGCTCAAGCGCGGCCAGGATATCCTCGTCCAGATCACCAAGGAACCCATCTCCACCAAGGGGCCGCGCGTCACCGCACAGGTGTCGCTGGCGGGGCGGTTCCTGGTGTACATGCCGTTCGCGTCCAAGGTCGGCGTCAGCCGCAAGATCGATGAGCGCGCCGAGCGGCAGCGACTGCGCGCGATGGTCGGCGAGATGCTCCCGGACGATGTCGGTGGCGTGATCGTTCGCACGGTCTCGGAAGACGCGACCAAGGAAACGTTCGAGCGCGAACTCAACACGCTCATCAACAACTGGAAGCGCATCAAGCGGAAGACGCAGTTCCTGCGCGCACCCGCCATGGTGCATCGCGAAACGAACGTCACGCGCGGGCTCGTGCGCGACCTGTTCAGCGCGAAGGTCGAGCGCGTGCTCGTGGACTCCAAGCAGGTCTTCAACGAGATCACCGAGTATCTGCAGGGGATCGCCCCCGATCTGGTCGAGCGCGTCAAGCTGTACGAAGACACGGTGCCGCTGTTCGACAAGGAAGGGATCGAGACCGAGATCCGCGATCTCTTCAAGCGGCGCTGCGACCTGCCGAGCGGCGGGTACATCATCATCGAGCAGACCGAAGCGCTGGTGTCGATCGACGTCAACTCGGGGCGGTACACCGGCAAGCGCGACCCCGAGAAGACGATTTTCAAGACGAACACCGAAGCCGCGCGCGAGATCGCGCGCCAGCTGCGGCTGCGCGACGTGGGCGGCATCATCGTCTGCGACTTCATCGACATGGAGACGCAGGGCAATCGCGACAAGGTGCTGCACGAACTGCGCACGCACCTCGGGCGCGACCGTGCGCGCACGAAGGCCTTTGCGGTCTCCGAACTCGGCCTGGTGGAGATGACGCGCCAGCGCGTGCGCCAGAGCCACTACCAGAGCATGACCGAGGCCTGTCCGACGTGCAGCGGCACCGGGCGCGTCTTTACGCCGGAAACGATCGTCCGGCGGACCGAGCGGGCGGTGCGTCGCATGGCGGCCGAGGGGCGTCGGGAACCGGTGCTCCTGCGCCTCCACCCCGAGGTGGCGCTCCATGTTCTGGAACAGGAGCACGACTTCGTGAAGCGGCTCGAAAAGCTGGCCGGCTTCCCGTTGGAGCTCCGGGACGACCCGCTCCTGAAGCCCGACGAGATCAAGCTCGTCATGCGCGGAGCCCAGCGGGACGTGACCCAGCAGTACGCCATCGCCTGACCGCCATTTGGGCGGGCGAGGCCGTTGACACGTAAACCCAGCCCAGATAAGCTTCTAGGCTACGTTTTGGACGCACACAAATCTGGACGTCCAGTTTGGATCACTCCAGGTACTTCTGTAGGAACTTCCCATGAGCTACGCCATCATCCGCACCGGCGGCAAGCAGTTCCGTGCCGAGCCGGGCAAGACCCTTCGGATTCCGTCACTGCTGGGTGAAGCCGGCACGGCCGTCGAATTCAACGACGTCCTCCTCGGCTCCGACGGCAAGCAGATCCGCACGGGCGTGCCCACGCTCTCCGGCGCGAAGGTGACGGCGGAGATCGTCAAGCACGGTCTCGACGACAAGGTCATCGTCTTCAAGTTCAAGCGCCGGAAGAACTACGCCCGTAAGCAGGGCCACCGGCAGAAGTTCACGGAAGTGCGCATCAAGGACATCACCCTCGGCTGAGAGCCGGCGGCGCGCTCGTAGCGCGCTGCCTTTCCGGAGTATTCGTCATGGCACATAAGAAGGGCGTCGGCTCCTCCCGCAACGGCCGCGATTCCAATCCGAAGTACCGCGGCATCAAGAAGTACGGCGGCGAGTTCGTCACGGCCGGCAACATCATCCTCCGCCAGTGCGGCACCAAGTGGCATCCGGGTGCCAACGTCGGCATGGGCACCGACTACACGATCTACTCGCTCGTCGATGGCGTCGTGCAGTTCGCCCACAAGAGCAAGAAGGCCTACAAGGTCAACGTCCTCCCCGTGGAGTACGTCGAGGAGACGGTCGAGGCCTGACCGCCCGGCACGTCCAGAGGGGCAGGCGCACATCGTGCGCCTGCCCCTTTTTGCGTTTCAGCCCGCAACTTCCCCGAGGGATGCCCCGTAGGGTCTCGCGTGGGTTCACCGCTGCATCAATCGCATCGCGAGGAATCGAGCCATGGCGCTCTGGGACAAGGTCAAGCAGGGAATCGACAAGGCGGGCAAGGCGGCGCAGGACGTCTTCGACGAGGGCAAGCTGCGCATCGAGGCCTACCGGGCGCGTGAGCAGGCCGACAAGGCGGCCGAAGCCTTGGGTTACGCCATCTTCCGGGCACAGGAGGCGGGGGGCGCGCTGGATGCCGACGCGCAGGCGCGACTGATGGCTGCACTTCGCGAGCGTGACGAGACGGCACGCAAGCTGGAGAAGGAGTTGGCCGACGCGAAGGCGGCGGCCGGCACCACCGGGGCGGAACCGACCGGTACGGCCGACGTGCCTACGGCGACCGGCCCGGTGAGTCCGCCGCCCGGTCAGCCGTAACGGCCGCGCGCACCACGTCCGGTACATCGCTGCACAATCCGTCCACGCCCCACGCCGCCAATGCGCGCGCATGGGGCGCGTCGTTCACGGTCCACGCGATGCAGCGCGCACCAAAGCCATGCACGGCGCGGACGAAGGCCTCGTCGATCAGGGCCGCATGCTGCCACACCGCATCGGGGCGGACCGCCCCAAGCCAGGCCGACACGTCCAGGGGATA
>JBDHVK010000290.1:0-3524 GCA_039809645.1 Gemmatimonas sp.
AGGAAGGTCGTCTGCACATCCACGTCGGCCAGCGGCATGCCGGACATTTCGTGGAGGATGACCTGCAGACGCTGCTGGATGATCGCGCTACGACCCATCGGACGTTGGGGTTCGGACACGGTACGCTCAAGGCTCGGCGCGGGAGCCGGCCCTGCGGAGATTGCTGGCATCGACACTGGTGCAGCCGTTGGCGGCGCCAGTGGTGTCATCGCCTCAGGGGCGATGAAGTGGCGCGTGCGCGCGAACGGATACGTCGGCAAGGGCACGCGACGCGGCGGCGTGCCCCCGCGTGAGCGGCGGAGCGAGGCCCAGTCGAGCGGTGCCCCAGCCGTCCACAGACGCGCGGCCGCCATCTGCAGCGCTTCGTCGTCGCTGATCGGCTCGGCCGCGTGCCGCATCGACGCGATGATGCGTTCGGGCGGCGTGCGCCCCTCGAGACGCGCCAGTGATGACAGCACCTTGCCGGGGCCCATCTCGAGGAACACACGATCGGGATCGCTCGCCAGCAGCGATACGCCCGCGGCGAACTGCACCGTGTTCCGGAGATGCTCCACCCAGTAGGTCGGTCGCTGCGCATCGGCTGCCGACAGCCACGTGCCCGTGCGATTGGAGACGATGGGGATGCGCGGGGCGTGCAACGCAATCCGCTCGAGGTATTGCTGAAAGTCGCCGAGGATCGGATCGAGCAGGTGCGAGTGTGCCGCGATGGCGATCGGAATGGGCTGGTACTCCACACCGTCAGCGTCGAGGCGTCGCGTGAGTGCCGCCAACGCGTCGCGATCACCCGATAGCGTGCACTGCGCCGGGCCGTTCACGGTGGCGAGATCGATCGCCGCCGACAGATAGTGTTCCGCAGCAGACGGTGAACACGCCACGCTGAGCATCCCGCCGGGCGCCACGCACTCGAAGAGTTCACCACGCAGCAGCACCAGGCCCAGCGCGTCCTCGTACGAGAGCACACCGGCGATGTGCGCGGCCGTGTTCTCGCCAAGACTATGGCCGAGCAGTGCGACGGGCTGGATGCCCCAGTCCATCCATTGCCGGGTCAGTGCAACCTGCAGGATGAAGATGGCCGGCAGTTGCAACGACGGCCGCTCGAACGCCGCACGGACATCCGGGTGATCCGGCTGCTCGGCAAACCAGGTGGCCGCGAGGTCGACCCCCGTGCGCGCCTGGTACTCGGCGAGCCCGCGCTCCACCCACTCGCGAACCACCGGATATGCCTGCGCGAGTTCACGCCCCATCGTCACGTACTGGGTGCCGCCCCCCGAGTAGAGGAACGCCAGCGAACCGCCCGACGCGAGCGCCTTGCCGTGCACCACCGTACGTCGATCGCGCGCGCGCAGGGCCCGTGCGGCTTCCGCGGCACTCGCGGCCACCACCACGCGGCGATGGGCGAACGGGACGCGCCCCTCCTGCAGCGTGAACGCCACGTCGTGCAGGGCACCGGTCGCGGTCGTTTCGAGATGCTCCGCCAGGCGTATCGTGGCCTCGTCGAGCGCGCTGGCGCTCTTCGCGCTGATTGGCAGCCACTCGGCGCGCGGCGGGTCGCTTTCGCTCGCGACTGACGCCGAGAGGGGCGCCTCCTCGAGCACGACATGCACATTCGTGCCGCCGATGCCGAAGGCACTCACTCCGGCGCGGCGCGGTGTTTCGCGTCGCGGCCACGGGATGAGCCGATCCGCCACATAGAACGGACTCTCGGTGAGGTCGATGGCCGGATTCGGCTGCCGGAAGTGCAGCGTGGGCGGGATCTGCTCATGATGCAGCGCGAGGACCGCCTTGATGAAGCCGGCCACACCGGCGGCGGAGTCGAGATGGCCGAAGTTCGACTTCACCGACCCCAACGCGCAGAAGTGCCGGCGCGGTGTGCTGCCGAAGACGCGAGTGAGTGCCGCGACCTCGATGGGATCGCCGATGGGGGTCGCGGTCCCATGGCACTCCACGTATTCGATCGTCTCCGGAGACACGCCGGCCGCTGCCTGCGCGCGGGTGATCACGCGCGCCTGCCCGTCCACCGAGGGCGCCGCGAAGCTCATCTTGCTCGCCCCGTCGTTGTTCAAGGCGACACCGCGAATGACCGCATACACCTGATCGCCGTCGGCCAACGCGTCGGCGAGTCGCTTGAGCACAACCACGCCCACACCGTTGCTGAACACCGTACCGGCCGCGTGCGCATCGAATGGCCGGCAGTGCCCATCCGGCGACCCGATACCGCCCTCCTGGTGCTCGTAGCCGTCCACCTGCGGATACGACACCGCGACGCCGCCAGCGAGCGCCGTGTCGCAGCCGCCCGTCACCAGCGACTGATAGGCCAGCGCGATGGCCGTCAGTGACGTGGAGCAGGCCGTCTGCACACTGACGCTGGGGCCTCGCAGGTCGAGCCGATGCGAGACACGGGTGGTCAGGTAGTCGTTGGCGCTGCCGAGCATGGCCGGGAGCACATCCTCCGGCGCACCCGCCGCCGGATTCCCGTGCAGGTTGTTGAGCAGGTAGACATTGTGCTCCATCCCCGTGCTCAATCCACCCCAGACGCCCACCTCTCCCGGCATGCGCCCGGGCGCGTGCCCGCTGTGCTCGAGGGCGCTCCAGCACGCCTCGAGGAAGACGCGATGCTGCGGGTCCATGAGCGCCGCGTCGCGAGCGGTGTAGCCGAAGAACGCCGCGTCGAACGCTTCCGGTTCATCGAAGAGCCCCCGCACCTTCACGAACGAGGGGTTGGCGAGGCGGGATTCGGGCACACCGGCGGCGCGCAGTTCGTCGTCGGTGAAGCGGCGCAGACTCTCCACGCCGTGCGTCAGATTGTGCCAGAATGCCTCGGGACCTGTCGCACCGGGAAAGCGCAGGCTCATGCCGATCACGGCGACGTCGCGCGTCGAATCGGCGGAGGCCGATTCCGCTGGCGCGAGCGGAGCGGTGCGCGCCGATGCGTGGGCCAGCTCGGCGATGTTGGCCGCGTACGCACGTACGGTGGGGTGCTGAAACAGCTCCACCACGGTGCGCTCCGCCGCGGTCACGCGCGCCAGTTCCTGCGTGAGCTGGAGGCTCAGCAGCGACGTGCCGCCCAGGTCGAAGAAGTTGTCGAGCACCCCCACGTCGTCGAGCCCGAGCACTCGGGCCCACGCCGCGGCGATGTCGCGCTCGAGCGGCGTGGCGGGCGCGACATGCGGAGTGGAAAGCGGCGGTCGCGCCGTACCGGCATCGGGCAGCCGCTGGCGATCCACCTTGCCGCTCGGCGTGAGTGGGAGCGACGGCACGGCCACGACGCGCGACGGCACCATGTATTCCGGCAGTCGCTCGGCCAGTGCCGCGCGGAGTCGGGCCGATGTCGCCGCAAAGTCTGCGGTGAGGTATGGGCGGCTCGCGTACTGCCGTGGATCGATCCGCTCTTCAGCGTCGGTCAACCAGGCGGTCGCGCGCACGAGGCCGCGCGTCAGCACCACGTCGTACGTCGTGGGGGACGTCGGGAACGTGTGCACGGCAACGTCGCCCTCGGCAAGCGCATGGAAGACGTCCGGATCGAC
>JBDHVK010000291.1:0-3519 GCA_039809645.1 Gemmatimonas sp.
CTGTGTGATCAGTTCCAGCGATCTCAAGACCCAGGCGGCACCGTCGTATCGCGCACCACGGGCGCCGAATCCTTTGCCGTAGCTGAGTCCACGCGAACAGCCGAATCCGCCGCAGCCTTTCGCCGCGCCTTCCTGGGTGCAGGCGCCGTGGGCGCTCCGGGAATCACCGAATCCGCCGGCGCCGAGCTTGTGCCGAGCATCCCCATCACCTTGCGCTTCACGCTGATCGCGGTGGTCTCGATCTGCACCGCCGCATCATGCGCGGCTCCGCTCCGTTTGGTGGAGCCATACCACCACACGCCGTACGTCGCCACGCCGAGCAGAAAGAGCCACGGCAGAATGGCCGGACGACGGCGAAACTCAATCGGATCCTTCCGACGCGGCTGCGGCTTGGGCGGAGCCGGTTGCGCCATGCTCGCCACCGCTGGCGTACCCGCGCGCGGCGTCTCCATCGCCGGCCGCACGCTCGCCGGCGTGCGCTGCCCAAGAGCGTGGCGATAGATCTCGGCGGTCTGCGTGGGCGTCATGTCGGCGATCGCCGCCACCAATTGCCCGCCAAACTCGGCCACCCGATCGAATCGATCCGACGGATCGGGGGCCAGCGCCTTGTCGAAGATGTCCTGCAGCGCCGGCGGCCACTCGAGATCGGTACGCACTTCATCGAGGCGTCGCGGGCGGCTCGTGAGGCGCGCGATGAGCGACTCCTTGCTCGACGAGTTGCCGAACGCCTCGTGGCCCGTGAGTGCCACGAAGCCCACGAGCGCCAGCGAGTACTGGTCGGAGCGGCCATCCAGCACATCACCCGAGAACTGCTCGGGGCTCATGAACTCCGGCGTGCCCACGGCGAAGCCGGTGCGCGTCACCTGCTGCGCACTGGAATCCATCGCGCGCGCGATGCCGAAGTCCACGAGCTTCACGAGATAGGTGCCATCGCTGCGCTTCGACAACATCAGGTTGTCGGGCTTGAAGTCGCGATGGAGAATGCCGAGATCATGGGCGGCCTGCAGCGCATCGGCCGCCTGGCCTATCACGTCGGCCGCGATGAGCGGATGCAGCGCCTTCTCGCGCGCGAGCGTGGCCGACAGGGGCTCGCCATCGATGAACTCCATGGCGAGGTACACCAGCCCCTCGTCGGTCTCACCGAAGTCGAAGATGCTCGCCACGTTCGGGTGCGAGATCTTGCTGGCGTTCTCCGCCTCGCGCGTGAAACGCTGCAACGCCTCCGGCTCATGCATGAGCGCGGGGCGCATGATCTTGATCGCGCTCTTCCGCTTCATGCGCACATGTTCGGCCAGGTACACTTGGCCCATGCCGCCCTCGCCCAGCCGCTTGATGACCTGATAGCGGCCGCCCACGAGCTTTCCGATCAGGTCGGACTCGGCGGGACTCAGGGTCGCGCCGTCATTGGGGCAGAAGCGTACGGCCCCGTCGAAGCGCTCCCCGCAATGGGGGCAGACGTTCTGGCTCACGAAAGCGAACCTAGCCGGAGCGCCCGGGAAGGCAAGCCGAGTCCGGCTGGCCCGCATCAGCCTGAGCAACCGGGTATGTTGAAAGATGCGCCCCTCACTCCCCCGACGGCTCGCCCGCTCCGCGGCGGCCCTCCTGCTGGCGGCGCCCCTCTCCCTTGCCGCCCAGGGACCGTGGGCGCGTGCGGGCAAGCAGGGCGACGCGACGTTCCGCGACTTCCGGTTCACCACCGGCGAGACGCTCCCCGAACTCAAGATTCACTACACGACCCTCGGCGCCCCGCGAAAGGACGCCAAGGGCGTCGTCCGCAACGCCGTCATGATCCTGCACGGGACCGGTGGCGCCGGGCGCTCCTTCCTGTCGAACGGATACGCCGGCGAACTGTTCGGTCCCGGCCAGCTGCTCGACAGCAGCAAGTACTACATCATCCTCCCCGACGGCATCGGCCACGGCGGCTCGAGCAAGCCCAGCGACGGCCTGCACGCGAAGTTTCCGAAGTACACCTACGACGACATGGTGCAGGCCCAGTATCGGCTGCTCACCGAAGCGCTCGGCGTGAACCACCTGCGCCTGATCATGGGCACCTCCATGGGGTGCATGCACGGCTGGGTGTGGGGCTACACGTATCCCGCGTTCATGGACGGGCTGGCACCGCTCGCCTGCGTGCCGCAGCAGATCGCCGGGCGCAATCGCATGGTGCGCACGATGGCCATGGACTTCATCCGCAACGATCCCGCCTGGAAGGGGGGCGAGTACACGTCGCAGCCACCCGGCCTGCGGGCGGCCATGGGGATGCTCTATCTCATGTCGAGTGCGCCGCTCGTGCAGCAGGCGCAGGCGCCGACGCGCGAGAAGGCCGACTCGATCATTCGCGCCTACCTCGACGCCCGCATGCAGAGCACCGACGCCAACGATTTTCTCTATCAGTTCGACGCCTCGCGCGACTACGACCCGAGCACGCATCTCGCGAAGATCACGGCGCCGGCGCTGTTCATCAATTCGGCTGACGACTTCGTGAATCCCCCGGAACTGGGGCTCGCCGAGCGGTATGCCAAGCAGATGCCCAGAACGCAGTTCATCATGCTGCCGATCACGCCGGAGACGCGCGGACACGGGACACATTCGGTGCCCAGGATCTGGGGCGGCCAGCTGGCGAAGTTCCTCGGCACCCTACCGGAGCGTTAAGTGGCCATCGTCCGGGTTCCGTTGGTAACGCTGGTGACACGGGCGTTGCGACTCCGCTGTCCGCATTGCGGCGGCGGCAAGATCTTCGAGAGCTTCTTCAAGCTCAAGTCGAATTGCCCCACCTGCGGGCTGCGGCTCGAGCGCGGCGAAGGCGACTACTTCGTGGGCGCCTACCTGTTCAACCTCATCGCGGTCGAACTGATCCTGTTCTTCTGCGTGTGCGGCTTCGTGTACTTCACCTGGCCCGATCCGCCCTGGGACCTGATCACGTACACCACCGGGTTCCTCATGCTCTCGGGGTGTGTGCTCTGCTACCCGTTTGCGAAGACGACCTGGCTGGCCGTGGACATCGCCATTCGTCCACTCTCCGACGAGGAGTTGCAGTGGCATCAGCTGGGCGGAGACCTGGGTGAGCAGGAGCTCCCGCACGTTTGACCGCGTCGGGTGGGCGCGCTTCGGCGCGCTCGCGACGTTTGAACTTCGCGCGCAGGCGCGGGAGCCGCTCACCACGCTGTATGCGCTGGTGTTCTTCCTGCTCTCGCTTGGCTACGCGGCGAGCGATGCGGTGGAGCTGGTGTCGAACCGCGGCGCCGTGCCGCGCACGAGTCCGTGGGCGCTGATGCTGGCGTTCGGCGGACTGACGGCGTTTGGTCAGGTGATCACGACCATGATTGCCACCACCGCCATGCTGCGCGACGAGGCGCTTGGCGTGCGGGGGCTCGTTGGCACCACCGGCGTGCATCCGCGCACCTGGCTCGCGGCGCGACTCACCGGCGCGTGGGGCGTGATGCTCGCCGTGTACGCCGCGATCCCGCTCGGCGTGTTGATCGGCACGGTCCTGCGCGCTGCCACCGGCGCCGACACGAC
>JBDHVK010000292.1:0-3480 GCA_039809645.1 Gemmatimonas sp.
GCGCCGAAGCCTTCGAGGCGCAGCAGGTGCGCCGGATGTGCGGGCGTCGTGCGCTCCCACGTCCACGGATTCTTGGCGGGATCGCCGAATTGCGTGACGAGCGTGTCGTACGCCCACGCGAGTGCGCCGGCCATGAGGCGATCACGATCTTCGGTCACGTCCTTCGTACGCCGATCATCCCACCAGGCGTTGCTCGAGTCGGCGATGAGCTGCAGCAGCCGCGACTCGCTTGGTGTGGCGACGCGCGTGTCCTTGCCCTTGGGCATCAATTCGTCGTAGAGACGCTGCGTAAGTCCCACCATCGCCGTCTCGAACAGACGCGCACCCGTGTTCGACCTGGTGTACGCACGGTCCCACGTGCCGAGCATCTCCACGGCGGACTTGAGCGCGGCCGACGTGTCCCCCAGCTGCACGCGCACCGTGCCCGCATGCACGAACGCCGGCACCAGACGATCGGCGCGCACGCTGGTGGGATTCGTCTGGAACTGCCGCATCTTGTCGGGCGTCATGCTGCTGTCGCCACGAAGGAGCCGGTTGATCTGCAGCGCGCGCCAGATCTCATAGTGCCCGTCCACGCCGAAGTACAGCTTGTCGAACTCGGGGTCGATCGGCTCCTGATTGGCACTCGCGAGAAACCCCTGTGCCGGACGGATGCTCTGCGGATATCGCGCCACCGGGCGGAAGCCGATCCAGTCGTTCTTGCGCGTGTTCCCCTCGAGAATGGCAGTGCCGCGCCCGCTATCAGCGCGAACGGGGTACTTGCCGGTGGAGCGAATGGCGATCGTTCCGGCGGTATCGGCCACGATCATGTTCTGTGCCGGCGCGGTGAAGTACGTCGCCATGGAGTCGAGAAACGCCGCTGCGTTCGTGGCATGGGCGGCGGTATAGAACCCCATGATCTCCTGACCGGCTTCGAGCACCGTCCAGCGCATCGACAGCCACTCGGTGCCCTGTCGCCGCATGGGCCCGCGATGCGTGTAGTACACCGTGTCGGTCGCGATCACGGTGCCACGCTTGTTGCGATACTGCTCCACGCGGGTATCCACGAAGGGCACCCGCTGCCCATCGAGCTCGTACGTCGTGGGCTTCGCCTTGTCATCCACCGTTTCGCGCCAGAAGTCCATCACGTCGGCACCGGTGTTCGTGAAGCTCCATGCGAGCGCGCGCGTATAGCCGATCGTGACGCCGGGCGCGCCCGGAATCGTCACACCGCCCACGTCGAACTTGCCCGGCACCACCATGTGCACTTCGTACCAGATGCTCGGCAGAGTCAGCTCGAGGTGCGGATCCCCAGCCAGCAATGCCTTGCCACTCGCGCTGCGCTGCGGCGCCACCGCCCAGTTGTTACTCGCGAAGGCGCGCTCCTGCTGCAGCTGCGCGCGCTCCTCGGGCGTGCCATCGCGGTCGCGCGTCCACCGCAACGGACCGAACTCGCCACCACGCGTCAGCTGCGCCAGATAGCGCACGGCCGTGCTATCCGGCGCACTCGGCGCCGGGAGGTGCGTGAGCGCTTCACGAGGCGCATTGCGCGGCGCCGGCTGAATGGGCTCCTGCACCGGGCTATCGGTGTCGAAAATGGCGCGCGCGGCCGAATCGCCGATGGTGGCGCGCGCCTGCAGCAGATCGAGCTCCACGGGTGCATGCGCGAGCGTGTACCCCATGCGATTGAGCAGGTGCAGCGTATGGATGGGCTTCCACTCGCGCGGCGCCATCTGCAACAGCTTGTACTCCACCGGCCACTGCGCGGCCGACAGCGTGGCGCGATACGCGTTGATGCCATCGGCGTACGCCTGCAACAGCTGCATCATGGCGCCGTTGGGGTCCATGCCCTTGAGGCGGAGTTCCGCCGAGCGCGGCATACCGAGATGACGCGTCTCCTGATCGGCGGACAGGGCGACGTCGCCGACGAGCTCGGTGAGCGTGCCTTCGCCCGCTCGCGACTGCACCTCGAGCTGAAAGAGCCGATCGCGTGCCACCACGTAGCCCAGCGCCCGCACGGCATCGAGCTCGGTCGTGGCGAAGATGTGCGGAACGCTGCGCGCGTCGTAGCGCACCTCCACCTCACCGGTCATGCCGGGAATGGCGCCGGTGGCGCTGGGGGGGAGCTCGTTCTGGGCGTTGGCCCAGAGCCCCACGCCGGGCGAGAGGAGCGCATTGAGGGGCGGCACGGCGCCGGCGCCCTGCGTGCCGGCCCAGGTGGCCGCGGCCCCCAGCACCAGCAGTGAAACGGCAGAAACGAGTTTGGCCATCCGGGAAGGATCCGGCCCCGCGCTCCGGTGTGCAAGTTCGGGAGGGAGCGGCGTCTCCCCCTGTGACCGCCACGTTCGGGCGGTGGAACACCGTCGTTACACAATCGGGCGAGACGCCAAACGGGATTGCGCAATGGATCACGTGGACCGGCTGTTTCGGGAGTATCACGCCCCCGTCGTGCGCTACCTCACACGACGATTGGGAGACCGTGATCTCGCCGAGGAATTGGCGCAGGAGACGTTCGTGCGGGCGCTGCGGCATGCGCCGGCGACGAACGAGCGCGCCTGGATCTTTGCCGTCGCGACCAATCTGGTCCGCGACGAAGCGCGTCGCGACGCGCGAGAACGCAAGCGACTGTCGATGCTCCGGCTCGAGGCAGAGGAAGCGCTGGAGCCCGAGCCCACGTCGCTCGAACGACTGCAGGAACAGGCGCTGGCCCGCTCGGCGGTGGACGCCCTCGCCGAGAAGGACCGGATGGCGCTGCTGCTCCGCGAGGAAGGGCTCGACTATCACGAAATCGCCGCCGCCCTCGGGTTGTCCGTGGGCAGTGTGGGCACGACGCTGTCGCGTGCCCGTCGCCGGCTGGTGGACGCTTACGAGGCGCTGCAGCGTGATCGCGCGGCGCGGGAGGGGACCGATGTCGCGTGAGAACTTTGAGCTGCCCGATCCGGCGGCGTTCGGTGTGTCGGACGACGTGCTGCGTCCGACGTTCGAGGGTGCAGGACACGTGGACGAAGGCACCGTGCATGCCTGGCTCGACGGCGCCTTCAGCGCCGACGATGCGGCGCGCGTGGCAGAGCACGTGGCGACCTGCGCGACGTGCCAGGCGCAGGTCGCCGAAGCACGCGGACTGTTCGCGGCGAGTGCGCGGATTCTGGGGACACTCGATGGTGTTCCCGCGGGTGTGGTGCCGAAGGTGGAGGCCGCGGCAACCGCGATGCGCGTGGCAGCGGCCGTGCCCACTCCGCGCACCACGCGCCGTCCCTGGATGGGACTCGCCGCCGCCGCCGTGCTGATGGTGGGTTCGGCGGTGGTGTGGCAGCGGTCGGGACATCGCGCGGCAGTGAACGAAACCGTCGCCTCGGCACCGGCGCCAAATGCGACCGTCGACTCGGCAAAGCCCGCCGCCCCCGCGGCCGTTGCCAGCGCGCCACTGGCCGCCGAAGCCGCCAGGACGGAGCCGACGGCACCGTCCCCATCCGCGAGCGCCCGCCGGGCGCCCGTGGCAGA
>JBDHVK010000293.1:0-3392 GCA_039809645.1 Gemmatimonas sp.
TCAGCAGGACGAGGCCTGCCGAGGCGCCGCTGAAGGGAATGGACGTCGCGTCGAGCGCGCGAGGCTGCGCGAACCCGCTTCGGCCACGAAGGTACGGTTGGATGGAATACCGGCCGGCCTGAACCACCAGGCCAAGGGTCGCCCCCGCGCTCGTGCTGCGCGCGGTGGCCAATCCCTGATTGATCGCGAGACCGCTGTGGCGTCGCGCATCCGCCGTGACGAGGAGATCGAGCGTGCGCGACAATGGCAATCGCGTGCGCCAGCCCAGATCGAGGTAGTTGCCATTGGAGCCGTCGACCGCGCGTCCGTCGCGCTCGAACCGCTCGCGAAAGCGATTCGAACCCCAGAGCACGAATTCACGTGCGCGGGCCACGGCGAGATGCAGCTGCAGGTCGGTCGTGATCACCGGACCGAGTCGCACCGACGAGATGGCGGGCGTACTGATGCTCTTGTCGGTGAGCACGTCCTTCTGGAAGAAATCGGCGGCGGCGCTCGCCACCACGCGATGCTTGCCGAAGAGGCGATCATACCCGAACGACATGCGCGTCACGTTGCCCGGGCGGAAATCGGCACTGGGGGCACCGGCCACCAGCGCCGCGACGGGCTGATACGTGCCACGAAATTCGTGCGACACGCCCACGGCGAACGCGCCGCCCGCGAGCTGACGCGCCCCGACGATGCCCAGGGTGCCGCTCGGGCCCGTGCCCACCGGCGGGCTGCCCAGTCCGATGGCCGGTGCGCTCGCCGTCTGCAGCACGAGGAAGTCCTTGCCGTCGAGCCGCGTGGCGCCGGTGGGGAGGTTCGCGCCGGCGGTGACCACCACGGCGTCGTTGAGCAGTCGACCGGTCACGCGCGTGCGCACATCGCTCATGCCGGCGAGGGTCGCGTGGCGCGTGCTGCCACCCGTCACCGCGCGATAGTCGAGCGTGAGACTCGAGTAGAGCGTCTGCAGGTCGAGCGTCCACTGCGGCGAAAACGCCATCGAGAGCGAGACCGGAATGCCCACCTGCGTGATCCGCTGCGTGCGCACCGAGTCGGTACCGAAGACGCCGGGCTGCGCATAGCCGCCCTTGCCGAATGACGCGACGTCGACGGTGGCGCCGATCGCCGCGACACTCGAGGCGATGAGTCGATCCTGGGCCGTCAGCACGGCGGCTGGCGACGCGACACCGGCGAGCACCCCGGCGATCTGAAGCGCACGACGTATCACGGGCGTGAGATCGTGATGACGATGGTGGCCTGCGTGCCCGGGAAGGCGGGATCGGCGGAGGTCGAGACAGCGCGACTGACGTTCGTCACGAGATCGAGCGGACGATTGAGGCGATCGACCGTGGTGGAGATCGCGGCGTCGAGTGCGCGCACCCCCGGCACGCCAACCGGCGCCGCGGTGCCGGTCGCGCCGATGGAGCGCGCATCGAGTTCGCGCGTGCGCGCGCCCACGAAGCTCGGATCGAGACGAGCGGCTTCGCGGAACGCCTGCGCCGCGCCGCGAAAGTCACCATCGTACGTCTTCTGCACGCCGCGGCCATACGCGAGCAACGCCCCGAGATTGCGCGTGGGCTGCTGCTGCAGCTGCGCCTGTTCCTTGGGCGAGAGCGCCACCCCCATCTGCTCGAACAGCCGCAGCACGAGCGCCTTCTCGGCGGCGAAGATCTCCGCGAGTGGCGCCTGCGCATCCACGGCCGTGGTGACGGCGCCGGTCGCGACATCGCCGATGCGCGCCCCGAGCCGAATGTTGCGACCATCGCCCATCGGATCGACCGACCCGAAGATCAGACGCTCGGCGCTCACCAGCTTCCCGACACGCGGTGCCGATGCGGAATCCACGCGACCGCTCGCGCTCAGATCGAGTTCGCGCAGCACTTCGCCCAGGCGCGCCCGCTCCACGATGTTCACGCGCGCACTGCGCGACAGATCGGTGGCGACCAGATCGGCGAGGGCAAACGCGAGTGGGACGAGCGTGCTATCGCGGCCGCTGGTGGCGAATGGAGGAACGCCGACCGCCCCACGGCGAATGCTGCCACGCGCCTCACTTCCGAGCTGACGGGCCGTCGCTGCATCGACTGGTGCCGGCGCGCGCCCCGACGATGCCGTGGCGCAGCCACTGCACAGCAACGCCACGGCCGTGGTCGACAGCAGCCACGCGGGCCGGAAAGATTGAGACATGGGGTGGATTCGATAAAGAGCGTGACAAGAGCTACAGAGCAGTTCTCAGCTCCACATGAGAATGTGCCTTCTATAGTGTAGGGGGTCAAGCAAAATCACGCCCACCAAACTCAGCCATATGGCGCGTTGTCCGCGCAGGTGAAGTGGGTGTCATTTCCGAGCGGGGCGCCTTGCTTGGCGACACGTTCCATCGGCGGCTCGGGCATGTGGCTTGCTCGCCCCGCGTTTGAAGCACTTTCCCGGAGATTGTCATGTTGCACGCGACGCCGCGTCGTTCCCCGCTGCTGTTGGCCGCCACGCTCTCGGCGGCCGCCGTGTTCAGTGCCTGCGCCACCAATCCCGTCACCGGGCGGCGGGAGTTGTCGCTCGTGTCGGAATCGCAGGAGGTGCAGATGGGGCGCGAGGCGTCGCAGAACGACCTGAAGCGGGTTGGCGAGGTGCCGAGCCCGGAGGCGCTCGCCACGGTGCGGCGCATCGGCCAGTCGATGGCGGCCAAGTCGGAGCGGCCGAATCTGCCCTGGGAGTTCCATGTCCTCGATGACGCCGCCGTGAACGCCTTTGCGTATCCGGGCGGGTTCATCTTCGTCACGCGCGGATTGCTGACGCATATCAACAGTGAGGCCGAACTCGCCGAAGTGGTCGGCCATGAGATCGGCCACGTGACTGCCAAGCACACGGTGGCGGCGATGAGCCAGCAACAGCTCGCCCAGATCGGCCTGGTGGGTGCCAGCATCTTCTCGCCCACCGTCGCCAAGTACGGCGATCTCCTGGGCACCGGCGCGTCGCTGCTCTTCCTCAAGTTCGGCCGTGACGACGAGCTTCAGGCCGATGCGCTGGGCTTTCAGTACTCCCTGGCCCAGGGCTTCGATGTGCGCGAATCGCCGAAGGTGTTCACGATGCTCGGCCGTCTGTCGGCGGGTGGCGGACGTGTTCCGGAGTGGCAGAGCACACACCCCGATCCCGGCAACCGTGTCCAGCGCGCGGAGCAGCGACTCTCGCAGACGCCCCCGGCGCAGCTGGCGAACACCAAGGTGAATCGGGAGCCGTTCCTCCGGCTGCTCAACGGCATGATGTACGGCGAGAACCCGCGCAACGGCTTCTTCCGCGGCACCCGTTTCCTGCACCCCGACCTCAAGTTCGAGATCACCTTCCCCACCGGCTGGAAGACCGCCAACCAGCCCGACGCGGTGGTCGCCGTGAGCGCCGACAATGGCGCCCAGTTGCAG
>JBDHVK010000294.1:0-3342 GCA_039809645.1 Gemmatimonas sp.
GCGCCACGGTGCGCATGAGCGTGAGCACCCCGCTCTTGGCCGCCGCGTAGGCCGCCATTCCCTTGGGGTTGCCCTGCGGAAGTGCGGCGACCGAGCCGAAGTACACGAGGGCCCCGCGCCCTTCCCGCAGCGCCGGCAGAAAGGCGCGCGTGGTGGCGAAGGCGGTATCGAGATTGATCATGAACTGCTTCGCCCAGTCGGCCGGGTTCGCGTCGCTGAGCGGGCCGGTCATGCCGAAGCCGCCGGCGGTGCAGATCACGGCGTGCACCGCACTCGTGCCATGCGCGGCGAGCACCTCGCGCGCGGCACGCTCGGCGTCGGCAGCATCGGCGAGATTGGCGGCGTGCGCGGTGGCCTTGTAGCCCTGCGCGGTGAGCTCGGCGGCGCGCGCTTCCACCTGCGCCTGGTCACGATCGAGCAGCGCGAGCGAGGCGCCACGCTGCGCGAAGCCCAAGGCGAGCGCTTCGCCCACCTGGCCGGCGCGTCCCACTCCGGTGATGACCACGAGACGGTTGGCGAACGCGAGGGTGGGCATGGGCATCGAGGTATGAGGGACGGACGCGCGGTGCGGCGACGGTCAGGCGCGGGGAACGGGTTGATCCACGCACGCCTGCAACATCGGGGCGAGTACCCGTAAGAGCGTCTCCGCGTCCGCTTCGCGCAATGCCGTGGTGCGGATCACCTGCCGGAGCGCATGCACGCCGGTGAAGCACGCGAACACGAGTTCGGCGCGTAGTTGAGCGTCGGGGCCGCCCAGCCACGCGGCGAGACGCGGTACGGCCTCTCGCTCGAGCACGTCGCGGATCAGCGCGGCCACCACCGGGCTGCCGAGGGAATGCACCACGAACGACACATCATCCGGGGCGGCCTCGGTGCCGCTGGCCTCGTGCTGGGATGCGGGGCGATCGCCATACACGATCATGCGCGCCACCGACTCACCAAAGTGGGCCCGATCGACGAGCAGCCGTTCGAAAAAGACGGGCTCGCCGCTGTCGAGCACTTCACGAAAGAGCTGCTCCTTGGTGCCGAAATAGCGGTTCACCAGTGCGGCCGTGGCTCCGGCCGCGGCGGCGATGTCGCGCAGCCCCACCTGCTCGTAGGCGCGCGCACCGAAGAGCTGCCGAGCGGCTTCCAGAATGGCCTGCCGAGTGGCCTCTCCCCCGCCTCGTACGCCGCGACGGGTGGCCGGCGCCTCTGTGGATTTCGAATTCATGACTTAGGTATACGGCTGTTGACAAACCGGACAAGGGGAATAGTGTATACACTCGTTTACGTAAACGATCGTGTACATCTTCCCTTTTCGGAGACGTTCCTCATGAAGACTGTGCTCATCACCGGCTGCTCCTCAGGCTACGGCCTGGCCACCGCCCGCCACTTCCTCGCGATGGGATGGCAGGTGATCGCCACCATGCGCACCCCGCGACCCGACCTGTTCGACGCGCATGACCGTCTGCGGGTGCTGGCGCTGGACGTCACCAGCGAGGCGAGCATCGCCGCCGCCGTCGAGGCGGCCGGGCCGATCGATGTGCTGGTGAACAACGCCGGGATCGGCGCGTTCGGCGCGTTCGAGGCCACGCCCATGCGCACCGCCCGCGAGATGTTCGACACCAACACCTTCGGCACGATGGCGTTGACGCAGGCGGTGTTGCCGCAGTTCCGTGCCCAGGGGCATGGGCTCATCATCAACGTCACCTCGAGCACCACGCTGGCGCCGATGCCGCTGGTGGCCGCCTATACGGCGAGCAAGACCGCCGTGGAAGGGTTCACCGCATCGCTGGCGCTCGAGCTCGAGGCGTTCAACATCGGGGTGAAGCTGGTCATTCCCGGCTACGCGCCCAGCACGCAGTTCACCGCCAACGGCGCCGCGCGCATGGAAGGGCTGATCACCGCGCCCTACGCACCGTATGCGCACCAGGTGCTCACCGCGTTCGCGACGCCGGCCGCGACGACGCGTGAATCGGATGTGGCCGTGGTGGTGTATGAGGCGGCGACGGATGGGCGTGCGCAGCTGCGCTATCCGGCCGGGCCGGATGCCGTGATGCTTGCGGCCGGAAACGCCTGATCAATACGACGGGAGCTTCATGAACGCGGGAAGCATTGCCAGGGGCTTTGGTCTCTGGATGACGATCTGGTGGAGTATCATCGTGGCGCTGGTCGCGCCGGTGGTGCCGGGCGGGTGGATCACGGCGGTGGCGGTTGCGCTGGTGGCGAGTGCACCGCTGCTGCGCGTCATCGCCGCCTTCAACAAGCAGCACTATCCGGGCGCGTTCGAGCGCGTGTTCATCATGCGCCCGTTCTGGTATCTGCAGCTGGCGTTGCCGCTGCTCGGCGTGGCCGGCTTGCTGGGCGCCCTCGCGGGGCTGCCGTTCGGTGCGCCGGGCACGGGTGGGCGCACGGCACTGGCGGTGGCGTTCGGGTTGCTCGCGCTGATCGCCCTGGTGGGCTACGCCGGTTCGCGCGCCGTGGTGGTGAAGGAGCTCGAGTCGGTGCACCCCGACCTGCCGCCCGAGTTCGACGGGGTGCGCATTGCGCAGATCAGCGACCTGCATGTGGGGCCGCATACACCGCGCGGCTTCCTGGCGCGGGTGCGTGATGCGGTGGCGGCCGCGCGTGCCGACGTGGTGGCCATCACCGGTGACCAGGTGGATGATCATGCGCCCGATGTCGCGAACTTCGCCGAGGCGTTCCGCGAGCTCGATGCACCGCTCGGTGTGTACGCCATTGCGGGGAATCACGACGTGTACGCCGGCTGGCGTGGTGTGCGCGCGGGGCTCGAGGCGATGGGGGTGCGCGTGCTCGTGAACGAAGCGCTCGCGCTTTCGCGTGGGGCGGCGCGGCTGTGGCTTGCGGGCACGGGTGACCCGGCGGCGCTCGGCTTCTCGGCGGGTGAGGCGCGTGAGGCCGCGCCGGACATCGCCCGCACGCTGGCGCGTGTACCCGATGACGCCTTCACCGTGGCGCTCGCGCACAACCCGGCGCTCTGGCCGGCGCTCGCCAAGCGCGGTGTGCAGCTCACGCTGAGCGGACATACGCACTATGGGCAGTTCAGTATCCCCAAGCTCGGGTGGAGCCTGGCGAGTCCGTTCCTGAAGCATGCGATGGGGAGCCATCAGGAGGGCGAGTCGCTGCTCTACATCAACCCGGGGACGGGGTATTGGGGGCTGCCGCTGCGCATTGGGGCGCTGCCGGAGGTGACCGTGGTGACGCTGCGGCGGGGGCTGGCGGCGGGGATGATCGGGGCGGTCTGACGTGTGACGGGATACATTCGGCGATCGCTCACACGGGAGATTGCCATGCGTCGCCGAATGCTCGTGGTGTTGCTGAGTGTTGTCCCATCGCTCG
>JBDHVK010000295.1:0-3327 GCA_039809645.1 Gemmatimonas sp.
GCGCCGTACGCGGTGGCGCGGATGCACCAGTTGGTCGCCGCGCCCGCCAGCACGACGTGCGTCGCGCCCAATCTCGCGAGCTCGTCGTCGAGGCTCGTCTGCTCGAACGAGGAATTGAACCGCTTGTCGATCCGCGGCTCGCCGTCCGCGGGCGCGAGGCCTTTCGCCAGCTGCCACTGCGGGCTGCCGTGCGGCAGCTCGTCGTCGGCGTGCTGGACCCACACCACCGGCACGCGCTGCGCGCGCGCCCGCTCCACCGCACGGGTGACGTTCGCGACGATGCGCGACGCATCGAAGGCGTCGGCCATCACGCCGGCCTGCACGTCGACCACCAGCAGCACCGCCCGGTTGCCCTCGCGTACCGTGGCCATCGTGATTGCCTCCGCGTGCTCGACGAACGAGCGGCAATGATAGTGCCAAACCAAGCTCGCCCTTCCATCCTGTGTACGGCAAGGTGCGACATCCTGGCCGAGGCACACCTGACAGGTTTACGGATGCCGGCGTGCGCGGCTTGATCCGATGATGCGAATGTCCGGAACGAGGGGGCGGGTCAGCGCAAGGAAGTTCTAATCATCGATTGTCACGCGCGGCCAATGCCGGCGTCCGCTTCGCAAACCGATCGCTTCGAGATGCGTTCTACAAGAAGCCAAGATTTCGCTCGCTAACCCAACTTAGGCAAACCCGGCTAAAGCCGGGGACGCAAAGCTTCCGGCCTTCGGCACTTCGTGCCATGGCAGCGGGGCTGCCGGGCAGCAGGACTCGTGCCCGATGCCGACGCAGGACGTCGGCGCGCCTCCGGCCTAGCGCACTCAAACGGAGGCAATTCATGATCGCTGTCTTCACCGTCCGATTCCCGGCGCCGGTCGCCCGCGTGCTGGCGGCAGCCGCACTTGCGTGTTGCGTCCTCGAGGCGAACGCCGCAGGGATCGAGGACGCCATCAACGCCATCGCCAAGCCCAGCGTCAACAAGAAGAGCTACTTCGCCGTGGTCGACGTGAAGACGGATCGCGCCGGTGAGGTGGTCGACGCCGCGCTGAACGCCGTCAAGCGCTATGCGAGCGGCGCCTCGGTGAATCAGAAGATCCCGCCGGCGGTCAAGCCGGCGGTGCCCAACCGCATGCGACTCGTCTCGCGCGGACCGGGACAGGAGCCGCAGTGCGACGGGGACATCGCCAACATCGCGGCGCTCGACACCAGCATGTCGAAGTACGGCGAAGGCACGTTCTCGGTCGTCTGCATCTTTCCCTACAAGGGCGGCTACCAGATCAACTACTTCGCGTCGTTCTCGCAGCAAACGGGCGGGGCCAACGCCAACATCCTGGGGGCCATGATCGGCCGCCTCGTCACCAACGCGATCGGCATCGGCGACTCGAGTTCGTTCGTCGGCAAGACCATCGAGTCCATCCAGGAGAAGCTGGCCGACGCCGGCCTCAAGGGCACGCTGGTCGAGCTCTTTCCCGAGATCAAGGGATTGGCCGTCGTGAAGGACGCTGCGCCGATGGCCGATGCAACGCCGCCGGTGCCGGCCACCGCGCCGTCGCCGTCCGCCATTCCCGTCCAAGCGCAAGCGCCGGTTGTCGCCGACGGCACGCCGCCTCTGCCGGCGGAAGCCCAGATGCTGTCGCCGCTCATGGCGCAGGTCGCAGCCGCGGATCCGGCTGCCTATCAAGAGGCGATGCGCGCGATGGCCGACGCGACCGCACGCATGCGCGAAGCCCAGGCCGCCGCCATCGCGCAGTACGCGTCGGCGCAAGGCGTTCCCGCGCCGGGCGCCGTTCCGGCAGTGGCTGCAACGGTGCCGCGTCCGCAGCCGGCGGTGTACTCCGTGCCCGGTCCGGTTGCCGGTGAAGGCGGTGCGTTGCAGGCCCGCAAGGACCTCACCGCGATGGGCCTGACGTATCACGACGGCCATCAGTTCATGGCTGCGATCAAGCGAGGTGACGCATTGGCGGTGCGCCTCTTCATTGTCGCGCAAGGCGTCGACCCCGCGCAGGCGGGACCCGATGGCGTGACTCCGTTGCAGGCAGCCCGCCAGGTGGGGCAACCCGACGTGATCGCGATGTTGCAGCAAGCCGGTGCCCGCTGACAGCGTCGAACTTCAGCGCGCGCCCAATCACAACCAGGAACCGTGATGAACACTCAGTCATCGTCAATCGGCGAACATTGCGCCAGCTCTCGCCCGTCGCTGTTGCGTACCGCATGCCGCGGCCTCGCCTCCATGCTGTGCGCCGGTGCCGCTGCCGCGGCATTGGCGGCACCGACCTATCTCACCAGCGCGTCGACCGCGACGGACTCGCTGCCCGGGCCGCAAGTGGCCAAGGCGGGCAGCCTTCTCTTCTTCACGAAGAACGACGCCACCATCGGCCACGCGCTGTGGGTCAGCGACGGCACGCCCGCCGGTACGCATCTGGTCAAGGCCATCTCTCCGTTCGCCACGATGGTAGGGGCGGTCGGCGGCGTGCTGCTGTTCAACGCCGACGACGCCCTCCACGGAACGGAGCTTTGGCGCAGTGACGGCACCGAGGCCGGCACCTATCTTCTCGCCGACATCGAGCCCGGACCCAACGGCAGTGGCGGCGTGATCAGCGGCGTGGCGCTGCCCAACGGCAGGTTCGTGTTCCAGGCGCGGAACGCCCAATACGGCGCCGAAGTGTGGGCCACCGACGGCACCGTGGCAGGAACGCGGTTGATGAAGGACATCCGGCCCGGCAGCGTCAACTCGCTTCCGCAAGCCTGGGGCAAGTTCGGCAACAAGGCCGCGTTCCAGGCCTTCGACGACACGAACAAGCTGGGACTGTGGCTGTCCGACGGAACGCCGGAAGGAACGACCCTCGTCAAGGGGTTCGGCACCACGGGCGACCCCAGCACGTTCATCGAGTTCGCGGGGCGCCTGTACTTCAGCGCCCGGCCCACCGGGTACACGCACACCTGGGTGTCCGACGGCACCACGGCAGGCACCCAGGACATCAGCGTCGAAACGTGGCGTCCCGTGATGGAGTGCAACGGCAAGTACTACTTCAACACCGGGGTGCTCAACTACATCGACGCCGTCACGCGGCAGCGGTTCGAGCTCGGCGGCACCACCGCACGCGAAGCCGCGTGCTTCAAGGGCGTCCTGTACTACCGCGGCAGCGACTCCCATGGCCAGGAGCTGTGGCGCAGCGACGGCACGGCGGCCGGTACGTACCTGCTGCTCGACATCAACATGGGCCAGGCCGATTCGTTTCCCACCGGCTTCGCGCAAGCGGGTGGCTACCTGCTGTTCAAGGCGCGGAGCGGTGCCGCCGGCGAAGAGCTGTGGCGCACGGACGGCACCGCGAGCGGAAC
>JBDHVK010000296.1:0-3296 GCA_039809645.1 Gemmatimonas sp.
GCGAACATCGATCAGCAGGCGCGCACCACCGCGCTCGAGTTCACGTACTTCGCGCGGCAGCTCATGGACGCGAAGAAGGCGTTCGTGCCGTGAGCGTGCCCGATCGGGTGTATCACCTCTGCACGCGTGCGGCACTCGAGGCGGCGCGCGCGGCGGGAGTGTACCGCGCGGCGAGCCTCGAGACCGAAGGCTTCATCCACTGCTCGCAGGCGCATCAGGTGGGGCCGACGGCGCGGGCGTACTTCGCGGGGGTGCCGGAGGTAGTGGTGCTGGAGATCGACGTGGCGCGGCTCAGGTCGCGACTGGTGTACGAAGCGCCGGCGCCGCTGCCGAGTGAGACGCCCAAGACGGAAGACCCCGATGCGCGGTATCCGCACTGCTATGGGCCGATCAATCTCGATGCGATTGAGGATGTGCGCGACGTCGCGTCATTCTCAGGAAGCCGCTAGGAACGGGCAAACGCCATCAGCGGCGCAAAGTCGCCCTGATCGGCAGCGCGAAGCGCTGCGAGGTACGCCGTTCGCGCAGTGCCGGCGGCGGTGAGACTGGATTGTCCCCACGTCAGCAGCGGCCGACGCTGCGCGTGCAGCAGCGCGTCGGCCGCCAGGCGACTCCAGCGCCCATTGCCATTCGGAAACGGGTGAATGACGACGATGGCATGGTGAAAGCGCACCGCGATCTCCTCGGGTGCATGCGCTTTGGCGCTGATCCAGTGCCGCGTGTCCTCGAGGCGCTCGCGCAGCGCGATGCGGATCTGTGGCCAATGCACGCCGATGTTCTTGTCCGTGCGCCGGAGCTCACCGGCCCATCGCCACGTCTGATCGAACATGCGACGGTGCAGATCGAGCAGATAGCGCTCGCTGAGCACGGTCGCCACACTCGCGCGTCGCGTGCCGCGAAGCAGCCACTCGACGGCGGCCGTGATGTTGACCTGCTCAAAGGCATTGAGCTCGGCCAAGGTATGTACCGTCGGCGGGATCAGATCGGCCGCTTCATCAGGATCGATCGGCGTCGCGCCCGGCGCATGCGCGCCCACGGCGAAGCTGCCCATCGCGTTACCGACCGGCTCTGCGGGGGGCTGTGATTCAGCCATCCCACGACCGATCCCACAGATCGCGCGGCAGTTCGGCGAGAAGGCGACGCGTCATCACCTTCTCCTGCTCGGCGGCTTCCTTGCCCTCGACACTCTGCGCCTCGAGCGCCATGGTGTGCCCCGCTCGAGACGTGAGGCGACGCGCCATGCCGCTGGCGCGTGCCTCCACGGTGCGCGTGAAGGAGCCGGCCCGCGGCACGAGCGCGTAGACGAGATCGCACTCCATGGCCTCGGCCGCGCGCTGCAGCGCCTCCAACGTGGTCGTGTGTTCCTGCTCGCGCGTTTCGAGTGCGTGCACGGCCGACCGACTGATGCCCAGTCGCTCGGCGAGTTGCAGGCTGCTCATGCCGATGGCGTGGCGAACCGCCGAGATCCACCCCTTGGCGGGACGGTTCACGGGGCGGGCAGCGAATGACTCGACGGTGGCATCGAGCTGCCGCAGCAGGAGCCAGGCGGAGTCGGCGCGAGTAGGCATGTGTATTCTCTTAAACTTATAATGCTCAAGTATGACGCATTATGTCAATATATAGTAAAACATAATGACGATAATTACAATCGAAACATTGAAAATATGGATCTGATGGCCGAATGAGGCCACCAAGGCGACCTGAACCAGCAACGGACCTCTACGGCGCCGAGTACGGCTCAAACCCGTTGTAGTCCGTCGTCAGCAGCTGCATCAGCCGCGGATTCACGAAGATCTTCTCCGTCCCCACGGGGCGTTCGGTGAGTACGCCGATCGAGGCCAGTTGCTTCAGATACACCGATGCGGTCTGCCGTTTGGCGATGCCGCGCTGCGTGACGTTGGCGATGCGGCAGTAGGGCAGCTCGAAGATCAGCGCGAGCAGTTCGTGGCTGTAGATCTTGGGTCGCTCGCGCTTCACGTACGCCGCGGTCTCCGCGGACAGCGCGCGAATGGCGGCGATCTTGTCGATCGTCCACCGGGCGGTGTCTTCAATGCCGCGGAGCAGGTAGAGCAGCCACGACTCCCAGTCGCCGTCGGTCGTGACGCGCAGCAACAGCCGGTAGTACTCCGAGCGCGTCTGATTGATGAAGCGGCTGAGATAGAGAATCGGGAGTGTCAGCAGCTCTTGCTCGATGAGATAGAGACTGTTGATCACACGCCCCGTGCGCCCGTTGCCGTCCGTGAAGGGGTGGATAGCCTCGAACTGGTAGTGGGCAATGGCCATGCGCACGAGCGGATCGAGGTCCGTGCTGTTGTGCATGAAGCGCTCCCAGTTGGCGAGCTTGTCGCGCAGGAGCGATTCCCCCTCGGGTGGCGTGTAGACCACCGCATTGGTGCGGGTACTGTGCAGGGCGGTTCCCGGAAGCCGCCGCACGGTCATCTCGACGCCCTTGATGCGCGTGCAGATGATCTCCGCGGTGCGCGTGGTGAGCGGATGCGTGGCGAGTGCCTTGTACCCTTCGAAAAGCGCTTCGCGATAGCGCAGCGCTTCGCGCGTGGCCGGGTCAGCGTGCTCGTTGTGCGTGAGATGGAGAAAGAGCTGGTCCGTGCTCGTGATGATGTTCTCGATTTCCGAGCTCGCCTGCGCCTCGAGGAGCGGTAGCGTGCTGATCAGGATGGCCTGATTGGGGATCAGCTCGGCGGCCTGCCGAAGCTCAGCGACGGCCGCCCGCGCGGTAATGCACTGCTTGAGGACCGCCCTGGTCTCCAGCTCAACCGCAGGGGGGAGGTCCGGCAGGGCGTTATGGGGGGCGTCGGGGCGCCATCCGACAGTGCTGTCGATGGATTCAGATTTTGTCGACATATGGCGATATCTATGTCGATTCTCTCGACAAGGCTATTTTAAATGTCGGCAAAATCTCAAAATGTCGACAGTAAAAGCTCAAAATGTTCATTCCCTCGACATAGATCCAACGCTATGTCGACAAAAGTGCCTTCTATCGACATTTAACGGTCTACCCGGAACGGCGCTCCCACGACGTGCTCTCGCCAAGGGCGACGCGCTCGAGGCGATTCATCGCGCCGTCGGCGTTCCGCGCCATGCTACCGTCGCTCCACGCGCACCGAGTCGGGGCGCAGGCGCGTCGCGGCAAACTGTTGTGCGCGCCGAAGCAGGTCGCGGGTGCCGGCGGCGGTGAGCCTCGGGGCGAGGTCGATCTGCAGCGTGGTGGGGACGGCCGCGGCGGCGGAGTCGCTGGAGGCGATGGTCACCCCGCGCAGCCAGACCACGCGGCGGAT
>JBDHVK010000297.1:0-3261 GCA_039809645.1 Gemmatimonas sp.
GCGCAGCAGCGCACGGTGCGCGGGAGCAAGACGGTCAGCGCCGGCCAGACGTTCGACGTCGACGTCACGATTCCGCCCAATGCCAGTGGCTACGCGCTGCGCGTGACGACGCGGTGGTATCCGACGGATCCGCGCGGAGAGAAGGGCCCGGTGGTGACGCTCCTGCCGATCAAACCCGCGCAATAGCGAGCGCGCGTCGCCTACTTCCGCGCGATCGCCTCGATCTCCACGCGAGCGCCGAGCGGCAGTCCGGCAACCGCCACCGTGGTCCGAGCCGGATACGGCGCGCTGAACGCCTCACCATAGGCCTTGTTCATCGCGGCAAAATCGGCCATGTCGGTGAGATACACATTGCACTTCACCACGTCGTTCATGTCCAGGCCGGCGTCGTCCAGAATGAGTGCGATGGTCTCGAAGATGCGACGCGTCTGCGCCTCGACGTCGCCCTCGATGAGCTTGCCGGTGGCGAGGTCGATGGGCGTTTGACCGGAGCAGTACAGCAGCTTCCCCGCCCAGACGGCGTGGGAGTACGGACCGAGGGCGGCGGGTCCACGGGTAACTTTGGCGGCTTTCCGGGGCATGGGACGAGGGGTTGGTGGCGGCGGGTGTTTCATCCGGTGCACAACCATCACGGCACCGGAACGATTCGCGAGGGAATCGTGGGACCAAGGGAAAATACCTCTCGGACGTGCCGAGACTACCGAAAGAAATGTCACTTTCTCTTCGCGCCTCCGCCGCCTCCGACCAGCCGGATGCTGTCCAGCTGCGCCTCAAGCGCATTCTGGAAGGGTCCGACTTCCCGGCGCTGTCCAAACAGATCGTCGAGACGATCACGGCGCTCGATGACGACGCGGCCTCGCTGCAACGCCTCGCCAACCGGGTCCTCAACGAGTACTCGCTGACGCTCGGCGTGGTGCGGACCGCCAACAGCGTGCACTATCGGCGCAGCAATCGCCCCATCCAAAGTGCGACGCATGCCATGATGATGCTGGGCGCGCGGACCGTGCGGCAGATTGCCAGCGGCCTGCTCCTCTTCGAGAACTATGCGAAGAAGAGTCCGGCGCTCAAGGAGCTCATGCTGATGAGTCTCCTGACCGCCAACCACGCGCGGGCGACGGCGACCGAGATGGGGCTCATGGAGCCGGAGGAGGCGCACCTCTGCGGCATGTTCCGCAATCTGGGCGAGGTGCTGATCGCCGGTCACTTCCCCGACGACTACATCCGCATCCGCACGCTCGTGACGGATGATGAGATGAGCGAGACGGCCGCCGCCAAGCAGATCCTCGGCTTCCCCTACGCCGATCTCGCCGTGGAAGTGTGCCGGCAGTGGGGGATGCCCGACGTGGTCGTGCAGGGCATTCGCGCGCGTCCGTCGGCGTCGGCCAGCATCACCGCGGCGGTGACAGCGTTCAGTCACGACCTCACGCAGGCGCTCTATCGCCACGACGTTCCCGATGATGCCGTGGCGATGGCGGTGAACGAGGTGCTGGAGCAACACGAGGGCAAGATCAGGCTCTCGCGCGACAAGGTTGGCGCGGTGGTCACCGAGGCACTGCAGGAAACGCGGGAGTTGTTCATCAGCCCGCAGATCGCCACCGATCGCATGCGTTTTCGTCAGCTGGCCAAGGCGGCGCGGGCGGCACTTGGCGAGACGATCACCGCCACCGAGGAGGAGGGCCCGCCGCGGGCGGCGCACACCTCCCTGCGCGCTCAGTTGCGCCAGGAGCTCGAGGAGCGCGTGAACCCGATGTCCGGCTCGAGCGTCGGCGAGATCGTGCTGAGTGTCATGGAGACCGTCCTGCGCACCGGTCCGTTCGATCGCGTGCTGGCGTGCTTTCTTTCCGGCGACAAGATGCAGCTCTCGGCACGTACCGGGTTGGGGCAGGACGTGGAGGCGCTCATCCCGCGCTTCGACTTCCCGGTGAGCGTCCGCGGCGGACCGATCGTCATGCTCACGCAGCAGCGCTCGAGCGTGTACCTCCCCACGGATCGGTCGTTCACGAGTGCCGAAGCGAAGTGGGCGCAGGATCTTGGCATCCGTCAGTTCGGCGTGTTCCCGATCATCGTATTGGGCAAGATCGTGGGGTGCCTCTACTGCGACCGTGTCGGCGATGCAGAAAGTCCCGATCGGGCAACCGTGCGCTACGTGAAAACAGTCGTGGAGCTGCTCGTCGAAGCCATTGTGAAACGACGCAGCTGAGCCGCGTCACCAGCGCGCCCGCTGATCACTTGCGGAACGCGCGCGCCGCGAGAATGCCGCCGATGAAGCCGCCCAGGTGTGCCTGCCAGCTGACACCGGGCTGACTGGGGGCAATGCCGAGCACCAGGCCGCCCCAGAGGCCGGCGGTGATGAGGCTCAGGACAATGCTGCCGATGCTCCGCGTGTACACGCCCGCGAGGAGCAGAAAGCCGAGATAGCCCATCACCACGCCACTGGCACCGATATGCACGGACCCGGGCGCGCCGAGCAGCCACGCGCCGAGTCCAGCGCCAAGCATGCTGTAGAGCGTGACCGGAACGAAGTGCCGGCTGTCGCGCAGCATCACCATCCAGCCCAGCGCCAGGAACGGCAACGTGTTGCTGATGAGGTGCGCCAGGTTGCCGTGCAGAAAAGGCGCGAAGAGGATGCCGCGAAGCCCGGTGATGGTACGCGGGACGACGCCGAACTGCGTGAGCGCACCGCCGAGCATCGTGTTCACCACGAACGTCGTCCAGAACGCCCCCACGGCGGTGCCGAGGGTGGCGACCTGCTGTTTCGCAGTGCGGGCGACCTTCCTGGTCGTGCGGGCGACAGACGACGTGGCCATGCAGGGAAACTAGCCACCCGCCGGTCCCTGTGTAGCTTGGCGCCATGGCCCTCTCCTACCCGGCCAGCACGCAGACCTTCGACAAGGTCGCCTGGCGGCTGCTGCCCCTGCTGTTCGTCTGCTACATCGTGGCGTTTCTCGATCGCGTGAACGTGGGCTTCGCCAAGCTGCAGATGGCGAGTGCGTTCAACTGGTCGGATGCGACCTACGGCTTCGGTGCGGGCATCTTCTTCATCGGCTACTTCATGTTCGAAGTGCCGGCAAACCTGCTGCTGGAGCGCGTCGGCGCGCGCCGGTGGATTGCCCGCATCATGATCACCTGGGCGATCGTGAGCGGTGGCTTTGCCTTCCTGGACGTGCTCCCCTGGGGGCCGCTGCCGGCGCTGTTCGGCGTGGATCACACGGCGTTCAGCTTCTACGCCCTGCGCTTCCTGCTGGGCGTGGCCGAAGCGGG
>JBDHVK010000298.1:0-3242 GCA_039809645.1 Gemmatimonas sp.
TGTCCCGCCTCCCCGACATCACGGAGAATGAGATGACGCGCGTAGCGCGCCCGTTCGTCGGCGCTCAATCGAGCGGTGCCGTCGCCTGCTGAACCCACGATGATTTCCGGATCGGGTGGAAGTCGAAGTGTGAAGAGAGGCCTCGCGGAAGGCAATTGGCGTGCTCGACGCGACCGGTTGACCCGCGGGCGCCGTCCGTCCCTGCCCCGTAGTTTCCCGTCCACCACCATTTCCGGAGTCACGCATGAGTCGAGTTCGCGTGTTGGTCGGCACCCGCAAGGGCGCCTTCATCCTGAGCGCCGATGGCGCACGCCGCGCGTGGACCGTCGACGGACCGCACTTCCCGGGATGGGAGTTGTACCACCTCAAGGGGTCGCCGCTGAACCCCGACCGCCTCTACGCCTCGCAATCGAGTGGCTGGTTCGGACAGTTGATCCAGCGCTCCGACAACGGTGGCCGCACGTGGGAGGCCGTGGACAACCACTTTGCCTACGACGGCGTACCCGGGACGCATCAGTGGTACGACGGCACACCGCACCCGTGGGAGTTCAAGCGCGTCTGGCATCTCGAACCTTCGCTCACCGAAGCCGACACGGTGTTCGCTGGCGTGGAGGACGCCGCGCTCTTCAAGTCCACCGACGGCGGCGCCAGCTGGCGTGAGCTTTCGGGGCTGCGCGGACATGGCAGCGGACCGCATTGGCAACCGGGCGCCGGCGGGATGTGCCTGCACACGGTGGTACTCGATCCAACCGACGCCCAGCGCATGTACGTGGCCATTTCCGCCGCCGGGGCCTTTCGCACCACCGACGGTGGCGACACGTGGTCGCCCATCAACCGAGGGCTGCGCTCGTCGCAGATTCCGGAAGAAGAAGCCGAGGTGGGTCACTGCGTGCATCGCATCGCGATGCATCCGAGCAATCCGCAGCGGCTCTACATGCAGAAGCATTGGGACGTGATGCGCAGCGACAACGGCGGCGACAGCTGGTATGAGGTGAGTGGCAATCTCCCCACGGATTTCGGCTTCCCCATCGACGTACACGCGCACGAGCCGGACACCATCTACGTCGTGCCGATCACGAGCGACGCCCATCACTTTCCGCCGGATGGTCAGCTGCGGGTCTATCGCAGCCGCACCGGGGGCAACGAGTGGGAGTGTCTCGGCAAGGGATTGCCCGAGCGTGACTGCTACGTGAACGTGTTGCGCGACGCGATGGCCGTCGATCAGCTCGACGAGTGCGGCATCTATTTCGGGACGACAGGGGGCCAGGTGTATGTGAGTCCCGATGGTGGCGACTCGTGGTCGGCGATCGTGCACGATCTGCCGCCCGTCCTGTCCGTCGAGGTTCAGACGCTCGCATGAGCGCCGACCGTGCGACCACCACGGAGCGCATCCGCGTGGTGCTCCCCTCGCCGCTCCGGGCGCTCTCGGGCGCCGCGAGCGAAGTGCGCGTGGATGTCCCCGTGCCGGCGACGGTGCACACGGTGGTCGACGCGCTCGAGGTGGCGTTTCCGATGCTGCGCGGCACCATTCGCGACCGCGCCACCCGGCAACGTCGGGCCTTCGTGCGCTTCTACGCCTGCGCCCGCGATTGGTCGCATCACGACCTGGCCGCCCCCCTACCCGATCCGGTTCGCAGTGGTGCGGAGCCGCTGCTGATCGTGGGCGCGATGGCCGGCGGATGAGACACACCAGCCCGGGCTCGCGCGTGGCGAACCCGGGCTGCGTGTACGTGCCCCCGAGAGGATTCGAACCTCCGACCAACAGTTTAGGAAACTGCTGCTCTATCCAACTGAGCTACGGGGGCGGACCATTCAACGGCCTTTCAAACTAGTGCCGCCGGAGTGACGGCCACAACTCTCCCGACGCTCTGCCTCGGTCACCTCAGTACGTCATGACCGCGTGCACGGCGCGATCGCCCAGCGCCGCGCGGCCGTTGAGGAATCCGAGCTCGACGAGCACCCCGACCGCCACCACCTCGCCGCCGAGTCGTTCGACCAGGCGACAGGTCGCGGCCGCGGTACCGCCGGTGGCGAGCACGTCATCGATCACCAGTACACGTGCGCGCGGGCCCGTCGCCTCGCCCATCGCCTCGCTCAGCGCGAGGGCATCGGTGTGCATCTCGAGGACGTCGCTCCGATACTCGAGCGCATACGCCTCGCGCTCGGTCTTCCACGGCAGCTTCCCGGGCTTTCGCGCCGGCGCGAACGCGCAGTCGAGCGCGAGTGCGAGCGGCATCCCGAACAGAAAGCCCCGACTCTCGACACCGACCACATGCGTGATGCCGGCGTCGGTGAACGGCGCCGCGAGGGCGGCAGTCACATCGCGCATGAGATCCGGATGTGCGAGCACCGGGGTGATGTCCTTGAACAGAATCCCCGGCGTCGGGAAATCGGGAACGTCGCGAATCGCGGCCGCGAGACGTTCAGGAAGCAGGTTCGACATGCGGCGAAGATAGCGAGTTGGCCTCAGCGCCGCACGCTGAACGGCATCGGCAGCGAGACGAGATCATCCTCTGGTGGTTCGCTCGCGCTGACCGCCGTCACGTGAGCGCCCACCGGGCCTCGCGAGACCGCATCGCGCAGGGCGTGTACCGCCTCGGCCGCGCCAGCGACCTCCATGACCACCGAGCCGTCCGGCTCGTTCTGCACCCACCCGCGCACCCCAAGCGCGCGCGCCTGCTCGCGCACGAACCAGCGAAATCCCACACCCTGCACGCGGCCGGTGACACGAAATCGGTGAATCACCGGCCCGCTCATGCTCAGCCCAGCCGAATCCCCAACAGCGCCGCGAGCGCCGACACCAGCGCCGCGGCGTCGCCCATGCGCGGATCGTATCCGGGCAACTGCAGCTCTCCGTTGCGCACGCGACGCGCCAGTACCTCGAGCGCCTGCGCGGCGGCAATGGCACTGGCATCAGCCGCGGCTTCTTCCGGCGCCGAGTCCTCGGCGAAGAGCGCTTGGACCGGCGTTGCGTGCGCCGTCGTCAGCCCCATCGAGGCAGCGGGACTCGTGGGCATGATGTTGAGCAGGTCGTCGTCACTCCACGCCGGCAGCGGCGCCGGTGGCGCCATCGCACCGAACAAGCGCGCCGGGCTGTCGAGCGAGTCGGCCGAGCCATCGATCAGCTCCCGCGACAGCTCGTCGAGCGCGTCGGCCGTTTCGGCGAGCGGCCATTCCTCGGAAGTGGTTGCGTCGGATGCAGCGCTTGCGGCGGTGTCGGACGCGGTGTCGGACGCGGTGTC
>JBDHVK010000299.1:0-3233 GCA_039809645.1 Gemmatimonas sp.
ACACATTGTAGGTCAGGCTGCAGAACTCGGCGATCTCCGCCTCGCTCCCGGGTTCCTGATGGCCGAACTGATCGCAGGGGCAGCCGACGATCACGAGCCCGGCGTCCCGGTGGGTGCGCCAGAGCTTCTCCAGTCCCGTGTACTGCGGCGTGAAGCCGCACTGGCTGGCGACGTTCACCAGCAGGACGACCTTGCCGGCATACGGGGCGAGCGACATCGGCGATCCATCGATCGCGGTGAGCTGAAAGTCGGAGAGGATCGGCACGGGCGTCTTGGAGAAGGGTGAAGCGGACTGCCAGTGAAAGCTAAGCGGGCCATGAACCCTCGCGGATTGCCGCTGAGGCCGTAGTTTCTGCGCGTGGCCGCTTCCCCTCCTCGCGCTCCACAGCCGGATCCCATGACCCCGATGACCGCGGGGTTGGTCGTCGTCCTCGTGCCCGAGCCCGCCGAGATCGATCCGGCGCTCGCCTACTACGCCGACTACAGCCAGAGCCGCGAAGAACTGGCACGGGCCTTCGCTACTTTGGAGCGCGCGTGGCGCTGGCAGCCGGTGACGGTACACAACTACGCGCACGTCCTCGATGCCCTCGTCGCGGAATCGCGCGCGGCCGGCACGTCGTTGCCGGCGATCGTCAACCTCTGCGACGGTGACGACGGCAACACGGTGCCCGGTGTGGACGTGATTCACGCACTCGATGCGCGCGGCTTTGCCTACACGGGCGCCGACGCGCCGTTCTATGGCGTCACGACCAGCAAGCTGCTCATGAAGGCCGCCTTCGATGCGGGTCAGGTGCCGACCGCTCCGTGGCATGCGTGGCAGACCACCGATTCCGCGGCCGAGGTGCTCGCGGCGGTGGGAACACCGGCGATCGTCAAGCCGGCCGTGAGTGCGGGGAGCATGGGTGTGACGACGGCCAGCGTGGTGCACACGCCGGAAGCGCTCGCCGTGCAGACCGCGGCCCTCCACGACGGCTATCTCGGGTGGGACCTGCTGAGCGGCGGCGTGCTGATCGAGCGCTATGTGCGTGGACGCGAGTTCACTGTGCTGCTCGTCGGCGACGCAGCGGAGGCGGAGCGTCTGCTGGTGTACCCCCCCGCCGAGCGCGTCTTTCACGCGAGTCTCCATCCCGACGAGCGGTTTCTGTCCTACGACCGCCTGTGGGAGGTGTACGAGCGCGAGTCACCGATGCCGAATGGCGAGTATTTCTGGGAGTATGCACCCGTATCCGGTGAGCTGGCAGACGAGATCGTGCGCGTGAGTCTGCTCGCCTACGAGGCCGTGGGTGGCCGTGGCTATGGCCGCGTGGATCTGCGACAGTGCAGCGAGACGGGCGCGCTCGCGGTGCTCGAGGTGAACGCGCAGTGTGCGCTGTCGGAAGACGAGAACTACACCAGCGTGGGGGCCATTCTGCGCTTCTCGAAGGCCACGTTTGCCAGTCTGATCGGGCGACTGCTCGAGGATGCGACGCGGCGCGCACCGGCGACGTCGAGTGCGAACGCGACCGCGACCGCGACATCGAAGCGGACTCGTCGCGCGGTCGCGTGACCCCTGCACTTCCCGCCGGCCTGCGCGTCTGCGTGCTGCAGCCTGATTACGCGGCCAGCACGGTGGACTATCGCAATTACGATCCGCCGCGGGACCTGACGGCGTGGCTCCCCGGATGCGTCGTGCATCACGAGATGCTCGACAAGCGCACCACGTATCGACAGCTGCGCGCCTGCGCCGCCCGTGGCTATGACATCTACGTGAACCTGTGCGAAGGCTATCTCGACTGGGATGTTCCGTCGATCGATGTGATTCAGTCGCTGGAGCTGCTCGGGCTCCCATACACGGGGCCCACCGCCACGCTGTACGATCCGAGCAAGCCGTTGATGAAGTATCTGGCGTACACCGTGGGCGTGACCACACCGGCGCACGTCGAGGTGCCTCCGCTCGGCGCCGACGACGCGCCGTGGGGTGCTGCCCTGGACGCGCTCGAGGTGTCACCGGAGCGGCCGCGTTTCGTGAAGCCGGCGCATGCCGGTGACAGCCTTGGCATCGACGCCGGCTCCGTGGTGACGTCGAGGGCGGCGTTGCGGGCGCGGGTGGAGGCGTTGCGCGCGGCGTATGGGAGTGTGCTGGTGGAGGAGTTCATCGCCGGACGCGAATGCACGGTGCTCGTGCTGGGCGGTATCGCCGAGGCCCCGACGGTTGCCCTGACGCCGGTGGAGTACGAGTTCCCGATCGGCACGGCCTTCAAGACGTATGCGCTCAAGACATCCGCGCTCCACCCACGCGCCAACGTACCGGTACGTGACGAGGGGCTGGCGGCGCGGCTGCGGGCCGCGGCCGTCCGCATCTTCGACGGCTTTGACGGCGTGGGCTACGGACGCTGCGATTTCCGCGTCGCTCCCGATGGCACGCTGTACTTCCTCGAGATCAACTTCACCTGCTCGGTGGGCTATCCGCCGGGCTCCGAAGGCAGTGCCGACTGGATCCTCGAACACGATGGCCTGGGTCGCGCGGGGTTCTTCGCGCACATCATCGCCGAGGGGCGCGGGCGACACGCGGCGGCGCAACGTGCGTGGGAGCGGCGCGGCAATAGCGTGAGTGGCTACGGGGTCTTTGCGCGCCGCGCCGTGCGCGCCGGGTCCGTGGTGTTTCCCGGCGAGGAGCAGCCGATGCGGCTCGTGTCGCGGCGCCATGTGCTGACGCACTGGAGTGCGGCCGAGCAGGACACGTTCCGGCGCTACGCGTGGCCGGTGAGCGACGAGGTCTTCGTACTCTGGAGTCACCGCCCCGACAACTGGGCGCCCGAGAACCACTCCTGCGCGCCAAATACCCGCTATGACGGGCTCGACGTCGTGGCGGTGCGCGACATTGCGGCCGGCGAAGAGCTCACGCTCGACTACGGCGAGCTGGTGAACGAAGAGGCCGAGCCCTTTCACTGCCGCTGTGGCGCGCCCGGGTGTCGCGGACTCGTGACCGGGCGCGCCGGGAACTCGGTGACGGCGCGGGAGCAGCTCAGGCCATGGCCAGCGCCCGCTCCGGTCGGGTCGGATTGGTGAAGAGCCCAGCACCCACCGGCTCGAAGCGCGCCTGAAAGAAGCGCAGCGTGCGCGGTTCGTAGGTGAAGCGGAGCCCGTTGATCTGCTCGCGGATGTCGTGCAGGGCGATCACGCTTTCGGCGACGACATCCATGTGCGCCTGCGTGTAGACGCGGCGCGGAATGGTGAGGCGGACGAGCTCGAGT
>JBDHVK010000300.1:0-3225 GCA_039809645.1 Gemmatimonas sp.
GTCGATCTCGTCGTACTGCCACATTTGCAGCTCGTGGTTGAAGAGGTTGTCGCCTTCGGCCGTAAGCGGCCACAGCTTGCGGTCTGGGCGTGCCCGCTGATTCGACGCCCGAGGTGTGTCGGTCATTTCTTTCTCCTCTGCAACCCCATCCCCTTAGCAAGGAGGCGCCTGTCGATCTTGTTGATGTCGTCCGACATGCGCCGGACCCGATAGCATGCGAGCGTGTTGTTCAGCTCGCGCAGCTGATCGCGTATGTCCATCAACAACTCGACTTGGACGTGCTGCCAATCGAAATGCTGCAGTGCGTCTCCCACTCCAGGCCTATTCTGTCTCTGCGACGGGTCACTTGAGCTCTCCTGTGATTCTGAGCATCCACATGGGCTCATAATCCGGATCGATCAGCGTCAGAACCCGGATTTGCGAAGCCTGGAATGCCTCGTTGATGGAGAGCCACCACTCAAGGAACCACCATCGCGCCGCGACCATTGGCGCTCCTGAGTCGGGCTCGGCGATCTTGATCGGGCAGAGCATGAACCAGCCCTTGTGCGTGAACTTCGGATCGGGCGTCAGCTGCTCAACGGACATTCTTCTTCTCCTGTCGCTTCTCGGATGGTGCCCTAGCCATTGTCATCTCCTGCGCTGACAGTCGGCCGTTCGTCACGGATCGATGCTTGCCTACCACGATTGATCTTTCCCGGAACCTGCTCGGGCCGACACAGAATCAGTTCTGCGATCTGGCGATTCGTGTATCCCTGCTGAGACAGCTCGAACGCCTTGATGCAGACCGCTCGCGAACGCTTGTCGCCGCCGCTCATCGAGGCACTTCTCCATTGTCCGGTTGCTGCTCGGCCTGCAATTGCTCGTAGTGCTGGCGCTCCAGCTCCGCGTAATGCGCCCGCTCCATTGATGCGCAGTAGGCCGACTCTTCCTGCTGCTGTTCGTATGCGCGTCTCTCGGCTGCGCGCCGCTCTTCCGCAGCCTCACGCTCGCGTTCCTCGCGGTCGTACTCGGCGGCACGATGGCCGCGCTGCCATTCGTCATGAGCTTCGCGGCAGCCTCGGTCCGCGAAGGCGTCCCGGCCGTGTTCGTACGGGTTACGCTCCCAGCTCTCAGACCGGCGCCCCTCGTAGTAGGCGTCGCGCGAATCAGTGGGGCACTCTCGATCTCGCCAGCTCATCGACTACCCTCCGCACTATCAGTTTTCACAGCACAGCCACCAGAATCTCTTCCCGCCATAGGTAGGCGAGCCACTGACAGAGGGCTCGCAGGGCTTCGGCGTCTAGCTCGATGCGCGTGTAGCCGTGCGCCTTGTAACGCCCGTCATAAATGCCATGGCAATGGTCGCAGCAGGGAAACGCAGCGGCGTCGCATGGCTTTTGCCCGACGCCCGCGATGTTCCCGCGCCGAATGTGGGCAAGCACGGTCTGTTCGGTGTCGTGCGTGCAGCCGACCAGACGGAGGTAGCACGGCTTGCCACGGGCGAAGGCGCGAAGATTCTCAGCCGACACGTCGAGTTTCCTCGTTTGGGTCGGGGATGTAGACGCCGCGTTCAGCCATGTATTGCTGGATGAATGCGATGTGATCCATGAATTGCAGCGTCGTCAGCTTCGAACTGCGATTGATCGGCTTCATGCGACGCCGGCCCAGGCCAGTGATCGTCTGCCAGCCGTAATGCTCACCCAGGAACAGTTCGTGCAGATCGTCGGCGGTCCATCCGTCCATTTCGGCGCTGCTTTGCAGGATCGTGGGGTATACGACGCCCCACAGATATGCGTTCTGCTCTAGGCTGCGTGTGCGCTTTGCTTCGGCGACGGTGACCTTTACGTTGCCATGTTCCAGCATGGCCCTGATCGCGCCCGAAATTGCGGAACACATCCGCAGCAAGTCGCCGCCCTGGCGAACATGGAACGCCTGTTCTTTCATGCCCGGGTCTCGAACAGCTTGCGCAGCCTGAAATAGCGCCGGCAGGCAGCTCTATGAACTTCCCGGCCGCGCTCGGTCTGGGCGTAGGCTTTGCGCTTCGCAACGTTCTCCGGTCGGGCAGCCCAGCGCGCCTGCATCGCGCGATACTGCTCTGCCTTCAGCTCGCGATTCTCGGCGACCTCGGCAATCTTGCATGCCTTGCACGTGTTCATGTGACCGTCGGCGTAGCTGGGGTGGCGATAGAAGCCGCGCAGCGCCTTCACTTCGCCGCACTGTCTGCATGACTTGCGGGCGTACGTGGTCATGCTGCGACTTTCTCCGGCAGATGCGTCGCCACAATCTCCGCGAGCGCGGACACCTCACGTTGGACATCCTCCCGCATTCCCGGATAGGCGCTGAACGTCAAGCGATGATAGTCGTAGACGACGATCCGTGGGCCGTCATAGCGCGCCTGAAACACGTCGTAAACGAAGGTCTGCGACTCAAACATCGAGAGGTAGCAGCGCCACTGGTAGCTATCAGCGTACTTCTCGGCGTCGAAGCGCTCAGTGAGCTTGTAGTCGCGTACCGTCGTGCCGTGCAGACCGTCCACCTTGCCCACCAGCGTCACCGGGCCGGACGGTGTCTCCATCAGGCATTCGGCTTTGAGCTCACGGATAGCGGGAAGCTCGATCTCCTGATCCAGCGCGAAATCGAACTCGAAGCCATCGACCGCTGCCACGCGGACATCGCCTGTCGTTGCGTGTTCCAGAAAGGAGTGGAAGGCCCGACCTGCCAGCATGGCTTGCGTTGGCGGCTCATCGCCGCGCAGCCGGGCCAAGAGCACATCCAGCGGCACGTCTTCGTTGTCCCGCCAGTAGCGATAACCGTCCAGGTGTGTGACGCTGAGCCGGATCACGCTGCCTCCTTTGTCTCGGCAGCAAACGACTTCGCCTTCGAATCGAACTTGAAGCCCTTCGCTTTTGCGGCGCTCACCAGCAGGCGCTTCACGTTGTCGCGAACCAGCTTGTCCGCCTCCTGCGTCTGGCCGATCAACTCGTTGAACTGGTCCGCGGTGTTCGCATCGTCGATCTTCGCCTTCCAGTCGGCCAGCATTGACGCGGCCTTCTGCTGAGCTTCGCTCTGCTTGTTCAACTCGGCGCGGATCTGTTCCAGCACGTTCGCGAGAAATCGCGGATCGACGGAGTAGTGCGGGACCTCAATCGGCGGGAGCTGCGCGGGGTTCTTCCCGAAGGCCGTATCGGTCGGGCTGAAGTTCAGGATGCGCTTACCGCCCTGCAGATACAGCCGGCCCATGACATC
>JBDHVK010000301.1:0-3224 GCA_039809645.1 Gemmatimonas sp.
TTTGCGGGTCTACTTGACCAGCTGATCCAACTCGGCTGCCATCTTCTTGTAGTAGCGTAGCTGCGTCTGCTGGTCGGCCGTCGGCGCGCCCGTCCAGCGTCCGACAGCACCATACAACGTGCCGATTCGTGCGGCGAGTTCGTTCGCCTGGCGCTTGCGATCAACCGTCGCCGAATCGGCGCCGGTCTTGCTGCGCCAGCGGGCCTGCACCTCGGCGAAGCTGGTCGCGAGGGCGGCGATGTCGCGGTGGAACCCAGTCCACGCCGCGCGCTGCGCCTTGCTCACCGTGAGACGCGGATCCTCGCGCACGATCACCTTTTGCGTGCCGCTCACCGAACCGCTCTCGAGACGCACCGTGTACGTGCCGGGGAGCACCAGCGGCCCGGGCGTCGTGGCCCGCGGCCCTTCGTCATCGTCTTCGCCGCCGCCACTTCGGATGGGGAGATCGGCGTAACGAAGGTTCCATTGCACGCGATTGAGGCCGTGCACCGAGGTGCCCTTGAGCGTCTGCACCGTGCGGCCCGCGCTGTCGCGCACAGTCAGCGTGACCGGTGCGCCGGCATCTTTCACCCAGTAGTCGATGTACGCGGCCACCGGCGGGTTCTCGCCACGGAAGAGCATGTCACCGGTGTGCGGGCGGTTGTTCGTGGTGCGAATCTGATACGCCGGCTGCACGCTGAAGAGATGCGCCGCCGCGTTCATCACCGCCGGCGTGAGCTCCTGCAGCGCGTTCACCTGATCGAGGATCCACACCCCGCGCGCGTGCGACGCGAGTACCAGGGCGTTGTCGCGCGGATGCACGAGCAGATCGTTGAACGGCATCGTGGGCATGTTCGCCTTGAAGGGCACCCACTGCTGGCCGTCGTTCGGCGAGACGAACAGCCCGAACTCGGTGGCCAGATAGAGCAGCCTGGGGTTGCGCGGGTCCTGGCGAATGGTGCGCGCCACGCGATTCGCGGGCAGGCCGCCGTCGATGCGCGTCCACGTCTCGCCAAAGTCGGTGCTCTTGAAGACGTAGTTCGCGAAGTCGTTGCTGCGATGGTTGTCGACCGTGACGTACACGGTCCCGTCGGCATGACGCGACGGCTCCACGCCAGCAAACCACGAGCCCTTCGCCACACCGGGGAACTTGTCCTGCAGGTCCTTCCAGGTGGTGCCGCCGTCGCGCGACACGCGGAAGCGGCCGTCGTCGGTGCCCACGTAGAGCAGCCCCTTCACGCGCGGGCTTTCGGCGAGCGCCGTCGAGCCCGGGAAGTACGGCACCCCATCGTCGATCGACAGCGTGTTCTCACTCGGCTTGCGCCCCATGAGCGGGAGCGTGCTGCGGTCCACACCGGTGGTCATGTCGCCCACGTCGGTCCACGTGCGGCCGCCGTCGCGCGAGCGGAAGAGATGCTGCATGCCCGCGTAGATCGTGTTGGTGTCGTGCACGCTCACGATGAACGGCGCATCCCAGTTGGCCATGTGCATGGCGTTGCCGAGCACCTGCGACGCGCCGGGCTTGCCCCAGGTGTCCCAGTTGCGTCGGCCAGCGATGTGACCCGTGGGGTCACCAGGGCGGATGTCCTGCGTTTGCCAGGTGAGCGTGTCGTTCTTCTGCAGGCCGAGGAACTGCGAGGCGGAGTACACCGTGCGCGCGTTCTTCGGGTTGGGCGCTACCCAGAAACCGTCGCCGCCGCAGAGCCGGCTCCAATGCTCGTTCAGCACGCCGTTCGTGTTCCAGCTCGCACTCGGCCCCATCCAGCAGCCGTTGTCCTGCAGTCCGCCGTACACATTGAAGGGCATCGCATTGTCCACCGCGATGCGGTAGAACTGCGAGAGCGGCAGCGAGCTCACGAAGAGGAACGTCTTCCCGCGATCATACGAAATGCCGATGCCGCCGTCGTCGAGCTTCACGACGTGGCGGCTGTCTTTCGGATTGACCCACACGAAGCGGTCGTCACCGTGCGTGGTGGTACGCGGCGCGGTGAACGACTTGCCGCCGTCGTCGCTGTACGAATACGCGTTGAGCATGTACACGCGCATATCATCGTTCGGGTCGATGATCGGTTGGCTGGCGTACATGGGGCGCGGGTTCCAGTCGCTCAGGAACTTCCACGAGGCGCCAGCGTCGTCGCTCCGATAGAGGCCGGCCTTGCGAATGATGTAGGCCGTGCTGGCGTTGTAGCGCTGCCCCTGTTCGATGCTCACCACCACGACCTTGGGGTTCTTGCGATAGACGCCAATGCCGATGCGGCCGTACTCGCCACTCGGCAGGCCGTTGCCGGTGAGCTTGCTCCAGGTGCTGCCGCCGTCGGTGCTCTTCCAGAGCGCGCTGCCGGGGCCGCCGCCGTCGAAGCCGTAGGCGCTGCGACGGCGCTGATACGTGGCCGCGTAGAGCACGTTCGGGTCGTTCCAGTCCATCGCCACATCGGTGGCGCCGGTCTCGTCGTCTACGTTGAGCACGCGCTGCCACGTCCTGCCGCCGTCGGTGGTGCGATAGAGCCCGCGCTCACCGCCGGGGCCCCACACACTGCCCTGCGCGGCGACGAACGCGATGTCGGGGTTCGACGGATGCAGCTGGATGCGCCCGATGTGCATGCTGGTGCGCAGCCCCATGTTCACCCATGTGCGGCCGGCGTCAGTGCTTTTGTAGACGCCATCGCCCCACCCCACACTCTGGCGGCTGGCGCGTTCGCCGGTGCCGACCCACACGATGTTCGGGTTGGGTTGAAAGACGGCCACGTCGCCGATCGAGTGCACCGGCGCGTCGAACACCGACTTCCAGGTGATGCCGTTGTCGGTGGTGCGCCACAGGCCGCCGGTGGCAGCGGCCACGTACATGGTGTACGGGTCCTTTTCGACGACGTCCATGTCGACGACGCGGCCGCTCATCGAGGCGGGGCCGATGTTGCGGAGCTTGAGGCCGCCGAGGTCGGCCGGGGACAGGACGGGGGCGCCTTGGGCGCCAAGAGAGGCGGTGGCGGCCCAAACGGCCACGACCGAAGCGAGAAAACGCGGGCGGGTCAGCATGCGCCCAATATGGGGCGTATTTTTCCTGACTGCCGGTGGACGAATACCGGCCTCCCTTTCCCCGAGATCGACGTGATGCCCTTCCGTCCTATCCGCGTGGCCGCCCTGGTCACGCCGCTTGCCCTGACCCTCCTGCCGGTCGGCACGACCGCAGCGCAAGACAAGGCGCCGCCCGCCAAGACGGTGCAGGCCAAGGCCCCGATGCCCAAGCC
>JBDHVK010000302.1:0-3223 GCA_039809645.1 Gemmatimonas sp.
CCTGCGGCATCTGATGATGCGGCTCCGGCTTCACCGCGTGCACGAGATCAGGAAACTTCATCGCGTCCTGGATGAAGAAGACCGGGATATTGTTGCCGACCAGGTCCCAGTTCCCCTCGTCCGTATAGAACTTCACCGCAAAGCCGCGGACGTCCCGGGCGGTGTCCATCGACCCGCGTTCACCGGCCACGGTGGAGAAGCGCACGAACACGGGTGTCCGTTTGCCACGGCCCTGGAACGGCGCGGCGCGCGTGAGGTCGGGGCGTGGCTCGTAGCACTCGAAGAACCCGTGCGCCCCGGAGCCGCGGGCGTGCACGATGCGCTCGGGAATCCGCTCGTGATCGAAGTGCGTGATCTTCTCGCGCAGAATGAAGTCTTCGAGCAGCGTGGGCCCGCGCAGCCCCGCCTTCAGCGAGTTCTGATTGTCGGCCACCGAGACGCCCTGATTGGTGGTGAGCACCTGACCGGACGCATCCACGCGCGAGGCGTCGAGCGAGTCGATGAGCATGTTCGTGCCCAACAGCGGCGTCCCCGCACCCAGCTTGTCACCGGTGACGCGTTCACTGAGCGTGCTCGCCGTGACGTCCGGGTTGGTGGCGGGCCGTACCGCGCCCTGCGGCGGCGCGACGGCATGCTCGCGCCCGTGCTCGGCCGCCTTGTTGGGATTGTGCGGCATCGAGGCAGCAAGCGCGTCGGTATCCGCTTGCTTCTGTGAGGCGGCGTCCGTCGGCATGCGGGCCGCGGCGTCAGCCGGCGCGCTCTGCGTGTGGCGGGCCGCCGCCTTCGCCGAAGCGGCGTCAGGCGTGGAACGATCAGATTTCTTGGCCATGAAGCGGGGTTAAGGGTACCCGCCGACTATGGCAAATGGCGTGCGCACGGATCGGTGTCTGCCTTCGGCATGCGGGCTGCCGAGTTCAGCGGGAGGAGGGGCGGATACTTGAAGTTTCAAGTAACTGGCGGCATCGTCTCCCCATGCGCATCGTCTGCCTCGGCGGCGGCCCCGCCGGCCTGTATTTCGCCCTCCTCATGAAGCGGCTCGATCCGCGCCACGACATCACGGTCGTGGAGCGGAACCGGCCGTATGACACCTTCGGATGGGGCGTCGTGTTCTCCGACGCCACGATGGACACCATGCGGCGGTGGGACCGGGAGACGGCCGAGGCTATCGAGGCGGCGTTCGCCCACTGGGACGACATCGAGCTACGCTTCAAGGGACGTCGCATTCGCTCGGGCGGGCACGGATTCGTGGGGATCGGGCGCAAGCGGCTGCTCAACATCCTGCAGGCCCGCTGCGAGGCGCTGGGTGTGCGACTGCAGTTCGAGACCGAAGCGGATTCCGATCTGGACTTTCCAGATGCCGATCTGGTGATCGCGTCGGACGGCATCAACTCCCGCGTCCGAACGCGGTACGCCGAGGTGTTCAAGCCCGACATCGTCGTGCGCCCCAATCGCTACATCTGGCTCGGGACACCGCGCCGTTTCGAGGCATTCACGTTCGACTTCCGGCGAACCGAGCACGGATGGTTTCAGGCGCACATCTACCAGTTCGACGCCGAGACGAGCACGTGCATCGTGGAGTGTCCGGAATCCGTTTGGCTGGCCCACGGGCTCGACCACGCCACGCCGGAGGCGAGTGTCGCGTTCTGTGAGCGCCTGTTCGCCGAGACGCTCGATGGATCACCGCTGCTGACCAACGCGCGGCATCTGCGCGGCTCGGCGTGGCTCAATTTCCAGCGCGTGATGTGCGAGCAATGGTGGCTGCGCAACGCGAACGGCAGTCACGTGGTGCTCTTCGGCGATGCCGTGCACACGGCCCACTTCGCCATTGGCTCGGGCACCAAGCTCGCGCTCGAAGACGGCGTGGAGCTCGTGCGGCAGTTCCAGCAATTCGGTGACGATCCGGCGCAGCTGCCGGCGGTGCTCACGGCCTTCCAGGAAGCGCGTCGCGTGGAGGCACTCCGCTTGCAGAACGCGGCATGGAATGCGATGGAGTGGTTCGAGGTGTGCGGCACCCGCTACTGCGACCAGCTCGAGCCAGAGCAGTTCATGTACTCGCTGCTCACGCGCAGTCAGCGCATCAGCCACGAGAATCTCCGTCTGCGTGACGCGGGGTGGCTCGAAGGGTATGAGCGGTGGTTTGCGTTGCGGGCGGGGATGACGGCGGGGGCGGGGACTGCGGGGGATGTGGTGCCGCCGATGTTCACGCCTTATGCGGTGCGTTCGGTCCGGCTCAAGAACCGGGTCGTGGTGTCGCCCATGGCGCAGTACTCGGCGGTGGATGGCGTGCCCGGCGAATTTCACCTCGTTCACCTCGGTGCGCGCGCGCTCGGCGGCGCGGCGCTGGTGATGGCGGAGATGACGTGCCCGAGTCCGGCGGCGCGTATCACGCCGGGGTGCCCCGGGCTCTGGAACGACGCGCAGGAGGCGGCGTGGCGGCGCATCGTTGAGTTCGTGCATCAGCGCTCCGATGCGAAGATCGGCATTCAGCTCGGACACAGCGGCGCGAAGGGGTCCACGCAGCGTGGATGGGACGCCATCGATCATCCGTTGCCGGCCGATGGCCCCGAGGCGAACTGGCCACTCGTGAGCGCGTCGCCGCAGCAATATCTGCCGGGCATCAGCGCGTGGGCCCGCGAGATCACGCGCGCCGAGATGGAGGTCGTGCGCGACGAGTTCGTGGCGAGTACGGAGCGCGCGGCCGCGGCGGGTTTCGACTGGCTGGAGCTCCACTGCGCGCACGGCTATCTGCTCTCGAGCTTCCTGTCGCCGCTCACCAATCAGCGCACCGACGGCTACGGCGGCTCGCTCGCGAATCGCCTGCGCTACCCGTTGGAACTCTTCGCGGCGATGCGCCAGGCCTGGCCGGCCCATCTCCCCATGTCGGTGCGCATCTCGGCGCATGACTGGGTGGAAGGCGGCATCACACCGGCCGATGCGGTGGAGATTGCCCGGGCCTTCAAGGCGGCCGGTGCCGATCTGATCGACTGCTCCAGCGGTCAGGTCACGTCACGCGAGCGCCCCACGTACGGGCGCATGTACCAGACGCCGTTCGCCGATCGCATCCGCCAGGAGGCGGGGATCGCCACCATCGCGGTGGGCGCCATATCAGAAGCGGATCACGTGAATTCCATCATCGCGGCCGGGCGGGCCGACCTGTGCGCGGTGGCGCGGCCGCATCTTGCCAATCCGGCGTGGACGCTCACCGAGGCGGCGCGCATCGGCT
>JBDHVK010000303.1:0-3184 GCA_039809645.1 Gemmatimonas sp.
GCGGGGTCGAACGCATAGCTGTTGAACGCGGGCGTGACCCCGAGCGACCATCCTCGGCGGAACGTCGTGGTGTTGCTGATGCTGGCCTTGCTCTCGAGCAGCGGCTGCCCGGCAAAGAAATCATCGTAGCGCCAGAGGCCACTCAGCGACATGAACACCATGTCGCGCTCGAAGAATCGCCCCGGCTTGCCGAAGAGGGTGATGCGGTTGCTGGCATTCGGCTGCACATAGCCGGTGCGCGCCACGAATCCGTTGTCGGTCCGGAAGCCGGGCTGGATGCCGATCAGGTTGTAGTGGAAGCCCCAGGCGCGACCGGTGCGATCGACCACCGCCTCCCACAGGGCCCCGCTCTGTCGTGCGCTGCCCGCGCGCGTGGTACTGGTTGCGAACTGCGCACTGGCGTAGTACATCCCGCCAAAGACATGCCGGACATCGGCGCCCGCCATGCGGTTGGTTCGGGCCGGGCTCACGCGCTCACTGTACACGAACCCGCTCTGCGACTGCACGGAGAAGTCTCGCGTCAGGCGCAGCACGTCCACCAGCGGCTTCTCCCGATCGTTCGCGCCCGGGGGAGCATCCAGCGCCGACAGCACGGCGAGATTCGCGCGGCCAAGCCGCCCCGTGAGCTTGAGCGCCGCGTTCGGCTGCACGATGCGCCGCGTGTAGACGAGCGTGTTCGGTACGTTGAATTGGTCGGACCCTTCCACGAAGAACGGCCGCCGCTCGGGGTAGAAGAGGGCGAACCGTGGGTCAGCCGCGACCTGCGTCGCGTCGGCCTCCACTTGCGAGAAGTCGGGTCGAATCGTGCCGTTCAGGACAAAGTTGCTCCCCAGCCCCATGCGGACATTGCCGCCGACGCGCGGGGTGTTGCTGTAGCGCCAGTCGGTGGCGTCGGTGGTGGGAGCGGCACCGGCCGTGCTGTTGGTGAGTTCCGGATTGAGCTGGACATCGAGCCCCCGATGGAGATCGGTGAGGCCGCTGATGAAACCTTCCTGAGCGATGAAGCTCGCGGCACCGCGCTTGACTGGCGTCCACGTTTCCTCGTAGCCGCTGTGCTGGACCTTGCGGCTGAACTGAATCCCCCAGCGTTGCGGTGACCGCACCGGAAAGCGCAGGCTCGTGTACGGGATGCGGATCTCCACTTCATACCCATCGCTCAACACGCGACCGCGCGACTGCCAGAGAAAGTCGGCGCTCAGGTCGTTCTGGCCGGGCATCACGTTGGCGCCCGGAATGAACCCGCCCCCTTCGGCCTTGGTGCCGTCGGCCTGAATGCCCAGCGGGTTCACCATGAACACGAACGCGCGTCGACGCTCCTGAAAGGGATCGAGATGGATCTCGACGTAGTCGTCGGCGCTGATGCGGTCGCGGTCAGCGAGCGTGGCACGCACGACGCCGTGGGGCTCGAACGCGCGAATCCCGACGTACAGGGCGCTGCTCGAATACCAGACCCGCACATCGGTGGAGTCGGGCGCCGGTCGACCATCGGTGGGATTGTAGAGCGAAAAGCCCGTCAGTACCGGCGCCTCGCGCCAGACGGGCTCGTCGAGCGTGCCGTCAATGACGACCGAGTCGGCGCGCGGCCGGCCCAGCGCAACGTCTGTCTGGCCGTTGCGGGCGTGGTAAACGGATGGGTGGGGATCTCGTGCGGCCGGCGCAGGGAGGGCGGCGCCGGCGGCGGCCGCGCTCAGTTGAAGAGCGACCGCGATGCTGGGGAGGAACATCCCCCAAAGCTAGAGACTTGGTTAGCGTTCCCCAATGCCTTCTCCCCGCACACAGCAGGCGATTGCCCGCCTGGCCGACCTTACCCCGCGGCAGATCGTCGCCGAGTTGGATCGCTTCATCGTGGGGCAGGCCGACGCCAAGAAGTCGGTCGCCATCGCCCTGCGCAACCGCTGGCGCCGCCAGCGTGCGCCCGAATCCATTCGCGATGAAATCTCCCCCAACAACATCATCCTGATTGGCCCCACCGGGGTGGGAAAAACCGAGATCGCGCGGCGTCTGGCCAAACTGTCGGGCGCACCATTCGTGAAGGTCGAAGCGTCGAAGTTCACCGAGGTGGGCTATGTGGGGCGCGATGTCGAAAGCATGATCCGCGATCTCATCGAGAACGCGATCGACATGGTGCGGACCGAGCGCGAGTCCGAAGTGGAGGATCTCGCCAACGAAAAGGTGGACGAGCGCATCCTCGATCTGCTCCTCCCCACGCCGCCCGTGCTCGCCAACGAGTCGCCTGAGGCGAAGGACGAGCACACGCAGGCCATGGAGCGCCACAAGCGCACGCGGGAGAAGCTCAAGGCGCTGCTGCTCGACGGACAGTTGGATCAGCGCGAAGTCGAAATCGAAGTCACGCAGAGTGGTCCCGGCATGCCGGGGGCCATGCAGCCCGGCGCGCCCGAAGGGATGGAGAGCGTGGCCGAATGGTTCCGCGACATGCTCCCCAAGAAGAAGAAGCGACGCACCGTGAAGGTGAGCGAGGCGCGTCGCATTCTGCTCGACGAGGAGCTCGACAAACTCATCGATCTCGATGACGTGACGACCGACGCCCTCGACCGCGCGGAAGCGATGGGAATTGTGTTCCTCGATGAGATCGACAAGATCGCCGGCGAGCGCGGGCAGGGCGGGGGCCCCGACGTGTCACGCGAAGGCGTGCAACGTGACCTGCTCCCCATCGTGGAGGGCTCCACGGTGCAGACGAAGTACGGCAACGTGAAAACCGATCACATCCTGTTCGTCGCGGCCGGTGCGTTTCACGTGTCGAAGCCAAGCGATCTGATTCCCGAACTGCAGGGACGTTTCCCCATTCGCGTCGAGCTCAAGGCGCTGACCGAGTCGGACTTCGTGCGCATCATGACCGAGCCCGAGAACGCGCTCACGCGGCAGTACGCCGCGCTGGTGGCGGCCGAAGGGGCCAGTCTCGATTTCAAGGATGATGGCATCGCCGAACTGGCCCGCGTGGCCACCCGGGTCAACGAGCGCATGGAGAACATCGGCGCACGCCGGTTGCACACGGTGATGACGACGCTACTGGAGGACGTCCTCTACGAACTCCCCGATCGCGGAACCGACGCCGTAGTGGTCGACGCGGCGATGGTCAGAGAGCGACTCAAGGCCATCAGCGAGGACGAGGATCTGCGGAAGTACATCCTCTAACACCCACCACCCCATACCTTGAACCCCGAAC
>JBDHVK010000304.1:0-3171 GCA_039809645.1 Gemmatimonas sp.
CCGAACAGCTCGAATGGCGTGCTGCACGTCATCACGAAGTCGCCGTTCAGCCAGCAGGGGACGACGGTCAGCGTGGACGGTGGCGAGCGCTCGCTCATGCGCACGGGCATCCGCACGGCGCAGAAGCTCAACGACAAGGTCGCCTACAAGCTCTCCGGCGAGTATTTCAGCGCCCGCGACTGGGAGTACAACGATCGCTCCGAGCCGACGACGTTCCCGACCACCACGAACGTGCCGGCCTCGCGCCGCGGTGGCGTGAATCAGCGCGACTTCGACCTCGAAAAGTACACGGGTGAAGCCCGCGTGGATGTGCGTCCGGCGGAAGGCGTCGAAGCCATCACGACCCTCGGCTACTCGAAGGTCGGCAAGGGCATCGAACTCACCGGCGCCAACGGCTCGGCGCAGATCCGCAACTGGACGTACCTGAGCGCGCAGCAGCGCTTCCGCTGGAATCGCCTGTTCATGCAGGGCTTCCTGAACTCGAGCGACGCCGGCAACGCGAACGCGGCAGACGACAAGGGCACGTACCTGCTGCGCTCCGGCCAGCCCATCGTGGACCAGTCGCGCGTGGCCGCCGGTCAGATCCAGCACGGCTTCGATCTCGGCAAGAAGCAGAGCTTCACCTACGGTGCGGACTACATTTGGACCAATCCGCGCACCGGCGGCACGATCAACGGCCAGAACGAGGACGTCGACAACGTCACCGAGTACGGCGCGTACGTGCAGTCGTCCACCAAGCCCACCGATAAGCTCGAGCTCCTCTGGTCGGCTCGCGGCGACGCCAACAACGTCATCAAGGGGCAGTTCTTCTCGCCCCGCGCGGCGATCCTGTTCAAGCCGGTGAAGAACCAGAATTTCCGCGCGACGTACAACCGCGCGTTCTCGACGCCGGCAAACTTCTCGTTCTTCCTGGATCTCATCCAGTCGCCGAACGTCGGCGGCTCGGGCTTCGATGTCCGCGCGCGCGGCAATCCGCCCAAGGAAGGCTTCCAGTTCAACCGGAGCTGCGGCACCGGCAGCGCCTTCGGGCAGTTCTGCATGAAGTCGGTCTACACGCAGAACGGCGCGTTCACCGGCGCGTCGGCGGCGGCCGCGTTCCCGGGCGCCATTCAGGCACTCGGCTCGCGCCTCACGCCGTCCATCGCTGGGGCCCTGCAGCAGGGTGGACTGCCGGCGGCGCAGGCGGCCGCGCTGGCGGCGGGCATGGTGCAGTACCTCGGCACGCGCACGCCGACCAACGCCGAACTCGCGACGCGCGTCTCGTACATCTCGAGTGCCACGACGCCGCTCACGACCGACCAGCTCACGGACATCTCCCCGCTCGCCGCGTCCTTCAACGACACCTACGAGCTGGGCTGGAAGGGCTTGATCAACGACAGCAAGATCCGGTACGACATTGCGGCCTGGCGCCAGCGCCGTGGAGATGTCGGTACGTCGGCCGCGCTGTCGACGCCGAATGTCTTCTTCGGCAACCCGACCCAGCTGGGTGGCTACCTCGGCACGCAGATCGCCACGTTCCTCATCTCGCAGGGCCTGCCGCAGGCGCAGGCGGTGCCGACGGCCACGGCGCTGGCGAACGCGCTGACGCCGAGCGTCGCCTCGCTGCCGGTTGGCGTGGTCACGTTCAACAACGGTCAGACGCTGCCGAACGCGGTGTACGCCACCTACCTCACGTCGAAGGGCGAGATCTGGGTGACGGGCATCGACATGGCCGCTGATGCCCAGATCAGCGATCGTCTCACCGCGGACATCGCGTTCAGCTGGCAGAACAAGGGCGTCTTCCCGTGGGTGAACGGCGGCAACAATCTGCCGCTCATGTCGAACTCGCCGCGTTCGCGTGGCTCGCTTGGCCTGCGCTACCGAAACGAGGAGAAGGCGGTCGGCTTCGAGTTCCGCGGCCGCTACAACGAGGCGTACCCGGTGAACTCGGGCGTCTACGCCACGAACTTCGCGTTCCCGCTTGCCCTCGGTCAGACGGGCTACACCGTCGGCGCGTCGGGCGGCGCGGGCAAGTGTCCGTCGGCCCCGACTGGCACGTTCTGCTACGAGAACGTTCCCGAGGCGGTGATCTTCGATGCACAGGTGTCGAAGAGCTTCGAACTCGGCGGCAAGCAGAAGCTGATGTGGTCCGTGAACGCCCAGAATCTGTTCGACAACCGCGTGCGCACGTTCCCGGGCGTCGCCGAGATCGGCCGCATGCTCACCACGCGCCTGTCGTACAGCTTCTGATCACATCCCGGTGACGGCGATGTCTCAGCCGACGCATCGCTGACGTAAAGCGGGGCGGTTCCTTTCGGTGCCGCCCCGTTCGTCATCCCCGTCCCCCGTCGTCGATGCCCGTCATTCTTCGCGACCCCACGGCCCGACCCGTCATCGGGCATCGTGGCAACCGAGCCCATGCCCCGGAGAATACGATCCCGTCCCTGCTCGAGGCGGTGGCCCTGGGCGTGGACGCGGTCGAGTTCGACCTGCATGTCTCACGGGATGGCGTCCTCGTGCTCCTGCACGATCCCACGCTCGATCGCACGACCGACGGCACGGGCGCCGTCGCGCAGTACTCGCTGGCCGACCTTCGTACATTCGACGCCGGCGCCCGCTTCACACGCGATGGGCGCACGTTTCCCTGGCGTGGGCGTGGCGCGGGTATTCCGACCCTCGATGAGGTCATCGAGGCACTTCCGCACGACTTGCCGCTGATCATCGAGCTCAAGACGCCGGCCGCCGCGTTGTTGCTGCGCGATGCGGTCGCCAGACACCAGCTCGCCGATCGCATCATCGTGGCTGGCTTCGACCCCGAGAGCACCCGCCCACTTCGTGGTGCCGGCTTCTGGCTGGGGGCCAGCACCGGCGACGTGGCCCGACTGCTGCTGCCCGCGCTGCTGCGACGCCCGATCGAACGCCCCTGGTTTCAGGCGTTGTGCATTCCGCCGTTCTACAACGGCATCCCGGTGCCGATCGCTGCGCTCGTACGCGCCACGAAACCCTTCGGGAACGTGACCCATGTTTGGACGGTGAACGATCCCGCGCAGGCCCAGCACCTCTGGCGCCACGGCGTGAACGGGATCATCAGCGACGATCCGGGGCTCATCCTCGCCGCGCGGCCGGGCGCCTAGCCGCGCCGCACCCAAGCACAGCCTATCTGCGCAGTACGTATGCGCCCCACGTATGCGC
>JBDHVK010000305.1:0-3092 GCA_039809645.1 Gemmatimonas sp.
CGCTCGGGCGGCAGCGACTTGAACCACGCCAGCGTATCGCGCACCGTCTCCGCCATCGGCCGATACGTCAGACCCGCGGGTCCACTGCGCGTGCTCACCACGCTCGTGTGCCCGAGATCATTGCCGCGGGTGAGAATCCATGGCACCACACCGTCGACTTCGTACTTCGCCAGGAAGTCGTAGTCGTTCACCCAGGTGAGTTGCGGCTTCACGGCCAGCGCCGCCGAGGCCTGGGCGAGGAACTGTTCGATCGTCATCGGTGCCTTGGGGCCGACGGCGTTGTAGACGCCGCTGCCGTTGGACTCCACCAGCTGCAGCATGAAGGCGGCGAGGTCGCGCACGTCGATGAATTGCACGCGATCGGTCTTGTTGCCCGGCGCGAGAATCTCACCGCCGCGTGGCAGCCGCCACGGCCAGTAGGTGAAGCGGTCGGTGTAGTCGCCGGGGCCGACGATGTAGGTGGGGCGCACCACGATGCCGCGGGCGCCGAACGCCTGCTGCACGAGCGCCTCGCACTGCGCCTTGTCGGTGCCGAACTTCTCACTGCCGTCCTTGGCGTCGCCGAGGGTGGTGTGCACGGGGTCGGCTTCGGCGAGCCCGCGCTTGAGATACGGGTAGTAGACGCCGGTGCTCGAGGTGAAGAGATATCGACCGCTTTCATGCAGCAGCTCGGTCGTGAGCTTCACCCAATTGGGATTCGTGGCACTATCGTCGATCACGGCATCCCACACGCGCCCCTTGAGCGCGTCGAGCTGGCCATTGCGATCGCCCACGAGTCGTTCCACACCGGCGGGCAAGTCGCCGTCGCGCCGCCCGCGGGTGAAGATGCTCACCGAGTGACCGTGTGAGAGCGCCCGTCGGACGAGGTGCGGGCCGATGAAGCCGGTGCCGCCGAGGATGAGCAGCTTGATCGGGGCGGGGGCCACGGTGGCCTGCAGCAGGCGCGGGGCGAACGCCGCGGCGGCGGTCAGCACGCTGGCGTGCTGGACGAAGGAGCGACGAGTGCTCATCGGGTGAGTCGCAAAGGGTTCATCGTTCGAGCAGACGGCGCCCCACGCTGCTGCGGGTGCGCACGTCGAGTTTGCGGAAGACGGCTTCGGTGTGCGTACGCACGGTGGACGGGCGCAGTTGCAGGCGGTCGGCGATCTCAGCGCGCGACAGCCCCTGGCTGATGGCGAGCGCCACCTCGGCCTCGCGCGCCGTGAGGCCGAAGCGGCTCCGCAGCCACGACGCATCGCGTGGCACCGGAACCCCGGCGTCGATTGGCGCGCCCATGGGCCCGCCCATCGCGGTGGCAACGGCCACGGCCGGCGCAAGCACGCGCCAGAGCCCGACATCCACGGTGCCGATCAGGGAGGCGGTGGTGCGCGCGGTGCGGGCCACGAAGCACATGAGGTCGCCCATGCTCGTGCGCGCGAACACGCCGCTGAAATCGCGAACGTCGAGCGGCTTGAGCACCGCATCGAACATGGGCGTCGCGTCCATCGTGAGCCCCATGGCGGCCTCGTTGCCGGCGCGGGTGAAGACCGGGTCGGGGTTTGCGAGGCGTCGCGCCTGCAGCTTTTCGAGCGACGGGTCGCGATAGCGCACGACGCGAGCGGCGCCGGTGTCGTCGGGATGAAAGGCCGCCAGCGCACGGCAGACGCTCTCGTCGAGTCCGTCGGCCACGTATGGCTGGTCGGCACCGGGGCGCAGGACCAACGCAAAGTCCGCGCGGAAGAGCGCGCGCAGCTCCGTGGCCAGCTGCGTCCGCCACATGGTATCGCCGCCCGGCAGTTGCCCGTTCAGCAGGACTTCCTGCGTGCGAGCCAGACGGGAAAGGGTGGGCGCGTCGAGCGGCATGAGAAAGGGGTCGGTCGGATGACCGAGGTGGTGCGACACGGCGGCGGGTAGCATCCCAACGCTAACACGATCTCCACGCTTCTGCTCTCATCTCTGCTCTCATCGACACGTTTATGACTTCCACGGTTTCCTCTCGACTCGACGGGCGTATCGCGCTCGTCACCGGCGCCGCCCGCGGGATCGGCCGCGCCATCGCGCAGGCGTTTCTTCGCGCCGGCGCCATCGTGTGGGCCACTGATGTGGTGCTGCGATCCGACGACGCACTGCCCGTGGGCGCGCGCTTTCACTATCTGGACGTGCGCGACGAACGGGCATGGGACGCGATCATCACCGCGCTGCTGTCGGAACACGGCCGGCTGGATATCCTGGTCAACAATGCCGGTGTCACCGGCTTCGAAACGTCCGACGGCGCCCCGCCGCGGCACGATCCGGAACACCTGTCGCTCGCCGACTGGCGGGCCGTGCTCGAGACGAACCTCGACGGGGTGATGCTCGGCTGTCGGGCGGCGCTTCGCGCGATGCGGGCGCATCGTCCGGCAGGTGCCGGCGGATCGATCGTGAACATCGGCTCGCGCTCGGGGCTGGTGGGCATTCCGCGCGCGGCCGCCTACGCCGCGAGCAAGGCGGCCATTCGCAATCACACGCGCACGGTGGCGCTCTATGCCGCCGAGGAGCGGCTCGCGGTACGCTGCAATGCGGTGCACCCCGCGGCGATCCTCACACCGATGTGGGAGCCGATGCTCGGAAACGGCCCGGATCGCGCCGCGCGCATGGCCGAGTTCGTACGTGACACGCCGCTCCAGCGCTTCGGCACGCCCGAGGAAGTGGCAGCGCTGGTCGTGCATCTCGCCGCCGATGAATCGGCGTACACGACCGGCGCCGACTTCGTGCTCGATGGCGGCCTGCTGGCGGGCAGCGCCGCGGTGCCGCGAGGCGCGGTGGGGTGACTACGGCATCGCCGTCGCGGTGGTTGCCGGGGTGAGCAGGCGGAGCGCGTAGTCGCGGACATCGGGGGGCCACTGGACGAGCAGCTGTTGCAGCGCGACGTCGTCACCGGCGAAGAGCGCGCGCGACATCGCCTCGAAGTGGGGCAGGTCGCCACCGACGGCGTGGAGAAAGCGGTAGGCGTTCTCGCGCGCGACGCGCGTGGCGTCGGTACCGGCGCGTTCGCGGCGGGCCTGATCGACGAGCTTGCGGAGCGTGACGGAGGCACCGCCGGGCTGCTGTCCGAGCCAGTCCCACTGCGCGGG
>JBDHVK010000306.1:0-3079 GCA_039809645.1 Gemmatimonas sp.
CAGGAGCTGCTGGCGCACGAGCCGCGACTCGATGCCATCATCAACAACGCCTGTCAGACGGTGCGTCGGCCGCCCGCGTTCTATGCGCACATGATGGAGACGGAACACGCGCCCCTGGCGAGCTTGCCGCCCGCGGTGCGTGCGCTGACGGAGCGGGCGAGTGCAGCGGGTGTCATCGCGCCGGCGGTGGCGCTCGCGGCGCCGCCGGCGCAGGTCGTGGGGATGACGCATGCGGCCGCGCTGTCGCAGGTGCCGCTGCTCCCCGACGATGCGCTCGCTTCGCCGGCGCAGTTTCCGCTGGGAGCGCTCGATCAGGACCTGCAGCAGGTCGACCTGCGTGACCGCAATTCGTGGCGCCTGCTGATGGACGAGGTTTCGAGTGTGGAGCTCATGGAGGTGCAGCTGGTGAATGCCATCGCGCCGTTCATCATCAACGCGCGGCTCAAGGCGCTCATGCTGCGCACTCCCAACCGCGACAAGCACATCGTGAACGTGTCGGCGATGGAAGGGCAGTTCTATCGCAACAACAAGACCACGCGACACCCGCACACGAACATGGCCAAGGCAGCGCTCAACATGATGACGCGCACCTCCGCGGCCGACTATCAGCAGGACGGCATCCACATGAACAGCGTGGACACCGGCTGGGTGACCGACGAGGATGTCGAGGAGATCGCGGCGCGCAAGGTGGTCAACCACCGATTCCATCCGCCGCTCGATATCGTGGACGGCGCGGCGCGCATCGTCGATCCGCTCATTGACGGCATCAACACCGGCGTGCACCGGTGGGGGCAGTTCCTCAAGGATTACGTGCCGACCGACTGGTAGCCCATTCCGGTGCACCGAGGGGGGAGCGAAGCGATCACCGCTTCACTCCCCCCTCGTGTGTTGCCGATCAGCGCTGCTTACGGCGTGATCTTCTTCGGCTGCTGCTGCTTGATCTTCTCCATGTACTTCTCGAAGAAGAACTTGTGGATGTCCATCATGTTGATCTCACGCCCCTGGATGTAGTTCTGGACGATGTTGCTCGTCATGTCCAGCGGCGTGCCCGTCGTGATGAGCAGCGTGCCTTCCTTGCCTACCTCGAGTGAGCCGACCTTGTCATCGATGCCCATCATCTGCGCCGCGTTGATGGTCACCGCCTTGAGCGCCTCCTCTTCCGGGAGGCCGAATGCCACGGCCACACCCGCTTCCCAGGGCAGGCGATAGCTGTAGAGGCCACCCGATCCACCGGCAATCGCGAACTTCACGCCCTTGGCGTACAGCTGCGCCGGCGCGTTGTAGGAGTGATCGTAGCTTTCGTATTCGCGCGACGGCGCGTCGAGCGTCGACGTGAGGATCACCGGCACGTTTTCGGCCTTGAGCCGATCGGCCACGAAGAGCGCATCACGCCCGCCGCGGATGACGAGCTTGATGTTCTCGGCCTTGGCCCACGTGATGGCGTCGTTGATCTGCGCCGCGCCCTCGGCGGCGACGACCACCGGGATCTGCCGGTCGAGCGCCGGGATCATGGCGGCGTAGCGCGTGTCGGTGCGCACCGCCTGCCCCGACTTGACGGCATCCCGATACGCGCGCGCCTCGGCGAACCAATCCTTGATCTGCTGCACCTGCTCGGGGTAGGTCTTGGGCGGCGGGCCCGGCGGCCCGCCACGACCACCGGGGCCACCGCCGCCGCCGAAGCGGCCACCCGGACGGGCGTTCGGGTCGGGCCACTTCACGTTGAGCGCGGCGGCGCCCTTCATGGACATCTCCTCCCACGTCCACCCCTCGAGCGACATTGCCGAGGAGAGGCCGGAGATGACGCCACCCTCGGGCGTGGTGAACGCCACGAGCACGCCGGCGGAGCGCGTGGTGCCGATGTGTCGGCTTTCCGCATTCACCGCGATTTCGGCGCGGATGTTCGGATTGAAATCACCGAGCTCGTTGATGTCGTTCGACACATCGACGGAGCCGATCTCGGTGATGCCCACCGTGCTGTAGGCGTCGATCAGCCCCGGATAGATGTGCTTGCCGGTGACGTCCACGATCTTGGCCGCGCGCGGCGCCTGCACTTCGGGGCCACCGATCGCGGTGATCTTGCCCTTGTCGAGCACGATCGTGCCGTTCTGGATCGTGCCCTTGGTGACCGTGTGAATCGTGGCGCCCTTGAGCACCACCGGATTCGACTGCGGCGCCACCGGCATCGTCACCTGCGCGCCGGCCGTCGCCGCGGTCGCCGCGAGGGCGGCGGCCACGGCGAGCGCGGTGCTGCGCGCGCTGTTCTTCATGATTCGCATGGTATCGGACACGATGTCGAGAGTCGGAGTAAGGGAGCGGATCACTTGCCGCCTCCCGGGCCGCCGCGGCCACCGCGACCGCCGGCCGGCGCGGCGTTCTCGCTCGGACCGGCCGCGATCACCGCCTGGATGAGCTGCGCACGTTCCTTCGCGATCTCGTCGCGGTTGGCCTTGTCTTCGTCCAGCGAGAAGTACTTGCGGCCATCCACCCACGTCTGCTCCGCCTTGGTGAACTGCGAGAGCGGGTTGCCGCTCCAGATCACGAAGTCGGCATCCTTGCCGGGTTCGAGCGAGCCGATGCGGTTGTCGATCGCAATCGCCTTCGCCGGGTTGATCGTGACCGTCGCGAGCGCGTCGATCTCGTTGACGCCCGAGCGGAGCAGCTTGCCCGCTTCCCAGTTCATGCGTGTCGAGATCTCGTTGTCGTCGGAGTGCAGCGACGTGACGACCCCGGCCTCCATGAGCAGGCGCGCATTGTACGACGTGGCGTCGTACGCCTCGAGCTTGAACGCGCCCCAGTCGCTCCACACGATCGCCGCGACGCCCGACTTCTTGAGCTCACTGGCGATCTTGTAGGCCTCCACGCCGTGCTGCAGCGCCTGGATGCGGAATCCGAATTCCTCGGCGAGACGGACGAGCGCCAGGAATTCGTCGGCGCGATAGCCGTGGCTCGTGACCAACAGCTTCTGATTGAGAATGTCGAGGATGGCTTCCATGCGCAGGTCCTTGCGCGGCGGGATGCCGGTCTTCGTCTTCTCCCACGCCTTCCACTCCTTCTCGTAATCACGCGCGGCGTTGAAGTG
>JBDHVK010000307.1:0-3079 GCA_039809645.1 Gemmatimonas sp.
CGGAGGAACGGCAGATCGATCTTCGGCACCTTCGCCGCGATCGCTCCGCGCGCCGCGCCCGCAAAGGCCTCGGTCCGCGTGCCGCGATAGCGCGCGTCGGTGCCATTCGGCAGCGAGAGCCAGCCGAAGAACGACGAGTCGGTCACCGAGCCGGCGAGGAGCATGCCACCTTCCTGGCCCAACGGCTCACCCGGGAACGACGCTTCGATGCGGCCCGTCTCCGAGATGACGCGCACGTTCGTGAGGTTCACCGGACGCCGACCACCCATCTCGATCGTGCCACGAATGCGATTGAGGGGACCGTCGAGACGCAGTGTCGCGTTCTTGAACGTGCCCGCATCATCCGAGGTGATGGCCCACGTGCCCCGCGGGTCGACCTGCGGCGCGCGGGTGACCCCATACTGCTTGCCCTGCACCCAGACATCGCGGATGGCCGCGTCTTCGGTGAAGATGTCGCCGTCGGCGACGACGAGATTGGCGGCCTTGCCCACGGCGATCGTGCCGTGCGTCTTGTCGATGCCGAGGATGCCGGCGGGCACCGTGGTGAGCGCGGCGAGCGCCTTGTCGGGCGCGAGGCCTCGCGCCACGGCCGTGCGCAGGTTCGGGAAGAACTGCTGCAGCGACGGCAGGCCGTCAGCGGTGATGGCGAAGTTCACGCCCGCCTCGGCGAGCTTCGCGGGATTGGTGGGCGCGAGATACCAGTGGCGCAGGTCCGCGAGCGTCACGTTCGCGGCGGCTTCCGGGCTCGACACGTTCGGCGCGTCGGGGAAGGCGAGCGGCACGATCAGCGGCTGCGTACGACCCTTGAGCACGTCGACGAGGCGATACTCCTCACCGCTGCCGCGGAACCACGGCGTGAGCTTGTACTCCTGCGCGAGCTTGTAGGCCCGGAGATAGTCCTCCTCGCTGGTCGTCTCGAACATCACCGGCTGCGTGCCCTTCACGGCCTTGCCGAGGGCGGCGAGCGCTTCGCTCGTTTCCGGCGGCAGGATGGAGCGGCCGCTCGTCTCGTACGCACCCCAGGCGCGGATGTACCACTCGGCGTCCATGAAGGTCTGCTTCATGAGCGCGATGGTGCCCATCGCGGAATTGGGGTACATGCCGCCCAGGGCGAAGGATCGGCCAAAGCCGATGCTCTGCGTCAGGTCGGGGCGCAGCACGCGATCGCGGAGGCCGGCGTCGCTGAGGCTCACGACCGACGTGGTGCCGCGGAAGATCCCCTGACGCGGCACGGCGAGGGCGGTGCCGAAGCCGAGGGAGCGGAGCGCCGTGCGGCGCGTCGAGTCATCCTTGGCGTTCGACGTGGTGCTGAACCAGGCCCGTACCTGCGGGTTCCAGTGCGTGGGTCCGACGTCGCCCCCCTGTGGCGGCGCGTCGCCCCCGAGGTCGGCGGAGGCGTCGATGAAGCCGGGATAGACGGTGAGACCCTTGAGGTCCCACACGCGCGCGCCAGCTGGCGGCGCCATGCCCGCGCCGACCGCCTGGATCAAGCCGTTCCGGACGACGATGGTGGCGTTGTTCAGGACCTGGCCGGGCGCGGTGACGACCTTCGCGCCGACGAGGGCATGATAGCCGGTGGAGTTGTCACGCAGGCCCGTGATGGGCTGGGTGCGCGACGACTGCTGAGCCTCGAGCGAAGTCGCGGCGAGGGCCGCGATGCCGAGGAGGAAGCGAAACGCTCTCACGAGGGGGCTCCGGGCGGCCGGCGGGCGGCCGCGGGACGAATGGAGGAGACAGGCGCCGGGGCGCGAGGAGAAACGCGAGCCGGACGCTATATGTTGGCGGCGGCGGGCCCCTGGGGCCAGCGTTGCAGGCACAAGATTTCAGAGGTCGAAGCCCGAACGGGCTCCGACGTCGGATGCCGGATCAACGGCGGTGCTCGCCTTGGCCGGGGTCGGGGCGCACTTTGGGGGACTCTCACCCGTCGCCATGCCCGCGAAGAAAGTCGTGCCGCCACCGGCGCCGCCGCCCGGTCAGAAGCTCGCCGGCCCCGCCTCCTACTTCCCGAGCATCGAGAAGACCTACGGCAAGCCGATGCAGCACTGGCTCGATCTCACCGTGAAGCTTCTCGGCACGCACACGCACATGGAATCCGTGAGCGCGCTCAAGGCCGATCATGGGCTCGGGCACGGCCATGCCAACGCGATCGTGGCGTATGTGAAAGCGAAACTGGCGGAGTGAGCGGCTAGTCGGTGACGGGGCGACGCGCCGGCCAGTACCAGACGACAGCGGCCGAGAAGAGGGTGACGGCGGTGGCGATCCACGGTGCGCCGCTCGCGAGCCGCGCGGTGTGTTCAGGCGCCGCGCTCAACGTCCACACGCCGGCGGACTCCTTTTCGCCAACGAGCCACTGCGCGAGGTTCACGCCGGCGTGGACGCCGATCGGAAGCGCGAGTCCCTGTGAGCGCCACGCGGCGGCGCCGAAGAGCAGGGCGCTGGGGATCACGCCCATCACCACCGTGCGGAGGGGCCAGCCGTAGGCCACGTGCGTGAGGCCGAACGCCACCGCGACGAGCGCCTGCGCGGGCCAGACACCCAGTGCGGGTGAGAGCGTACGCAGCATGTACGCGCGAAATCCCAGCTCCTCCATGCACGACAGCATGAGGAACGACGCCACGACCAGCAGCCCGTGCCCGGGACTCGGCCACGCGGGCGCCGACCACGTGAGCGGGCCGAGGCCAACGGAGATGAGGAGCAGCGCGCACGCGTACGTCGCCACGCCGATCGCGAGGCCGGCGGTCAGCCGAGCGGGACTTGCCGCACTCGCGCGCACGCCGATGTCCTCGGCGCGTCGGTGCTCGATTCGCAGGAACGCCCACGTGAGGGCGGCCAGTCCACACGAGGCGAGCGAGCCCCACGCGAGGTCGGCCAGCGCGCGCGGGACCGCCGCCTTGGCGAGCGCGGCGACTACCAGTATGACGAAGTAGCCGACGAGGAAGAGACCGCAGCGACGGAGGGCGAGCGACATGGCGGAGACGTACGGGAGCGTCACCGCCGAGTTTCTGTGACTACTGCTTCGTGAGGATGTAGTAGCCCGAGCCGGCGTCGTAGCGAATCTCGGCGGAGGTGCCGCTCGAGA
>JBDHVK010000308.1:0-3063 GCA_039809645.1 Gemmatimonas sp.
GCCGCCTGGGCATCCACGGCGGCGTCCAGGGCGGCCACGTCCGGGACCACCTTTGCGTAGAGCCCGCGGCGCTCGCACCAGGCCGAATCGCGCCAGTCGGCGTCCACGGCCATCTGACTGAAGCTCGCGAGGCCGATCTTCTTCTCGATCACCGGGCCCACGACGAATGGGCCGATGCCGACCGCGAGTTCGCTGAGCTTGGCCGAGGCCTTCTCGACCGCGAACGAGAAGTCGGAGGCCGCGATCAGCCCCACGGCGCCGCCGGCGGCCTTGCCGTGCACGCGGCTGATCACGAATTGCGGGGCGCGGATCATCGCCAGAATGACGCCGGCGAAGCCGCTGAAGAACTGCTGCCCCTGCTCGCGGTCCGTGATCGACGCCAGCTCATCGAAGGACGCGCCGGCGCAGAACGGGCCGGTGCCGCCGCTCTGCAGCACGATCACGCGGACCGAGGGATCCTGGCTGACGCGCGTGATCGTCGCCGCGAGTTCGCGTAAGAGGACCCCGGGGAGCGAATTGCTCTTCGGGTGAAAAAACTCGACGCGGCCGATGCCAGCGGACACGTCGGTCCGGACGTAGCCATTCGGACCCGTCTCGGAGGGGGAATTGGTGGCGGGTGTCATGGCCCTGAAGATAGCCCGGGAATTACATTACTGAAGCAGTTTCCCACCTACCCGTCTGCGCATGTCCCCCACGACGACCGTTCCTGCCGACGATGCGGCCCAGCTGGCCGCCTTCGAAGCCCGCATTGCCGCCGGTGAAAGCATCGAGCCCAAGGACTGGATGCCCGAGCGCTATCGCCAGCAGCTCACGCGCATGATGTCGCAGCATGCCCACTCCGAAGTCGTGGGCATGCTTCCCGAAGGCAACTGGATCACGCGAGCCCCCAGCCTGCGCCGCAAGCTCGCGCTCATTGCCAAGGTGCAGGATGAGGGAGGCCACGGCCTCTACATCTACTGCGGCACCGAGACGCTCGGCGTTGATCGCCACGAGCTCATCGCGCAGCTGCTCGACGGGCGCGCGAAGTACTCGAGCATCTTCAACTACCCCACGCTCTCGTGGGCCGACATGGGCGTGATCGGCTGGCTCGTCGACGGCGCCGCGATCGTGAACCAGACCGTGCTCGCCAAGGCGTCGTACGGCCCGTACGCGCGCGCCATGGTGCGCATCTGCAAGGAAGAGAACTTCCACAAGCGTCAGGGCTACGAGATCTGCACGGTGCTCGCCAAGGGCACGCCAGCGCAGAAGGCCATGGTGCAGGATGCGGTGAACCGCTTCTGGTGGCCGGCGCTCATGATGTTCGGCCCGAGCGATACGAACTCGCCGAACAGCGCCGAGCTCCTGAAGTGGCGCGTGAAGCGCAAGACGAACGACGAACTCCGCCAGCGCTTCGTCAACCTCACGGTGCCGCAGGCGATTGCGATCGGTCTTACGCTTCCTGATCCCGATCTCCGCCTCAACAGCGAGACGGGCGACTGGGAATTCGGCGAGATCGATTGGGCCGAGTTCCACGATGTGGTGAAGGGCAACGGCCCGTGCAACAAGGAACGGCTCGAAGCGCGTCGCAAGGCGCACAACGATGGGGCGTGGGTGCGTGCCGCCGCCGAGGCCTACGCTGCCAAGCAGCAGGCGCGTTCTTCCACCGCTGCGGCCTGAGGCCCGGATCATGAGCGACAGTCAGCACCCCCTCTGGGAAGTCTTCACGCAGGGCAATCAGGGCGAGCCGTTCGAGCACGCCGGCAGTGTGCACGCGCCCGACGCCGAACTCGCGCTGCAGAACGCGCGCGATGTGTACACGCGCCGCGGCGAGGCGGTGAACCTGTGGGTCGTGCCGAGCGCGGCGATCGTCGCCTCGGCGCCGAGCGACGCCGGGCCGTTCTTCGATCCGGGGAACGACAAGGTCTATCGTCACCCGCAGTTCTACGTCGCCCCGCGCGGCGTGCGGATCTTCTGATGGCCGCCGAGCAGGCTCCCATCGGCGGTCAGGCCGGGATCGTCCACAAGCAGCCTGACTTTCAGGTTGCGGCGCCGCGGCGCGCGCCCATCGCCGATCCGCTCGTCGAGTATCTCCTCCGCCTCGGCGATGATCGTCTCGTGCTCGGTCACCGCATGAGCGAGTGGTGCGGCCATGGGCCGATCCTCGAGGAAGACATCGCGCTCTCCAATATCGCGCTCGACCTCATCGGCCACGCGCAGTCCCTGCTGCAGCTGGCCGGCGAACTCGAAGGGCAGGGGCGCGATGCCGATGCGCTCGCGTACTTCCGCGATGGCGTGCAGTATCGCAACTGCCTCCTGGTGGAGCTGCCGAACGGCGACTTCGCCTTCACGATGATGCGGCAGTTCCTGTTCGACGCGTACAGCGTGCTCCTCTGGGACGCGCTCTCGCGCTGCGAACACCCCCAGCTGGCCGCGATCGCGGCCAAGAGCCTCAAGGAAGACAAATATCACCTGCGCCACTCGAGCGAGTGGGTCGTGCGGCTGGGCGATGGCACGGAGGAGAGCCACTCGCGCGCGCAGCAGGCGCTGAACGACCTGTGGCGCTACGTGGGTGAGCTCTTCGATCACGACGAGGTGAACGACGCGGTCGCCGGCGAGGCGATGATCGCGGTGGATCACGCGGCGATGCGCGCGCTCTGGGACACGATGGTGAAGGACGTCCTGGTACGCGCCACGCTCACGGTGCCGGACGACAAGGGCACGCGCCGCGGCGGACGCCGCGGCATGCACACCGAGCATCTGGGCCACATGCTCGCCACGATGCAGAGTGTCGCCCGCGCCCATCCCGGTGCGTCGTGGTGAACCCGCCGGGCCGCGCCAGATGCTGACGCGCGACGAAATCTTCGAGGTCCTGCAGACCGTCCCCGATCCCGAGGTCCCCGTGATTTCGGTGGTCGAGCTGGGCGTGGTGCGCGAGGTGGCGATCGATGGCGAGGCGGTCACGGTCACGATGACGCCCACCTACAGCGGGTGTCCCGCCATGAAGGAGATGGAGGCGGACATCCGCAGCGCGCTGAACGCGCGGGGCATTGCGCAGGTGGATGTGAAGCTCGTGCTTTCGCCGGC
>JBDHVK010000309.1:0-3019 GCA_039809645.1 Gemmatimonas sp.
CGTTCGGTGTGTTCGCCATCCTGGGGCACGTCAAGCCGGTGTTCCTCCTTGGCAAGGGCGGCGGCAAGGGCGTTGCCACCGCGAGCGGGGTGTTCGTCGCCCTCGCGCCTCTGCCGGCCGCCCTGGCCGTGGTGGCGTTTGCCCTCTGCGTCGCGATCACGCGCTACGTCTCACTGGGCTCCCTGGTGGGGGCGGCGGTACTCGCCGCAACGCTGCTGGTGCGTGATGGCTCGACGCCGCTCACCTGGCTCGGGTGCACCATCGCGGCCTTCGTGTTCTTCACGCATCGCGACAACATCGGTCGCCTGCGGCGCGGTGAAGAGCGCCGTATCGGCACCAAATCCGGCAGCACAACGACAGCGGGAGGCGCGGCCTGATGAGCGGAGGCACGACGACGTGCGCCGTGATCGGCGGTGGAGCGTGGGGCACGGCTATTGCCGATCGTCTCGCGCGCAACGGACATCCGACGCGCCTGTGGGCGCGTGAAGTCGATGTCGTGGAGGCGGTCAACGCGCGCCACGAGAATCCGCGCTTCCTGGCGGGTCATGCGCTGACACCCGCGTTGCGGGCCACGAGCGACATGGCAGCTGCGCTGCGTGACGCGGCGCTCGTGGTGTACGCCGCGCCATCGCATGTGTTGCGCGGTGTGGTGGCGAGTGGCGCTGCCGCGCTGCACCCGCGCGCCGTGCTGTCGGTGGCCACCAAAGGCATCGAGCGCGAGACGCTCGCGCTGATGACCGACGTGGTGCACCAGGAGGCCGGTGCGCATCCGGTGGTGGCGGTGAGTGGCCCCAGCTTCGCTGCGGAAGTGGCGCAGGGGCAGCCCACGGCGGTCGTCGCGGCGTGCACCGATCCTCAGGCCGCCAAGCTGGTGCAGGGGGCGATGAGCGCGTCGGCCTTTCGCGTTTACACCAGTGACGATGTCACCGGGGTGGAGCTTGGCGGCGCGCTCAAGAACGTGATGGCCGTCGCCACCGGCATTCTCGACGGGTTGGGCCTCGGCTTCAATCCGCGCGCCGCGCTGATGACGCGCGGCCTAGCCGAGATGACGCGCCTTGGCGTGGCGCTCGGCGCCAAGGCCGACACCTTCGCCGGGCTTGCGGGGCTCGGCGATCTCGTGCTCACGTGCACCGGCGCGCTCTCGCGCAATCGGGCGGTGGGCGTGGCGATCGGGCAGGGGCAGACGCTGGAGCAATTCCTGGCCGGGAAGGACAGCGTCGCGGAAGGCGTGCTCAACACGCAGAGCGCGAAAGCGCTCGCCGACTCGGTGGGCGTGGAGATGCCGATCGTCGACGCGACCTATCGCATCTTGTTCGAGGGGCAGGGGCCGCGAGACGCGGTGTCCGAACTCATGGCGCGCGAACTGCGCGCGGAGCGTGACTGAGATGGCCACGGTCCGCGGGGAGCTGGTCCAGGAGTTCTACTCCATCGGCGAGGTGTGTGCACTCACCGAGCTCAAGCCGCATGTGCTGCGCTACTGGGAGAGTCAGTTCAAGCCGCTCAACCCGGCGAAGAACCGCAGCGGCAATCGCGTCTACTCGCGGCGCGAGGTGGAGTTGATCCTGCTGGTGAAGCATCTGCTCTACACCGAGAAGTACACGATCGACGGGGCGCGCCAGAAACTCGACGAGCATCGCAAGGGGGGCTCGTTGCGCACCGCGGCGCGCGCGGCGCTCGAGGTCGAGGCGCTGGAAAGCATCGAGCGTGACGTGAACGATCTGCTCTCGCTGCTCAACGCGCCGCTGGTCGACGATCCGCCGCGCGGCACCTGAGCCGCCGGATTCCTCTTTCCATGGCCATGCGCATTCTCCTCAGCAACGACGACGGCATTCTCGCCAAGGGGCTTGGCGTGCTCGAACAGGCCTGCGAGCCGTTGGGTGAGCTCACGGTCGTCGCGCCCGATCGCGAACAGAGCGCGACGAGCCATTCGCTGACACTGCATCATCCCCTGCGCCCCGTGCGGCTCGGCGAACGGCGCTGGCAGGTCGATGGGACGCCCACCGACTGTGTGATGCTCGCGTGCGAGGCGTTGCTCGAGACCCGTCCGGAGTACGTGATCAGCGGCATCAATCACGGTCCCAACATGGGCGAGGATGTGCTTTACAGCGGTACGGTGGCGGCGGCGATGGAAGGGCTCGCGCTCGGCATTCCGGCCATCGCCGTTTCGTTCGCCGGGAGCGTGCTGCGCGCCGATGCCGTGCTCGAGACGCAGGTGGACAAGATTCGCGACCTGCTGCGCCATCTGATCGCGTTGCCCGCCTTTCCGCGCGACACGTTGCTCAACGTGAACCTGCCCGCGGTGCCTGGCGACCAGATCAAGGGCGTGAAGCTCACGCGGCTCGGGCGCCGCGTGTTCAGCGATTCGATCACGCGCATGAAGGACCCATGGGGACGCGAGATCCTGTGGATCGGTGGTGGGTCAGTGCAATGGAGCGGTCCGGACGATTCCGACTTCCGCGCCGTGCATGAAGGGTACATCTCGGTGACGCCACTGCATCTCGATCTCACGCATCGCGACGTCCTCAACACGGCGACGGACTGGTGGCGGGCACTGTAGAGCCGGAGTATCGCGGCGCCCGGCGTCGCCTGGTCGAGATGTTGCAGGACAAGGGCATTCGCGACCTCGCCGTGCTGCGCGCCATCGACACCGTGCCGCGGCATCTGTTCGTGCCGCCCACGGTGCGCCATCGTGCGTACGAAGACGCCGCACTGCCGATCGGCAACGCGCAGACCATCTCGCAGCCGTACGTGCATGCGCGAGCGATCGAGCAACTGATGCTCACCGGCAAGGAACGGGTGCTCGAGATCGGTACGGGATCGGCGTACCAGACCGCGCTGCTCGCCGAGCTGGCGGCCCAGGTCTTTTCAGTCGAACGATTTCGGGAGCTGCTCGACCGCGCGCGGCCGCTGCTTGCGCAGGCCAATGTGCGCAACGTGAGTCTGTCACTGGGAGACGGCACGCTGGGCTGGCGTGAGTACGCGCCGTACGATGGCATCGTCGTGAGTGCGGGCGCGCCGG
>JBDHVK010000310.1:0-3013 GCA_039809645.1 Gemmatimonas sp.
TTTCTGCACCAGATCACGCTGACCACGGGCAATGGCACCGGGAGCCTGGATCGCGCGCAGACGGGGTCCAACGCGCTGGTGCGTCTCGAGCGTCGCGGCAACCGCGTGCTCATGGTGCGCGACAACTGGAGTGTGCGCGCCCTCACCGGCGACGCGGCCAATCAGCGCGCGGCCAGGGAGGCGTTCCCGCGCTCGATCGTGGGCTCGTTCCCCATCGAGAAGGACTCGAGCGGCACCATCGTCGTGGACGCGTCGTCGCTCTTCCTGTCCGACGCGTACGGTGTGGCCGACGGGCTCCGCGCCGGTGGCGCGCCGGCGCCGCGCGTGGATGTCTCGCGCAGCTACATCGACGGCGAGCGGACGAAGGCGTTCCCGCGCAACAGTGAAGTGCACAGCGTGATCACCTTCGTGAGCGACGGCGGCGGGCGTGGTGGCCGCGGCGGGTTCGTGCCCGATGCGCGTGCGCAGACGTATGAGGAGCATCACTCGCTGGTCATGCTCCCCGATACCGCTGGCTTCCGTCCGCGCGACTATGACCCGCGCTACGGCTTCGGGGGCACGCAGTTCCTCGATCTCTCCGAGGGATTCGACGGCGACTATCGGGGCGGATACATCAACCGGTGGCGTCTCGTGCCGAAGGATCCGGCGGCCTATGCCCGCGGTCAGCTGGTCGAGCCGGTCACGCCAATCACGTACTACCTCGATCCCGGGATCCCCGCCCCCTATCGCGAAGCGCTGCGCGAAGGCGGCAACTGGTGGGCCAAGGTCTTCGAAGGCGCTGGCTTCAAGGGCGCGTTCCGCGTGCTCGATCTCCCCGCCGGTGCGGACCCGATGGACGCCCGCTACAACATGCTCATGTGGGTGCATCGCGCGGCGCCGGGCCCCAGCGTCGGTCCGAGCTACACCGACCCGCGGACCGGCGAGATCGTGCGCGCCGTGGTGCGCATGGACGCCTATCGCTCGCTCGTGGATTACAACATCTGGGCGGGCACGGTGCCGGCCGCCGGCGCGAGCGGCCCCAATGTGAGCGCGCTCGATTTCGCGATGGCGCGTCGCCGCCAGCACGCGGCACACGAGATCGGGCACACGCTCGGTCTGCAGCACAACTACATCGCCAGCACGCAGAATCGCGCCAGCGTGATGGAGTATCCGTTCCCGTTCATCACCGCCCGCCCCGACGGCACCCTCGACTTGCGCGACGCCTATCGCAAGGGACCCGGCGCCTGGGACTCGCTCGCGATCAACCTTGGCTACCACTGGTACGCCGACAAGGCGGGGGAGAAGACGGGACTCGCGCAGATCATGAAGGACGGCATCACGCGCAACGTGCGGTACATCAACGACACGTACGCCAACAGCAACACCCCCAATCCGTACGTGACCCGATGGGAAGAGGGCACGACCGCGTTCGAAGGGGTCGCGCGCACGCGCGCGGTGCGCCGCATTCTCATCGACAAGTTCGACGAGAAGGCCATCCAGCCCGGTGAACCGCTCTCGCTGCTCAACATGCGCTTCACGCATGCCTACCTGCATCATCGCTACTCGCTGGAAGGGCTGGCCAAGTACGTGGGCGGTGAGGACTTCACCTTCGCCCTCCGCGGCGATGGACAGGTGCCGACGCGCATGATCCCGGCCGACGAGCAGCGCAAGGCGCTCACCCTCGCGCTCGACGCCATCCAGCCCGCCGAACTCACGGTGCCCGAACGTGTGCAGGCGCTCATTCCGCCGCCGCCGCCGGGGTTCAACAACGATCAGGTCTGGGCCGACGGCTACACGGGTCCGACGTTCGATCCCGTCACGCTCGGGGGCGGGCTTGCCACGGAAGTCATCGGTTATCTCCTCGACCGCGAACGGGCCGCGCGCGTGGTGGTGCAGGCATCGCGTGATGCCAACCAGCTCACGCTCGACGAAGTGATCGGGACGATTCTCAATCGCACCTGGGGCGCCACGGCACCGACATCCGCCGCCGAGCGGGCCATGTTGCGTGCCGCGCAGCGTTCGGCGCTCGACGTACTGCTCGATCTGGCCGGCGACGTCAAGGCGATGCCGGATGTGCGTGCCGCAGCGGTGCACCATCTCAAGGCGCTGCAGACCCGCCTGGCGAGCCTGAACGGCGCCGACGAGGCGGCCAAGGCGCACATCAGCGCTGCCACCTTCGATATCCAGCGCTTCATGGATGGCAACGACAAGCCCGAGCTGCGCCCGCGTTATCCGGTGATCGTGCTCCCGTGGCCGTAAACGCGACGGACCATACCTGATTCAGGGACGAACAGTGGGCAATGAGGCTGGCGCTGATTGCGTCAGCCTCATTGCTTTGTCCCATGCTCTCGGCGGCACACGAACCTCTGGAGTCGGCACGCGAAGCGGCGTTGCGCCTGCTGTCGCGCTTGGTCCTGTGGCTCTGGACGCCCTTCTTTGGCGCCGGGTTGATCTCGCGCTGGAGCGAGCCGAGCACGCGACCGTTGATCCTCCTGGTGCTGGGCGGCCTGCCGTTCATCGGCTGGCTGCTTCAGCGTCCCCGGTGGCCGGCGGAGCGCCGCGCGCGGTATGCCCTTGCGCTGATCGTGCTGATTTCGGTCGTACCCATGGTGGTCAACTCGCCACGGGCGCTCAGTACCATGGCGGTGGCCATCGCGCTGACGCTGTCCACGCTGTTCTACGGCGCTCGCGTTTCGCTCACCATCCTCGGGGTCTATCTGACGGCGGTGGTACTCAACCTGGTGCTCTCGGCGAATCATCTGCTGACACCCACCCCGCCGGAGAATCTGCAGTCCGTCTCGTATCGCATCACGACCATCATCGTGATGTTCACCGGGCTCTGGTTCAGCGCGCGCGTGCTGCAGCAGACCGTCCAGATCTATCGCGACGCGCAGGCCGAGGCCGAAGCGCGTCTGCAGGCGATGCTCGAGACGCAACGCGAGGTGGAGGTGCTGCAGCGGCGCGAGCTGGTGAGCGTGGTGACGACTGGCATGGCGCATGATCTGGCGAACGTGGTGCAGGTCATGTCGGGCAC
>JBDHVK010000311.1:0-3007 GCA_039809645.1 Gemmatimonas sp.
CGGATTGCACGGAAACGCACGGTGTCGTCCCGTGCGCGGCGCTGTCACCGTGCGTTTCCGCGGTATCCGTGGCCAAAAATTCGCCAAAACCCGCTAGGTTTCAGGGCTATGACCGACGCTGCACAGCCCGACATCACGCCGGCCGACGCCGGGGCGCCGGTGGATCACTCCCGCCTCGAGCGGGAGATCCGCCGCCGCCGCACCTTTGCGATCATCTCGCACCCTGACGCCGGCAAGACGACGCTCACCGAAAAGCTGCTGCTCTATGGCGGGGCCATCCATCTGGCCGGATCGGTCAAGGCGCGCCGCGCCACGCGGCATGCGACCTCCGACTGGATGAAGCTGGAGCAGGAGCGCGGCATCTCGGTGACGAGCTCGGTGCTGCAGTTCGAGTTCCTGGGCTATCAGCTCAATCTGCTCGACACTCCGGGCCACGAAGACTTCTCCGAAGACACCTATCGCACGCTGGTGGCCGCCGACAGCGCCATCATGCTCCTCGACAACCGTCGCGGCGTCGAAGAGCGCACGCGACAGCTGTTCGACGTGTGCAAGATGCGGCGCACGCCGATCTTCACCCTGGTCAACAAGTGCGACCGGCACGGCGAGGATCCGCTCAAGCTGATTCAGGATGTCGAGGCGGACCTTGGTATCGACTGCTACGCCGCGACCTGGCCGGTGTTCGAGAACGATGTCTTCGTGGGTGTATACGACCGTCTGAAACGGGAAGTGCACCTGTTCGAGCGCAGCGGAGACCGTGGCGCCACGCGCGCCGACGACACCATCGTGAGCATCGACGACCCCAAGCTCATTGACGCGATGGGTGAGGGCGCCTTCGACCGGCTCATGGGTGACATCGACCTGCTCGACGCCGCCGGTCACGAATACGATCACCAGCGCGTGATCGACGGCGCGCTGACGCCGGTGTTCTTCGGCTCGGCGCTCACGAACTTCGGGATCGAGCCGTTCCTCCGCGAATTTCTCGAGTTGGCCCCGTCACCCGGGCCGCGCGAGTCCACGACCGGGCCGGTCGCGCCCGATCGTGACGACTTCACCGGCTTCGTCTTCAAGATCCAGGCGAACATGGATCCCAAGCACCGCGACCGCGTGGCGTTTCTGCGCGTGGTGTCGGGTCACTTCGAAGCGAACATGCAGGTCGTGCATCAGCGCACCGGCAAACCGATGCGCCTGGCCGCTCCGCAGCAGTTCATGGCCCGCGATCGCGTCGCCATCGAGGAGGCGTGGCCCGGCGACGTGATCGGCGTGATGGATCGCGGCAATCTGCGCATCGGGGATACCCTGGGCGGCGACGGCAAGCTCGAGTTTCAGGGCATCCCACGCTTCGCACCGGAACACTTCGCGCGCGCCATGCCCGCGGACCCGATGAAGCGCAAGCAGTTCGACATCGGCCTGCGGCAGCTCACCGAGGAGGGGGCCGCGCAGGTCTTCTACGCCGAAACGAGCGCGGGCTCACAGCCCATCGTGGGCGCCGTCGGTCAGCTGCAATTCGACGTCATGGCCTTCCGTCTCGAGTACGAGTACTCGGCGCCCTGCAAGTTCGAGAAGATGTCGTACCGCTGGCCGCGCTGGCTGACCGGCGCGCCCGCCGACGTCGAGAAGGTGGCGACAGGGTTGGGTCGGATGAAGGTGTACGATCACAAGGGTGCGGTGGTCGTGCTCTTTCAGGACCAGTGGGCGCTGCGGAGAGCGTTGCAGCATGAGACGGCGGTGCAGTTTCACGAGACGGCGCCGTAGGCACTCACGACCCACAACCAAAAACCCGGAACCCTAAACCGATCAGTTTAGGGTTCCGGGTTGTTGGTTGTGGGTCGTGAGTCTTACTTCGCGCCCGTCGTATCGATCTGCCGTCCCACGTGTCCAATCACGAAGCCGCCGTCTTCCGTGCTCGCGAAGTAGATGCGGAGACAGGTCTGCGGGTTGGCGCCCTTGCGGAGCTGATCGGCGCACTCGACTTCGCGATCGGCGTCGCGGAAGACGTAGGGCGTCTTGCGCGCCGGGTCGCTCGGGCCCGGTGAGTAGTCGACGCCGAGATCGGCGAAGACCTCGCCGAGCGGACGACCGAGGGCGCGGTCCTGACGCCGACGGCCGACTTCACCGAGCGCCTTGAGGTACGCCCACGTCGTGTCGGGATCGGGGAACTCGCTTTCGCGCGCCGACACGAAGGCTGACGGCAGAATGCGGAGCGCATCGGAATAGAGTGCCTGCGCGCGTTCGACGGCTTCGAGCACCGACTGCGGCGCATCCGACGCGGGCTTGCTGATCGGCTGACGTTCCTTGAGCGCGGCCAGTGTCGTGCGCAAGGCGCGCGCGGAGGCCTTTTCGGATTCGAGCTGCTGCCGCGACTCGTTCAGGCGCTCGCGCGTGCGGGCGAGTTCGCCTTCGGCGGCGCGCACCGCCTCCTCGAGCTGACGCATCAGGCCAAGCAGCTGCGTCTTGTCCATCTCGACGCCCGATTCGGCAGCGGCGAGCGCCTCCGCGGCATCGGGGCGCTTGCTGTACGCCTCGGCGCGCTTGTCGCGCAGTTCGTCGGCGACGGCGGGATCGGAGAAGGGCCGCTGCACCGACACTTCGGCCAGTCGCTGCACCAAACGGCGACGTTCGCCCGGGAGCGCCAGGGCGCGCGCCAGCACGAGCGGATGCTGGAACGGATCGGACTCCAGCGTGAAGCCCGGCAGGTACGCGCGGGCCGAACCCAGGAACACCGAGCGCGCGTGACCGCCGACCGCGTCGGACAGCGCGAACGTGTCCGAGTGGCGGAGCTGGAAGCAGAGTCCGAGGCCGAACATCTCGGCGGCAAACTGCTCGGGCGGCAGCACGTAGCCGCCATCGGGCAATTCGGTGAGCAGCAGGACCGGCATGGTGCGCGCCGGATCGCAGAGCACGAAGCGCACGAAGGCGTCGAGCGTGCCCGCTTCGAGCTGCGTCGGGACGCGCTGCAACGGCCCGTCGTTCGACACGAGCGTGAACGCCGCATCGAGCTCGGCGAGCA
>JBDHVK010000312.1:0-2995 GCA_039809645.1 Gemmatimonas sp.
CGACTACCGGATGGAATCGGCGAGCTGCGGATGCAGCGCGCGTGCGAGTTGGACCGCGGCCATGCCGAGCACCACCGACGGACGTCCGGCCAGCTTGGGATCATCGAGTGCGATGGCACCGCGGCTGATCGCCGGCAGCGTCGCCCACGTGGACGAGGCACGCAGTTCCGCCGCGCGCGATTCGCTGGTGACCACCGTGGCGGGATTGCGGGCGATGATCTCCTCGACGCTCACCTGCGGCGACGGTCCCGGCTGATCGTGAAAGACATTCACCGCGCCGGCGATCGTGAGCAGCTCGTCCATGTAGCTGCCGGCGCCGATCACCATGGGCGGCGTAAGCCACACGGGCCACACGACGGTGGGTCGTTCGGCGGCGGGCACCAACCGGTTCACCGTCGCGGTCACGCGGTCGAGGGTGGCACGCACGGAATCGCTCACCGCTTGCGCGCGCTGTGGTTCTCCCAAGGCGACGCCCAGCGTGTGTACCAGCGTATAGAACTGCGCGATGCGATCGACCCGCACCGCGAGCGTCCTCACGCCCGCGCGGGCGAACGCGTCGGCGGCGGGACGATTGTCGGCGGTGGCATACAGCACCACGAGCGTGGGCTTCGCCGCGAGCACCGCTTCGACATTGGGCTTGATACCATCGCCAAGCGACGGCAGTGCCTTCGCGGCGGCCGGAAACTCATCCCAGCGCGAGCGGCCCACGAGACGCGACTCGGCGCCGATGGCGTAGATGATCTCGGTGGCAGCCGGATTGAGCGACACGACACGCGCGGCCGCACTCGCGTCGCGCGGCAGTGGCGCACCGAAGTCGTCGGTGTCGGTGGTTACCGTGGATTTCGACTCCGCGCAGGCCGTCACCCCCCCCAGCATGGCCAGGATGGCGCATCGCACTGCACGGCGTCCGAATCGTGGGTGAGGAAACAACAAAGGCGTCCTCTCCCACGAGAAGACGCCCGGGCACGCATGCCGACGCACGGATGCGACGACACGTTTGCACGAGCCCCCCCTCGAGGGTCTTCGTCAAAGAAAGAGCGCGGGTCGTCTCCTGGCTCCGGATGTGTCGCGCGCCACCCGGTGAGGGTGCCGCTCGTCAGGTGCGCTTCGCCTTCCCGGTATTGCAACCAGTGGCTTCCAACGCGCACGCCGCGTCCTCGTGAGAGGAATCGGATCCGTTACAGTGGCGGGGCCGCGCCGGCGTTGCACCGGCTTCCGTGTCCCGCGCTCGTCATCAGTTGTCATCGCCCCCTGTGGGCGACCATTCGAAGCTACCGCGCCGGTCCGGACTCGGCAAGCGCTTGCGCGAGGGCGGACTCGAGCTCACGACGACGTGCGTCGTATGTACGCTGCAGATGCTCCGTCGGCGCGGTGTGCTTGGCCCACGCCGCGTCGAGCTGGCGAATGGCGTCACGCAGGCGCTCGGGTTCGGTGTCGTCGTCGCGCACGGTGGTGCGGAGTGTGGGCAGTGGTGCATTGCTGCGCGCATTGGCGCTGCGCTGCATGCGACGCCCCACGAGCAAGAGCACGAAGAAGCCGATCGCGACCACGACGCCGTAGCGCTGCAGCGCGCCGGACGCGGGCGTCCCTGCGGTGGGGACATCCACGGCCAGCCGCGTGTCGGGCTTCACATCCTGGGCGAGAAAGCGCTGGAACTTGCGTCCTTCGAGCGTGACTTCGCCCACGCGCGTGAAGCCCATGGCCTGCACGGTGCCGTCGAGATCTTCGAGCAGGATCTCGAACACCACGGCGCCCGCCTCGGCGGTGAACGCGAGCGGGAACGCACTTTCGGGCACGTGATAGGTGAACGAGACCTGCTTCACCCCGGGTGGCACCGGCGCGAAGATCTCCGCGTGGCCGTCCTGCACGCGGAAGGCCCGCGGCGACACTTCATCGGAATTCACCCGCGCATCGGTGGCGGCGCCGGGGATGCGCACGCGCCACGTGGGAGTCGTGGTACCGGTCGCGATGATGGTCTGCAGACTGTCGTTCGACAGCTCGAAGACTTCGATGATCGTGCGAACGTTCCCGGTGTCGCGCTTGCCGACGATGAGGTGGCGCCCCTTGACGCTGAGGGGGAATGCGCGCGAGGTGGTGTCGAAGACGGTGATCTCGCCGTCGTCACCGCTGGCGTGTTCGCTCCGCGCCGGTGGCGCGAAATACGCGATTCCGCCGTAGGTGACGGACGCGAAGTACGCCGCATCGGGCGCACCGAACGGCTTGAACTCCAGCCGATAGTGCCCGTTCGCATCGCTCCGCACGGAGTCGACGGGCCCCGCACTGTCCTTGCCCAGGCGATGCAGCGTCACCCACACATTCGCCGCGGGGCCCATGCCGGTCGAGTCACCCCGCCCGGGCATCGGGCGGCGCACTCTCCCCTCGATGGAACGTGGCGCCGACTGCGCGGACAGCGCGTGGACGGCACAGAGAGCAGCGGTCAGGGCACAGCGAGCGAAGCGGCGCATGCGGAGGGGAAAGCGTGCGATCAGGGCGAGAATCGCCCGAAGTCTTCCGGTCGCAAACTACCCAGATAGCGCTGCAATTCGTCAGCGGTCAGTTCGGCGGCCGCCGACGGCGCCCCGCTGGCCGACGGTCCGCCGGCGGCGAGTTCGTCGTCGTCGTCGCCTTCGATCGCCGTCAGCAGCAATTCGGGGGCAAAGATCGGCGCGTCGAGACGCAGGGCAATCGCGATACTGTCCGACGGACGGGCATCGATTTCGACCAGTCCATTCGGACCCTCCACGTGCATGGTGGCGAAGTAGGTGTTCTTCTGCACATGCGTGATGGTGACGCGCCGCAGGGTGCCGCCCAGCCCCACGATCAGCGCCTTGCAGAGATCGTGGGTGATGGGGCGCTCGCGCTTGATGTCGTTCATGTGGTACACGATCGACTCGGCCTCCGGCTGCCCGATCCAGATCGGGAGCAGGCGTCGGCCACCCCGCTCACGCAGGATCACCACATACGAGTTCGTGGTGCTGTCGAGCCCGAGACGGGC
>JBDHVK010000313.1:0-2972 GCA_039809645.1 Gemmatimonas sp.
GGGGTTCGCTCGTAGGCCCCAAAGACGACACGCGCCGCGTCGAGCGCGGCGCGAAGCGTGGCGAGGTCAGGACGCGACGTGGGGGTCATGGCTCTGAATTACCCGTCAGCCGTGGCAAGGATGCACCGCACCGGCTGTGTCGAGACGACCGCCGATCAGCGCACGATGCGCAGCACACCGGCGTCGGCACTGCCACGGAGAAAGGCTTCCGGCGCGTGGGTCGCGATGCGCACGCCGGTCGCACCATAGGTGCGACGGGCCTCGAGGGCCATGTACTCGTCGAGCGGGCGTCCGGCATCGCGCTGATCACGGAGCGCGCGCACAATCTCCTCCCAACTGCCTTCAAACGACGTCCCGTCCCGCAGGACCACGCGGTGCAGACCATGGCTGGTGGCACCGGCCTCGTCGGCCATCAGCACGTCGGTGGGTGACTCACTGCCCTGCGCTTCGGCTTGCTGCTGCCCGGAGAGTCCGGACAGCAGCGTGCCGAGCGAATCCGCCTGCCCTTGCGCCTGGGCCTGGGCCGCCTGCTCGTTTTCGATGGCGGTCTGCTCGATGTCCGCCAGCAGGTCATCGATGGCGTCGGGCTCGCCGGCCAGTTCGGTGAGGCGCGCCTCCCACGGGCGGAACTCGCCGTCGTCATCGGCGAGCTTGTACACCTGCTTCTTGAGTTCCATCAGCCGCCAGATCCCGAGTTCGTCCCAGTGATCGGCTGGCACCGTGCGCTCGAACTCCCTCAGCGCGGCTTCGAGATCGCCCGCATCGTAGAACAGGTTGGCGAGGTACACGCGCGCCTCGGCGAAGCTCTCATCGAGTGCGAGCGCCTGCTGCAGCGAGGTCATGGCCTCACGATCGAGTCCGAGTCGGTGCTGCGCGTACCCGATGCAGGCCACCGCCTCGGCCGAGTCGGCCGCGTGCTCGCGCGCCTTCTCGAAGTAGGTGAGCGACGTTTCCACGAAGCCCTCGCGGAAGAGCGCCCGCCCGATCTGCAGCATGAGGTCGACATCATCGTCGTAGCCGAGCTCGATGGTGCGCTCGAACGCCCGGAACCCGGCGTCGACCTGCCCGAACTTGAGCAGCACCTCCCCCATACCGGCCAGCGCGTCTTCGTGCTCGGGGTCGAGCACGAGCGCCTCTTCGAAGCTCTTCCGGGCCCACGCGTATTCCTCGCGCGCCAGCCGGGCATAGCCCGCGCCAACGTGCAACTCGACCGCGCCCGGATAGAGGACGAGCCCTTCGCGCAGCAGATCGAGCGCCTCATCGTACTGCCCCTCGTTGTAGAGGGCATGAGCGCGCTCGTCGTACTCCTCAGAGCTCAGGAACGGATTCGACATGGCGACGCAGACCTCCGGATGCAGCGGGTTACCGGATAGTACCGTGCAAAACGGTGTTGGTTCAACGGCTCTGCGAATGCAATCGTGCGGTATGCTCCTACCGTGACGGCCCGTCGTGTGACGGAGCCGCCGACATCGTGGCCAACGCGACGGCGATGTCGCCAGCCAGGCGGGCGTTCGCCTCGAGCAAGGCCAGATTGGCCGTGACGGACTGCCCATTCGTACGCTGCTGGATGTCCGCCAGCAGGAAGGGGGTGACGGCCGCCCCGCGGACCCCGGCAGCGGCGGCGGCGGCCACGGCGGCCTTCGTCGCGGCTTCCACGATGCTGACCGACAGCGCGTGCGCCGCCGGCGGCGGCTGCACGACGAGCATGGCACTGTTGCGGCCGAGCGCGCGGTGGGCGCGCCAGGCCGCCGCGATCTCCGCGGCCGAATCGAGGCGCGCGGTCAGTCGCAAGCCGGTCGTCGTGGAGAAGAATCCGGGGAGTTCATCGGTGCCGTAGCCCACGACCGGCACGCCCAGCGTCTCCAGGCGTTCGAGCGTGGCCGGCAGATCGAGAATGGACTTCGCGCCGGCGCACACCACGATGACGGGCGTACGCGACAGCTCCACGAGATCGGCACTCTCGTCGAAGGGCGCGTCGCGGTGCACGCCTCCGATGCCGCCGGTGGCGAACACTTCGAGCCCGCCGAGGGCGCAGAGGGCGAGCGTTCCGGCAACGGTGGTCGCGCCGTCAGCGCCCTGGGCCACCGCGATTCCCAAGTCGCGCGCCGAGACCTTGCGCACGCCGTCACGCTGCAGGAACCGCTCGAGCGCGTCCGGTTCGAGCCCGAAACTCGGGACCCCGCGCGCAATGGCCGTGATGACGGGGGTGGCGCCGGCCGCTTCGACCGCGCGCATCATGCGCTCAGCCGCCTCGCGATTGAAGGGCGGCAGCAGCCCCTGCGCGAGGACGGAACTTTCGAGGGCGACGAGTGCGCCGCCGCGGTGCTGCGCGGCGGTCACGACTGCGGTGCTGCGGGGATGCTGGAGACGCGCTGCCACAATCCGATTGTAGTGCGCGGAACACGCACGTGCAATACGACCAGTGGCGCGGCACGTACCAAAACGAAGGCCGCGAAGAACCCGTGGTTCTCCGCGGCCTTCGTGGTGTCACCACCGCCTTACGCGTCTTCGAACGCGTCGGCCTTGCGGTTCTCGATGAGTTCCCACTCGCTCGAGGTGGGATCGTTCACGGCCAGCAGCTTGATGGTCTCACCCGAGTAGCAGTCAAACTCCTTGCCCTCGTTCTGGTAGACCTTGATCTGATGGCCATTCTCGAACTTGAGGACGACCAGCGGATGGGAAGGGTTGCTGTACTTCTTGCGCAGCTTCTTCGGCGGATGGAGGGTCATCAGTCTCGGGGTCGGAAGGGGCCATGGGAACGAGCGGAAGTTGCGCGGTCGGACGCCGCGGCGCCAGCGGCGCAGGCCGCTGTGATCGGCGTCTCCAAGGCATGAACGTTGCCCGCAGTCAAAGCGTTCACCCCGCCGCCGCCGGCGGCGACCCGTTCACGCGCCACCGGCGCCGTCGCTGGAGTGTCCAATGCTGCGTCCGACCTTGTTGGCCTGGGGCCTGTTGCTGGGCTCCCTCTCCCT
>JBDHVK010000314.1:0-2957 GCA_039809645.1 Gemmatimonas sp.
GTCACCGTGCCCGGGATCTCGGTCTCCGGGATGCGGTGAAAGGCGCGATCCTGATAGCGTGCCAACCCCTTGTCGGTGCTGATCCACAGCGTGCCATCGCGTTCGGCCATCAGCGCGTTGATGCTCGCCGATGGCAGTGCGTGTTCGACGGTGGGGATGTAGCTCGTGAAGGCAAACCCGTCGAAGCGCACCAATCCGCGCCGCGTGCCGAGCCAGAGGAAACCGTCGGGAGTCTGGGCGACGGCCGATATCTGGGTGTCCGGCATGCCGCTGCGCGCATCCACCACGTCTTTGACGAAGGTGGGAGCCTGCAACGGTTGCGGCGTCGCGAGCGTCGGGAACGCGACGGAGGCGGCCCCAAGGCAGGCGGAGAGCAGGCGGCGAAGCACGAAGAAGAGCGACCGGGGCAGCGGAAGGGGCGGGCGGGGCCGTTAGGACGCGGTCTGCCCGAGCAGGGCGCGAACCCTCGGGATGACGACAGTTCCATACAGCTCGATACAGCGCATCAGCCGATGATGGGCCAGGCGCCCCGCACTGTACTTGAGGTCGAAGCGCGACACCCCGAGCGCGCGCACGGTGGCGGCGATCTTCTGGGCGACGGTTTCGGGCGAGCCGACATACAACGAACCAGTCGCGATCTCCTGTTCGAAGCTCGCCCGCTGCATCGGTGGCCAACCGCGCTCGCCGCCGATGCGGTCGTGCATCGCCTTGAACGCCGGCCACATGGCCTCACGGGCCTCCTCGTCCGTATCGGCGATGTGCCCGGGCGAATGCACGCCAATGGGCAGCGTGGCGCGTCCGAGTTCGCCGAGCGCGCGATGATACAGCTGCACGTACGGCAGGAACCGTCGTGGGTCGCCGCCGATGATGGCCAGCGTGAGCGGCAGGCCGTAGTGCGCCGCCCGAACCACCGATTCGGGGCTGCCACCGACGCCGATCCAGGTGCGGATGGGTGGCTGCGCCGTCACCGGAAAGACCTGCTGCCTGACCAGCGGAGCGCGGGTGGTGCCGCGCCACGTCGTGGGACCTTCCTTGAGGAGTTCGGCGAAGAGTTCGAGCTTTTCCTCGAAGAGCACATTGTACTGATCGAGCGGGTAGCCGAAGAGCGGGAAGGACTCGGTGAATGAGCCACGGCCCAGAATGATCTCGGCGCGACCGCCACTGATGCCGTCGAGCGTGGCGAAGCGCTGGTACACGCGCACGGGATCGTCGGAGCTGAGCACGGTCACCGCCGAACCGAGATGGATGCGCGACGTGCGCCCAGCAATGGCCGCCAACACCACCTCCGGCGCGGACACGGCGAAGTCATCGCGATGGTGTTCGCCAACGCCGAAGAAATCCACGCCGACCTGATCCGCGAGCACCCCCTCGGCCACGACGTTGCGGAGCACCTCGGGTGCGGTCAACAGCTGACCATCGGGGCCCTCGGTGATATCGCCGAAGGTATCGACGCCAAGTTCGAGCGGAGCGGGCATTGCGGCAGGAGCACGGGGATGATGGTACGGGAGCGACGTCCCGGGAATATGCCACGAGATCCCGCGCCGCTGTATGCGGAGTTATTGTCCGCCGATGGCCACGACCTATTCGACACTGCGCCGGCGATATCTCGAGGACACCGCGATGGGGGGGCCGGGCGCCACGCCCGCGCTCACGGCGGCGCTCGACGCCATCGGGTGGCGGGCGGTCCGGGAACCGACTCCGGAGGAGCTGGCCGACCATCTGCTGCTGCTGCTCGACCAGTGCGTGCACGAACACCGCGATGTGTCGGCGCTGGAGTATCAGGTCGCGATGGCCTTGCGTGATGCCGGTCCGCTGCTGGATGGCGGGCTGCCGCCGGTGGAGGCGTACCTGCCCGCCGCGTCCGATATCCTGGCTCGCTACGAACGGCACGAGCGCTGAGCGCGGGGAGTTCCGGCTAGCGCAGGGTGGCGAGCGCCGCGCGAATCGCGTCCGGAATGGGCACGGGGCGGCGTGTCTCGCGGGCGACGTACACGTGCACGAAGTGTCCCGTGGCGGCGGCGGTCTCGTCGGCGTTGCGGAACAGCCCGATATCGTAGCGCACGCTCGTCGTGCCGAGGTGCGCCACGCGCAGACCGGCGGTCACCCGATCGGGAAAGCTGAGCGAGGCATGGAAGCGGCATCCCGTCTCCACCACCACGCCAAAGACGGCGCTTCCGTGTACGTCGAGCAGAGCGCGCTCGATGAGCCACCGGTTCACCGCCGTATCGAAATAGCTGTAATAGGTGACGTTGTTGACGTGCCCGTACGCGTCGTTGTCCATCCACCGCGTGTCGATTGACGCGAGATGGCGGTAGGCGGTGCGATGCCGCAGCGGATCGTGCTCAGCGGAGCGCTCGCTCACGACGTCGCCACCGCGGTGCGCGTCGCGCGCACGGGATGCTGTCGGCGCCACTTCCGCCACCCCTCCCAGAGGTTGGCGGCCAGCAGGCCGCCGGGGAGGAAGTACACGGCACCGACGAACTGGAAGAGCGCGAAGCTCACGACGGCGGCGAGCACACCGTAGCGGATCTGATCCCCGTACTTGGGTGGGGAGGTCGGCGGGTCGGTCGCCATGAAGCCGGCCGCGAACACGGCCATGTGCACGTCGGGTGCGCGATAGAGCTCGGCGACGTGTGCCGGGTCGCCCACGAAGGCCAGACCGGTCGCCAGCAGAAAGTGCACACCGAGAAATGCGAGCGCGAGCGGCAGTTTGTGCAGGCGCCACGCCATGAAGGCGCCGGTGACGAGCACGAGCGACACCCAGGCCGGCGCCAGCTCCGGCAGCGCCCCCCACCAGCTCTGACCGGTGTTGAAGGCAAAGTAGGAGAGCACCAGCGCCGCGGCGGCCGGATTGAGAACATTGGCGCGCTTCACCTTGAGCGCATGCTTGGCCACGATGCCCAGCACGGCCGCGCCGGCGGCCGAGGTCCACGGCTCGTGCGGGCTCAGGATCAGGG
>JBDHVK010000315.1:0-2951 GCA_039809645.1 Gemmatimonas sp.
TGGAGGTTCCAAGCGCGCCGCGCCGGACCACCGGCCTGGACACGCTCGGCCGCTTCACCCCGCCGCGCGACCGCGAGCAGTACGACCGCATCGAAGACAACCCGTTCCTCGCCGTGCGCTCGAACCCCATGTCCACCTTCGCGGTGGATGTCGACCGCGCGAGCTACGGCAACGTGCGCCGCTTCATCACGAACGGCGCGCGGCCGCCCAAGGATGCGGTGCGCATCGAGGAGCTCATCAACTACTTCCCGTACGATTTGCCCGAGCCCACCGGCGCCGATCCGGTGCGCATCACGACCGACGTGATGCCGGCTCCGTGGCAGCCCAGGCATCAGCTGGTGCGCATCGCGCTGCAGTCCAAGCGCATCGCCACCGAGCAGCTGCCGCCCAACAACCTGGTGTTTCTCATCGATGTGTCGGGCTCGATGATGTCACCCGACAAACTGCCGCTGGTCAAGCAGTCGCTGCGGCTGCTGGTCGATCAGCTGCGCCCGCAGGACCGGGTGGCCATCGTGGCCTACGCCGGCAACGCGGGACTCGTGCTCCCGAGCACGAGTGGCGACGAGAAGGTGCGGATCAGCGACGCGATCGATCGCCTGGAGGCGGGTGGCTCCACCGCCGGCGGCGCCGGCATCGTGCTCGCCTACGCCACCGCCCGCGCCAACTTCCTTGCCGACGGCAACAATCGCGTGATCATCGCGACGGACGGCGATTTCAACGTGGGTGCGACCGGCGGTGATCTCGAACGCCTCATCGAACTCAAGCGCAGCGAGGGCGTCTACCTGACCGTGCTCGGCTTCGGCACCGGCAACTATCAGGACGCCATGATGGAGAAGCTCGCCAAGAAGGGGAACGGCAACTACGCCTACATCGACGAGCTGAACGAGGCGCGCAAGATGCTCGTGCGCGAGATGGGCGCCACCCTGCTCACCGTGGCCAACGATGTGAAGCTGCAGGTCGAGTTCAATCCGGCCGCCGTACAGGGATATCGCCTGATCGGCTACGAAGACCGGCTGCTGCGCGACGAAGACTTCAACGACGACAGGAAGGACGCCGGCGACATGGGCACCGGACATCAGGTCACGGCGCTGTACGAAGTGGTGCCGGTTGGTGTGGACGGCACCGTGACGCTGCGCGGTGTGGATGCACCACGCTATCAGGCGCCGGCTCCGGCCACGGTGGGGGCGCGCAACGAACTGCTCTTTGTGAAGCTACGCTACAAGAAGCCCGGCAACAGCGCGAGTCAGCTGATGCAGCAGGCCGTGCGCACGAACAGCGGCCGCGGCACGACGGATACGCGATTCGCGGCCGCCGTGGCGCAGTTCGGGATGCTGCTGCGCGACTCCGAGTACAAGGGAACGAGCAGCGCCGCGCAGGTCCTGGAGCAGGCCCGCGCGGCGCTGGGAGACGACGAAGGGGGCTATCGCGCGGCGTTCATCGAACTCGTCGAACGCTGGCGACGCCTCGGGAAGTGAGGCTTACTGCTGCCGCACGGCGCTGAAGGGGAAGGCCCCCATGCCGCTCACTTCGAGCATGCCGTTCATGGTGTCCTTGTCCTTCATCGCGCCGGCGCCGTTGATGACGATGGCCTGACCACCCATGTCGAGCTGGAAGCCGAAGAACACCGAGTCACCCTTGGCGACGCCGCGCAGTTGCGAGGCACCGAGGTCGGATTCGATGGTGCCGGCGAGCGAATCACCCTTCTGCGTCCAGGTGATGAGCGACGTGCGCGCCTGATCGGGTGTGGCGATGGAGACGTTCCACTTGCCGGTGAGATCGGCGAAGATGCGCGGCGCGGCAACAGCCACGCTGGCGGCGGCGCACAGGAGCGCGGCCGAGGCGACGAAGCGACGAAGCATGGGCTCGAAGGGGCTTGAGGTGGGACGGGAGCGATCGCGGGTCGGATACCTGATCCCGATAGGATAGAGATTACCCGCAAAACGGTTGAAAGATAGCGGGCCGGGGACCAACATACCCGAATGCCTACCCCTGCCTTCTGGAGACAGTGGCACCGCTGGATCGGTGCCCCGGCCGCCCTCTTTCTGGCCTTCGCAGCCCTTACGGGCGTGATCGTCGCTGGTGTCGAATTCTTTGGCGAAGACGAAGCAGTCCGCGAAGCCAACCGCGATCTGGTGAGTGCGGTCAAGACGACCTCCCCGCCGGACGCCTGGCAGGGGCTGATCAACAAGGTCATGACCGGTGCCGCCAAGGAGGCACCCGACGCCCCGATCGACAAGATCGCCATCGAGCTCAAGGGCACGGCGCCGGTCATCACGGTCTACCTGGGCAAGCCAAGCGGCGGCGAAGACAAGCGCCTCCTGTTCGATGCCAAAACCGGGAATTTCCTGCGCGTCGACGATTACGCCGACAAGCCGCTCATCAACCGCATCCACTCGGGAGAAGCGTTCGGCGACGGCGGCTTGGTGGCGTCGATGATCTGGGGGCTCGCGCTCTTTGCGCTCACCGTCAGCGGCTTCTCGCTCTACTGGCGACTCGCCGGCGCGAACCGTCAGGGTCGGACCGGGCTCAAGCGCTGGTTCTTCTAGAGGCCCCAAAGACAAAAAGCAGTATCCGTGGCCGTGTCCGCGAGCTCCGTGTCATCTGTGGCGTGCTTTTTACCACGGACACAACGGAGGGCACGGACACGGCCACGGATACTGCTTTTCGTTTTTTTGAGTCAGACGGCTTGGAGGCGTGACTGCCGGCGCGCGATCGGCAGCGCCACCAGCGTACCCGCCACGAGGGCGATGGCGTAGCCGTATGGCGCGAAGGCGGCCGTGACGCCACAGCCAATGGCCAGCATGAACGCCGGCCAGTCGCCCCATTGGTCGCGCGCGAGCCAGAGTACGGCGCCGGCTTCCACGACGAGCAGCGTACCGAGAATGGGTCCCGGGACGAGCCGCTGGAAGGCCGCGGGGTCGCCCACCAGCAGCAGGCCGGCCAGGACCAAC
>JBDHVK010000316.1:0-2933 GCA_039809645.1 Gemmatimonas sp.
GACGCGGTGTACGCTCCGCTGGCGCACAGTGCGTGGAACGGCTGCACCTTCGCCGATCTGATCTTCCCGGCATTTCTGGTGGTGATGGGCGTGACGACGCAGCTGGCGCATGACCGCCCGCGTGACGAGGCACCGGCTGGGACCTGGTCGATCTGGCGCCGCGCCGGATTGCTGATCCTGGCCGGGGTGCTGCTCAACGCCTATCCGTTCTTCGAAAATCGGGCGACCGCCGGTCCGTCATGGCTACCGGTGCCGGTCGCACATGTGGCGGCGCGGCTCGCCTCGCTGCGACTCATGGGCGTGTTGCAACGGATCGGCCTCGTCTATCTCGCGGTGGCGCTCCTGCGGCGCTCGCTCTCCACGCGCGCGCTCGTGATGGTCGGCGTGAGTATGCTGGTTGGCTACACCCTCCTGCTCGCGATGACGACGCCGACCTTGCTGCCGCCGGAGGCGACGTGGCCGGCGCGCCTCGACCAGTTGCTTTTGGACTGGGAACGCTGGGGCGGCGGCTGGCATCTGTGGGATCGCGCGAAGCCGTACGATCCGGAGGGCGTCCTCTCCACGATCCCCGCGATCGCGACCGCGCTCCTGGGTGTGCTCGCGGGGATGGAACTCACAACGTCGCGGCCCATCCGGAGGCGCGTGCAACGGCTCGCGCTCGGTGGCGTGGCACTGACGGTCCTCGGCCTGGTGTGGAGCCAGTTGCTGCCGCTCAACAAGCCAGTGTGGTCCAGCTCGTACGCGATCTTCACTGCGGGGACCGCGTGGATTGGACTCGCGGTCGCCGCGTGGATCACCGACGTGGCGCCTCGCCCCGCGCTCACCGCACCGTGGCTGGTCTTCGGCACCAACCCCTTCGTGATGTTCGTGGGCAGCGAGCTGCTCGCGAACATCCTGCGCTCGTCGATCAAGTGGCGGATCGACGGCGCGCTGACGTCAACCGGTGGTAGCGTCGCCGCCTTGCTGGAGCGCCGTGGTGTGCCGGCGCCCGCCGCCTCGCTGGCGTGGGCGCTCCTCTTCACCGCGCTGTGCTGGTTCGCCGTGCGGCCGCTCTATCGGAACCGGCGCTTCATCACGCTGTAGCCGGCTCCGCGTCGGCGTCGCGCGCTTCGGCTTGCCGCTCCTCCAGTCGCCGGCGACGCCGGGCCTGCGCCGCCTCATAACGACGACGCTGCTCGTCCGTTTCCGGCGCCACCGGCGAGATCGGCACCGGTCGCCCGTTGCGGTCGATCGCCACGAAGGTGAGGTAGCAGGTGTTCGTGTGCCGGCGCTGTCCGGAAATCAGATCTTCGGCTTCCACGCGCACACCGACTTCCATGCTGGTATTGCCAACGAAGTTCACGCTCGCCTTGCAGGTGACGAGATCACCCACGTGAATCGGCTCGCGAAAGTCCACGCGGTCGATCGACGCGGTCACGCACGCCGAGCGTGCATGCCGAAACGCCGCCACGGCGGCCGCCTTGTCGACCATGGCCATGATCGCCCCACCGAACGCGTGCCCAAGGATGTTCGCATCCTGGGGCATGATGAGTTCACTCGTCTCGTGTTGCGACGTGGAGACGGGACGGGCAGCGCGGTCAGTCATGACGGACTCGGATGAAGCGAACCGCAGCGCGACGGGTCGTCGCGGCGGAGAGATCGGGCGCCTGATACCGGGCGCGCTGCGCCAGGCCATCGAGCGACGCGGACACGTCGAATGCGCGCGCGAGTGCGGAGCGGCCGGCGCTGTCGAGTGGCGGGTCGTCGAGCGCGATCAGCTGATAGGCAGGCGCTCCCACGGTCGCGACGGGCCATTCGCGAGCCTTCGCGCCACTCCCCACCAGCACCAACGCCAGCGCGTCCCCTTCCGCCGACGGCCGCGCGGCGACCTCGTAGCGGCCGCGGGTCCAGCGCACTCGCGAGGAATCGCTCGTCCAGGTGGGGAGCGTGGCGCGCACGGCGCTCCACCACGCCGGGGCCGCCACGGCGAGCGGCGGGAGGTGCAGCGCGAGCGCCTCTCCTTCCGTGCTCTTGCCCGGCACCATGAAGGCGATGGCCGGCTCGCGGTCGAGATCGGTGATCCCAAAACTCGACGAGTCGAAGACGAAACTATCCAGCGTCTCGACGGCAGCCGCGGCACGTTCATCGCCACTGCGCCCGGCCGAGCGAATGGAGTCGGTCAATCGCGACAGCGACTGCTGGGCATCCGCGATGACCCGCGTCGCCTCGCGGCCACCCAGCAGGTCGGCAACACTCGCGATTCGGCCACTCCGGACGTCCACGACGAAGCGGCGCCCTTCATGGCGATGCGGCCGCCCGCCCTCGATGTCGAGATTGAGCAGGTGCTCGAAGGTGAGATAGGGACCATGCACATCGAGGATCTCGATCTCGTCCTGCACCAGCGTGCGCGGATCGTCCTCGAGTTGCTCGTCGCTCGGATCGATCTCCGCCTCGTTCGGATGCGCCTTGCGCCACGCACGCATCTCCGTGAGCACGGGGCTGTCGCCGAACAGACGGACGCTGTCACGTCCACCCAGGGCGCGTGCCCACAGCTGCGACGTGGCGAACGAGGCGTCGGCGTACTCGGCGCCGTCGTCACTGAGGAAGACTTCGAACAGCCGGCCATCGACCTGGGTGAGCAGAATCGGCGCACTCCGCAGGCGCAGGCCGTCAGCGCTGGCATGCACCCAGTACGTCGAGTCGCCCGCTGCAAACAGGAACTCGGCCCGCGGCATCGCCGTGGCCGGGTTCGGCGACTCGCCACGACAGGCCGTGAGCGTACCGACGACCAGCGCTCCGGCCGTGAACGCCGTGCGAACGATTGCGCTCCTCCATGCGGCACGTCGCATTCAGCGCACTCCGCGCACGAGGGTCTGCACGCCGTCGATCAGTCGCTCGACCTCGTCGATCGTGGTGTAGCAGCTGCAGCCGGCGCGCACGAGTCCTTCTTCCAC
>JBDHVK010000317.1:0-2932 GCA_039809645.1 Gemmatimonas sp.
GTGGCCTCAATATGGAAGAAGTGCCATGGAGCGCCTCCCACGAATCAGGAGAAGGTCGCGCTCGAGGAGCTATCAATAGCGGCGTTTGTAGAGCGAGTGCGTGCACAGCAACGTCAGCGTGCGTATTTCGGCTGATTCCGATCACCCGTTTCGGGCGATGTCGATCACCCATTTCGGCTGAAGGCGATCACCCGTTTCGGCGATGCCGATCAGGTGTTTCGGCTGATGTCGATCACCCGTTTCGGCTGATGCCGATCACTGGGTAGGACGCGGACGGGGACCACCCGCGGGGCACTTTCCTTTCGGACTCTTTTCCGGAGGGGCGGTGCCCGCAGTGAGGATCCCCATGCGACAGGTAGTGGAGGCACTCCGCCTCGCGTTTGAGCAGGGCCGGAGCCAGCGCGAGATCGCGCGGGCGCTCGGCGTTTCGCAGAGCACCGTCAACGAGTACCGAAGCCGCTTTGCGGCGTCGGGGCTGCCGTGGCCGCTGCCGCCCGAGGTGGACGAGGCGGGGCTCGAAGCCCGGCTCTATCCGCCGACGCCGCATGCGCGGGTGCCGCGGCCGGAGCCGGACTGGCCGCTGGTGCATCGCGAGCGGCAGCGCCCGGGCATGACGCTCCAGCAGTGCTGGATCGAGTACAAGGCCGCGGAGCCGACGGGCTACGGGTACACGCAGTTCTGTGCGCGGTACCACGCGTGGGCGGACACCTTGGAGCCGGTACTCCGGCAGGTGCACGTCCCGGGCGACAAGGTGTTCGTCGATTACGCGGGGCAGACGATGCCGGTGCGGGACCTGGGCACCGGCACGACGCGCGAGGCGCAGATCTTCGTCGGGGCCCTCGGGGCGAGCCACCTGCTGTTCGTCATGGCGTCGTGGTCGCAGACGCTCGCCGAGTGGATCGCGGCGCACGTCGCGATGCTCGAGGCCTTCGGCGGGGTGCCGCGCGCCATCGTGCCGGACAATCTCAAGGCGGGCGTCTCGCGGCCGTGCTATTACGAGCCGACGATCCATCCGACATACCAAGATCTCGCGAGCCACTACGGCACCGTGATCCTCCCGGCGCGCGCGAAGCATCCGCGCGATAAGGCGAAGGTGGAGACGGCGGTGCAGATCGTCGAGCGCGAGATCCTGGCGCCGCTGCGCCATGACGTATTCACGTCGCTCGCCGAGCTGCAACACGCGCTGGCCTTCCGCTGCGCGGGCGTGAACGACCGGCCGTTTCAGAAGCTCGCCGGCTCGCGGCGCAGCGTCTTTGACGCGCTCGAACGTGAGGCGCTGCGGCCGCTGCCGGCCGAGCGCTACGAGCTCGCGGAATGGCGCACCGCGAAGGTGAACATCGACTACCACATCTCGGTCGAGGGGCACTTGTACAGTGTGCCGTATCGCTTGGTCGGCGAGACGGTCACGGTGCGGCTCACCGCGACGCTCGTCGATGTGCTGCACCGTGGTCAGCGCGTCGCGCTGCATGCGCGGAGCGCGCTCAGGGGCCGGATGACGACGGAGGCGACGCATCGCCCGAAGGCGCACCAGCGCCACCTCGACTGGTCGCCGTCGCGGCTCGTCGCGTGGGGGCGCTCCATCGGCGCCCCGACGGCGGTCTTCGTCGAAGCCCTCCTCGCGCGGTGGCCGCATCCGGAGCAAGGCTATCGGTCGTGCCTCGGACTGTTGTCGCTCGCGAAACGCTATCCCGCCGACCGCGTGAACGCCGCGTGTGCGCGGGCCCATGCCGCGGGCACCATCGCGTATCGCTCGGTCAAGTCGATCCTCGAACAGCAGCTCGACCGCCTCCCGCTCGAGGAATCCACGCCGACGCGGCCACTCCCGACGCATCACGAGCATGTCCGCGGCGCCGCGTACTACGAAGCCGCCGCCACCGGCACCGATGCGGTCGCGGAGCCGCTCCCGGTGGCTGCGTCTCACCTCACCCTCTGCTGAGCTCCTGATGCTCCTCGAACAAACGCTCTCCACGTTACACGCGCTCAAGCTGCATGGCATGGCCACGGCGCTCGACGAACAACGCGGCATCCCCGATCTCACCACCCTCGCCTTTGAGGAGCGGCTCGCGCTGCTCCTCGAGCGCGAGCAGGCGCTGCGGCATGATCGGCGGCTGTCGCGCCTGCTCCAGCTCGCGCGGCTGCGGTATGCCGCCTGCGTCGAAGACGTGAACTTCCGCGCGAAGCGCGGCCTCGAACGCAGTCGCGTGCTGCAACTCGCCGGCGGCGAATGGATCCGCCAACACCAGACGCTGCTCATCACCGGCCCCACCGGCACGGGCAAGTCGTGGCTCGCCTGTGCCCTCGGCAACAGTGCGTGCCGACAGGGGCACACCGTGCGGTATGTGCGCGTGCCGCGACTGCTCGGGGAAGACCTGGTGCTCGCCCGCGCGGATGGCAGCTACGCGAAGCTGATGCAGACGCTGGCGCGCACCGATCTCTTGATCCTCGACGACTGGGGACTCGCGCCGCTCGGCGACCGCGAACGGCGGGATCTCCTCGAACTCGTCGAGGACCGCGTCGGCCGCCGGGCCACCCTCGTGACCAGCCAACTGCCCGTCGATCACTGGCACGAGATGATCGGCGACCCCACGTTTGGGGACGCCATCCTCGACCGGCTGGTCCATCACGCCCACCGGCTCACTCTCACCGGCGGCTCGTTACGCCGCTTGCCGACCCCCGACACCCCGACTGACTAACCCCTCGTCCGCGCCCGGCTCCCGGTGATCGACATCAGCCGAAACGGCTGATCGCTTTGGATCGAAACCGGTGATCGCTTTGCGCCGAAACGTGTGATCGACTTGGGTGAAATGCGCATCAGCGTGAGCAGCAGCAAGGATTGGGGAAGCCCATCATCTATGCTGAGTTTAACGGCTATCGATTGGTAGCAGTCGGATCTGAGCTTCTTTGGTCCAAGGAGTGGCGCACCTTCCATGAC
>JBDHVK010000318.1:0-2889 GCA_039809645.1 Gemmatimonas sp.
GCGTGCGCGGCCCACGCCCTCTCGCCCTTCTTGTACGGCACGCAGCCCTCGAACGGCCCCGGGCTCTCCTTGTAGCGCAGCGCCTGCGTGCACCCGATCTCCGACGTGAAGAAGCCCAGCAGCGCCAGCTCCTTCATCATGCGGAAGTAATGCGTCGGCGCGTCCGGCTTTCTGGCCGCCATGTAGTCCATCGCTTCCCTGTCGAGCGCCGTCAGTATCGCCGCCCGCTGCTCGGCGCTCGCGCGCATGAAGCCCGTGCCGTGCATCTTCTCGCACGCGGCGGCGAGTGATCGCATGCCTTCGCGGAAGATCTGCTGATCCTTGGGCTCATAGCAGTCCGTCACCATGAGCGCCATGAACGGCCCGGTCTTCGCGGCCTTCGCGCCGGGCGATGCCGCGGTGGTGGGCAGAATGGTCTCGGCGACTTCGTCGAGGAACGCCTGATCGGCCACACTGAAGCTGCCGATCGGCTGCGGACCCGCGTTCGTCGCCATGGTGTCGCTCGCGGCGCTCCGCTCCTTGGCGCAGGCTTCGAGCAGGCCGGTGCCACCCACGAAGGCCACGCCGCCGAGCAGGAGGCTCACGCGGCGAATCGCTTCGCGACGATCAAGGCCAGTCGTCTCGTTCATGCGGCGCTCCTCAGAGATCGCGCGTCTTGAGCGCGTTCACGGCGAAGTCCGCCGCGCGCGCCGTCAACGCCATGTAGGTGAGACTCGGGTTGACCGCTGCCGCGCTCGTCATGCACGAGCCATCGGTGACGAACACATTGGGCGCGTCCCACACCTGATTGTGCGCGTTGAGCACGCTCGTCTTGGGGTCGCGCCCCATGCGCGCCGTGCCCATCTCGTGAATGCCCATGCCGGGCGCATAGCCGTTGTCGAACGTGCTCACGTTCTTCGCGCCACCCGCCTCCAGCATCTCGGCCATCTCGCTCATCATGTCCTTGCGCATCAGCTGCTCGTTCTCGCCGATCGCGCAGTCGATCTTGAGCACCGGCAGCCCCCACTTGTCGGTCTTCGACTCGTCGATGCTCACCATGTTCTTGTGGTCGGGGAGCATCTCGCCGAACGCATTCGCGCCCACATTCCATCGTCCGGGCTCGGTGAGCATGTCCTTGAAGTCACCGCCCACCCCCAGTTCGGCTACGCCACGCTGCCAGCTGTCGCGCCCCGCGCCGCCCTGATAGCCGAAGCCCCGCAGGTATGGGCGCTTGTCACCGAACAGGTTCACGAAGCGCGGGATGTAGACGCCCGTCGGCCGCCGACCGTTGTAGTACTGGTCTTCCATACCGTCGAGCGTGCCGTTGGCGCCCAGCCGGAAGTGATGGTCCATCAGGTTGTGCCCAAGCTCGCCGCTGCTGCTCCCAAGGCCGCCGGGCCAGATGTCGCGCGCCGAGCGCATGAGCAGCCACGTGGAATTGAGCGTGGAGGCGCAGACAAAGAAGATCTTGGCGGTGTACTCGGTGCTCTGCTTCGTGACCGCATCGGTGACGCGCACGCCGGAAACGCGCTTCGTGTTCTTGTCGTACACGAGTTCGTGCACGATGCTGTTCACCTTGAGCGTGAGGTTGCCCGTCTTGCGCGCGGCCGGGAGCGTGGAGCTCTGCGTGCTGAAGTAGGCGCCGTAGATGCACCCCAGCCAGCAGGCGTCGCGCGTCTGGCAGGCGCCGCGCCCTTCCATGGGCTTGGTGATGTTGGCGGTGCGGCCGATGATCAGGTGCCGCTTGCCGGCGTAGTGCTTCTCGAGCTTCGCCTTTACGGCGCGTTCGCCGCAATTGAGGTCGAAGCCCGGCAGGAATTCGCCGTCGGGGAGCTGCGGCAGGTTTTCGCGCGTACCCTGAATGCCGGCGAATTTCTCAACGTACGAGTACCAGGGCGCGATGTCCTTGTAGCGGATCGGCCAGTCCACCGCGATGCCGTCCTTCGCATTCGCCTCGAAGTCGAAATCGCTCCAGCGGTAACTCTGGCGCCCCCACATCAGCGATCGGCCGCCCAGCTGGTAGCCTCGATACCAGTCGAACCGTTTGACCTCGGTGTACGGCGAGTCCTTGTCGTTCGCCCAGAAGTCGAGGTTCTTCTCGTTGAGCGGGTAGTCGCGCTTGAGCACCGGATAGTCGGCCACCATACGCTGCGTGCGCCCGCCGCGATGGGGATATTCCCACGGCCCCTTGGTGGCGTTGGTGTAGTCCTTGATGTGCTCGACCATGTGGCCGCGTTCGAGCAGGAGGACCTTGAGCCCCTTCTCGGTGAGCTCCTTGGCGGCCCAGCCTCCGGAGATGCCGGAGCCAACGACGATGGCGTCGAACGCCGTGGGTTCGGGTTGCATGAGGCGAACATATCGCGCGCCCGTCGATCCGCGAGAGCGCTCACCCGACGATTGCGCCTTGACGGGGACGAACGCCGGCGGCAAATCGTTTACATGCCAACTTCCGTCACGATTCGCACCGGCGTACGCGCCTTGGGCGCCGCCGTCCTCCTCGCGGCGACCACGGCCTGCGCCCGTCAGGCCGCCGCCGTCGACCCGGTCTTCATTCAGCCCGATGGCCCGCCAGCCAATCCATTCTCACCGGCGGTGCGTGTCGGCGATCTCGTCTTCGTCTCCGGCACGCTCGGCACGAAGCCCGACGGCACGCTGGTCCCCGGCGGCATCGAAGCGGAGACCAGACAGGTCCTGGAGAACATCAAGAAGACGCTCAGCGCCGCCGGACTCGGCATGGACCGCATCGTGCGCTGTCAGGCGTTCATCGCCGACCTCAAGGAATGGCCGGCGATGAACACCGTGTACCGGAGCTATTTCCCGAACGGCAAGTTCCCCGCGCGCACCGCGGTGCAAGCCACGCTGCTGTTCAACGCGCGGGTTGAACTGGAGTGCGTGGCGGCGGCGCGTTAA
>JBDHVK010000319.1:0-2846 GCA_039809645.1 Gemmatimonas sp.
ACATGGCGTTCGGGACGACCGTGGCCCAGATCGCCGAAGTCTCGCTCGGTGAAAATCAGCGCATTCGCGTGCACCGCGTCACCTGTGCCGTGGACTGCGGACTGGCGGTGAACCCGAGCGGGGTCCAACAGCAGATGGAAAGCGGCATCATCTTCGGCCTCTCGGCGGCACTCGGCGGGGCCATCACGATCGATCAGGGGCGGGTGCGTGAAGGCAACTTCGATACGCTCCTCCCGATGCGCATCGCCGAAACCCCCGTCATCGACACCATCATCATGCCGAGCAGTGCGCCACCCACTGGCGTGGGCGAACCGGGACTGCCCCCCATCGCACCCGCCGTGGCGAACGCGCTCTTCGTGCTGACCGGGACGCGCCTCCGCTCCCTGCCACTGCGTGTCCCCACCGGACAACTCGTGGGAGGCGCGCGATGAGCGAGCCGCTACGCGAGGCGATGAGCGACGCGGTCACGCTCACGGTGAACGGCAGCGCGCGCACGCTGAACGTGGCGCCCGACACACCGCTGCTCTGGGTGTTGCGCGACACGCTCGCACTGACAGGCACCAAGTTCGGCTGCGGCATGGCGCTCTGCGGAGCGTGCACGGTGCATCTCGACGGCGTGCCCACGCGCGCCTGCGTCACGCCGGTGTCGGCCGTGGGCGCGCGCGCGGTGACGACGATCGAAGGCGTGAGCGGCGACGGGAGCGCGGCGATGATTGCGCGCGCCGTTCAGGACGCGTGGGTGACGCAGGATGTGGCGCAGTGTGGCTATTGCCAGTCGGGGCAGGTCATGGCCGCGGTGTCGCTGCTCGCCGGCAATCGTGCACCATCCGACAGCGATATCGACACCGCGATGCAGGGGAACCTCTGCCGATGCGGGTCGTATCCCCGCATCCGCGCGGCCATTCATGCCGCCGCGGCTGCGCTGTCGGGTTAGCGCTTCGCGAACTCCATCGCCCCGATACCGTCGAGCGCGCTCGGGAGCGCGGGAAGCCGCAGCGTGTTGGCAAGCACCGTGGCGTCGACAACGGACGACCCGGCGCCACTGGTAAGTCGCAGGCCACGGGCGTCGACCGCCCACGTGCCCTGATCGCCCTGACGCGAGACGAACACGGGCGCCAGCGTCCCGTCGCCGGTGGCACGCCAGCCCGAGAAGTAGAGCACCTGGGACCACGACCCCTTGCCATCGAGCGCCATCTGCGCCGAGTCGAGTCGGATGCGCGTCACACTGCGATCCGTGGGGCTGGTGGCCGAGTCCACCATGGCCGGCAGGGCGATCCCGGCGACCTTGGTCAGCGTCCACTGACCGGCCAGCTCCGCGCGCTGCGTGGGCGCCGGCGCGAGCGTCGGGTCGGCGGTGACGCAGGCGGCCAGTGCCGCGGGCAGGCCGGCGACACCAAGACGAAGGGTTCGACCCAGGGTTCGGCGCACGGGCGCCGAGACCAATGACGAGAGAGAGAAAGTCGCCATGAACAGACTCCGTCGAGTAGAATCTTGGGGCACCGTGCGCAGCGCGGCCCATCCTGCCGACTGCGCTGCACATCCTGATGCAGTTTAACGCGACCTCTTACTCCGTGCAGCCGTGACGATCCCTGCCGATTTCGCGTGCCGGCCTGCGCCTCGGCCCGCGCCCTGGCGCCGCGTGCCTATCCTCGCGACCCTGCTGGCAATGCTGCTGGTCCCGATCGTTCCCCGCCCCGCGACTGCGCAAGGGCCGATCCGAACGGACGTGGCCGGCCGCTGGGACCTCACCGTGCAGGGCACCGATCGCGAGTATCCATCGTGGGTCGAAATCTGGCTCTCCGGGAGCCGCACGCTGGTGGGCCGCTTCGTGCACGACGGCGGGAGTGCACGCCCCATTGCCAAGGTCACGTTCACCGACAACGTGATGCGCTTCGCCATTCCGCCGCAGTGGGAGCAGGGCAACGGCGATCTGCAGATCGAGGCCACGCTCGTGAACGATCAGCTCAAGGGCACGCTCACCACGCCGAACGGCGAGAAGCATGCGTTCACCGGCGTTCGGGCGCCCGGCCTGCGCCGCTCGGCGCCGCCGGTGTGGGGCGCGCCGATCGTGCTCTTCAACGGCAAGAACATGGACGCGTGGCAGCCGATGGGTGAGGCGAAGAGCAACTGGAGTGTGGTCAACGGCATCCTGACCAACGCCAAGGGCGGCGCCAACCTGCGCACCAAGCAGACGTTCGAGGATTTCAAGATCCACCTCGAGTTCCGCTCACCGAAGGGCGGCAACAGCGGCGTCTATCTGCGCGGCCGTCATGAAGTGCAGATCGAAGACAGCCTCAATGTCGAACCCAAGAGCACGCACATGGGTGGCGTGTACGGCTTCCTCTATCCGAACGAGAACGCGTACACGGGCCCCGGCGTCTGGCAGACGTACGACATCACGCTCATCGGCCGTCGCGTCACGGTGGTACTCAACGGCAAGTCGATCATCGTGGACCAGACGATTCCCGGCATCACCGGCGGCGCGATCGACAGCAAGGAGGGCGAGCCCGGCCCGATCTACCTGCAGGGTGATCACACGGGCATGGAATTCCGCAACATCGTGATCACGCCGGCCAAGGCGTCGAAGTAGTTCACGACCCAGGGCCCATCGGCGGCATCTGAGCCAACGCTCAGGTGCCGCCGAACCATTCATACCCCGCATCGCTCCAGTACCCACCGTTGGCTGTGGGCATGAAGGTGATGCGCGTGAGGTACTTGGTGTTCTTGTAGCCCAGCTTGACGGGCGAATGAATGCGCGCCGGTGCCCCGTAGGCTGGCGACAGGGCGCGACCGTCCTTCGCGACCACGACCATGGTCTGCGCATGCATCGCGCTCTCCACGTCCCA
>JBDHVK010000320.1:0-2833 GCA_039809645.1 Gemmatimonas sp.
CGCGACCGGCGAACAGCGCGAATTCGATCGCGTGCGCCGCATCGCCTTCGGCGGTGACTCGCCGAAGTTCCTCGGCATGCAGCTCTATGGCGCCGACGCGCCAGGCGGCGGCGGTGGCGGGGGCGGTGGCGGCGGCGGGCCGCAGCCCGGCGCGCCGGGCATGGGGGGCAATCCGCTCGGCGGCGGCGGTGGCCGCGTCGACGGCACCGATATGCTGCTCGTGGAACTCGGTACCGCCAACGTGTTCAACGTCGGCAACGTGGCCGACTTTGCCTTCGACGAAAAGGGCCGCTGGCTTGCCTATGCCATCGACGCGCGCGAAATGGCCGGCAACGGCGTACAGCTGCGCGATCTCGGCAACGGCTCGGTGAAGGTGCTCGACGCCGGCAAGGCGCTCTATCGCCGCCTGTCGTGGAGCGACTCGCTCGATGCGCTCGCGTTCCTCAAAGGCACGGCCGACAGCGCCGGCACCGACACCACGTGGGCCGCGATCGGCGTGAGCAAGCTGGCGAGCCCCGCTGCGCAGCAGGTGCAGGTCGGACTTGGCGGCAAGGCCACCTTGCCGAACGGCATGGAAGTGAGCCCCGATCGTGCGCCGCGCTGGATGGAATCGCTCGATGGTCTCGTGATCGGCCTCCGCGTGGCTACGCCGCCGGTGCCGAAGAGCGAGCTGCTCGAGGACGACGAAAAGCCAACGCTCATTCTCTGGCACCACAAGGACCCGCGCCTCCAGAGCATGCAGCTGGTGCAGGAGCAGGCCGACAAGGGGTTCTCGTTCCTCGCGACGTACTTCCCGGCCACCCAGCAGGTGGTGCAGCTCACTGATGACAAGATCCGCACCGCCAGCTTCGCTGGGCGCGACAGCAAGCTGCTCGGCAGCGATGTGAGCGCCTACGAGCGCCAGTCGAGCGTGGATGGCATCCAACGCCGAGACGTGTACGTGATCGACGCGCGCACGGGCGAGAAGTCGCTGGTGAAGAAGGAGGCGCACAGCCAGTCGCAGCTCTCGCCCGATGGCCGCACCGTGCTCTTCTGGGACGACGGCCACTGGCAGGCGTACGACGTGGCGACGAAGGTGACGACGAACATCACCAAGGCGGCGCCGGTCAGCTTCATCGACACCGAAGACGACCACAACGTGGACCGTCCGCCCACGCAGGTGATCGGCTTCAGCAAGGATGGCAAGTACGTCCTGCTGCAGGACAACTACGATATCTGGCGCGTGGGGCTCGCCGGCGGGCAGTACCTCAACCTCACCGGCGACGGCAAGGCGAAGCGCATCCGCTATCAGCGCCGTGTGGGCTTCGAACCGCGCGAGCGCGCGATCGATCTTACCAAGCCGTTGTACGTCATGGCGATGCAGGCGCGCACGAAGAAGGAAGCGATGGTGCGGGTGGATGGCCTCAAGGGCGGCGCGGTGGCGGTGAGCGGCTGGCGCGATACGCGTGTCGCGCCGATGAAGGCCAAGGACGCCGAGGTGTGGGTCGCGTCGATTCAGACGTCGGCACGGTTCCCCGATTACTGGCGCGTGTCGTTCGCCAACAACACGCTCGCCGATTCGGTGCGCCTGAGTGATGCGAACCCCAACATGAACGGGGTGGCGTGGAGCCCGGGCTCGCGCCTCGTGAACTATGTGAGCGAAAAGGGCGACACGCTGCAGGGCGCCCTCTACCTGCCGGCCGGCTATCAGGAAGGGAAGCAGTATCCGACGCTCACCTTCATCTATGAGCTGCAGTCGGATGCGCTCAACCAGTTCTACTCGCCCACCTTCTCGAGTTCACCCAACGCGCTGATCGGCGTGCACACGTCGCGCGGCTATGCCGTCTTCCTGCCGGACATCGTCTACAAGCTCAATGACCCGGGAATGAGCGCGGTGTGGAGCGTGGTGCCGGCCGTGAAGGCGGCGATCAAGACGGGTATCGTGGACTCGGCGAACGTGGGTCTGCATGGCCACTCGTGGGGCGGCTACCAGACGAGCTTCCTCGTCACGCAGACCAACATCTTCAAGAGTGCCGTGGCCGGTGCGCCGCTCACCGACATGGTGAGCATGTACAGCTCGGTGTACTGGAACACTGGCGGCGCGAACCAGGGGATCTTCCAGAGCTCGCAGGGTCGCTTCAAGGGCAACTTCCTGGAGAACAAGGATGCCTACGAGCGCAACTCGCCCAACCGGTTCGCCGACAAGGTGCAGACGCCGCTCATCATCCTGCACGACGACAAGGATGGCGCGGTGGACTTCAACCAGGGCATCACGTACTACAACACGCTGCGCCAGCTCAACAAGGACGTGATCCTCCTCGAGTATGTCGGGGAGAACCACGGCCTGTCGCAGCTCAGGAATCGCAAGGACTACAGCCAGCGCCTTATCGAGTACTGGGACACCTATCTCAAGGGGCAGCCGGCGCCGGAATGGCTCAAGAACGGCATTCCGCGCATCAAGATGGACGAACACCTGCGCGAGCAGGCCAAGAAGCTGCAGCTCAAGAAAATCGCGATGTAATGGGGGCGGTGCAGTCGTTCACTTGACCGTGAACGACTGCACCATGCCCTTTTCGGTGTGCGCGCGGCCGTCGCGCGCCGGAATGAGGCAGGCGAGCACGTACCGGCCCGGCTTGAGGCGCGCGGTGATGAACGCTTCCTGCTTGGGCGCGATGGTCGGCGTTGACCCGAGCGTCGTCATCCACGGCGGAATGAGCCCGTTGTGATGGAACGTGTCGAGGAAGTCGCGCATGGTGTGATTGTCGGGCAGCTGCAGCAGCGTCATCGCGTGCACATCCTCGCCGTTGTTCACGAGGTCGAAGGTGACGGTGCCGGCATTGATGACCGGCGGCAC
>JBDHVK010000321.1:0-2818 GCA_039809645.1 Gemmatimonas sp.
AGACTTCGGTCGACACGATCCTGAATCGCACGCCCCTGACCGCCGACACCAATCGGAACGTGATCAACGACCGGCTGCCGAACGAGTATCTGCCGGAACTCATCACCGCCAACGGCGAGGCCACGGTCCGCGCGACCCTCGAGTCGCACTTCATCTCGCCGGCAGCCTTCGACATCCTGCTCCGAAAGCCCTTCGGCGCCCGCGACTTCGAGGGCTTCCTCGTCGAACGGCAGCGCACCATCCAGGAGGCGATCGAGGACCTGCTGATCAAGGAGCGGCTGGATCTGCCGCCCCAATTGCGTGAGCTCGACGCGCAGATCGAGATGATCGAGCTGGGCCTTCGGCAAGCGATCTGCGAAGCCCTTGCGGGCGATGAGTCGAAGCTGCCGCCGCATGTCCAGCAGAAGGTGAACGAGCGGCTCCAGTCCATGGCTAAGAAAAACGCCGCGCTCGACGCGAATCACTACGCGACGCTGGCCGGCAAGCTCGAGTACGCGGACCTCCGGGAACTGCAGGACACCGTGGCGAGCAAAGCGCTTGGCCCGCTGTTTCAGGCGCGCTTCCCGAACAAGGAGACGCTGTCCAAGCGCTTCGATCAGCTTGCGGAGCTGCGCAACGGCATCCGCCACAGCCGCACCGTCGATGAGGTGACGCGCAAGGAAGGCGAGGCTGCGATCTTGTGGTTCAAGCAGGTGCTCGGGACATGATTCAGACGGGGCACAACGAGGGCCTCAAGCTGGCTCGCCTTCTCATGGTGCTGAGCAGCGTTTCGCCCCTCTTCATCCTATGGGCGATCCGTGGCACGGCTCTGATTCCCGATGTCTACTTCCTTACGTTCTGTGCCGCAATGGTCGTGGGCCCAAATGCCTTCCTCTGGTACCGCATCCGGATCGCCCGCCAGCGAGGTGACACGAGAGAGCTAGCCATTGCGGCCGTCGAGGACAACCGGGAGCACTTGCTCGTCTACCTGTTCGCGATGCTCCTACCCTTCTACGCCGACACGCTGGCTACCTGGCGCACGCTGGCCGCAGCCTTGGCGGGGCTGGGGTTCGTGGTGTTCATGTTCTGGCACTTGAACCTGCATTACATGAACATTCTCTTTGCGCTGTTCGGCTACCGAGTCTTCAGCCTGTACCCAGCAGCAGAAGGCAGTCCCTTGAGTGGACGAAGCAGCTACGTGCTGATCACGCCGCGTGTGAGCGTTGCGTCCGGCGAGCGCATCCGAGCCTATCGGCTGAGCGACACCGTCTATTTCGAGGCGCGGAGATGAAGCTGCAGTTCGATCTGAAGAGCATCAAGCACGTCGAGTTCGGTGTCGGGCGAGACATCGACGATGCGCGCACCTACGCCTACGTTCCAGTTGACAGTGGCGTGCAGCAAGCGTTGCGCGAAATGGTTGTGGAAACCTGGGCTGCAATGCAGCCGCTAAGCACTGACCCGCCCCGATATGAACCTTCGGAGAAGCACGCTGGCGAGGAGTATCTGCACCTTCCGCTCGACGACGATTTGAGCGCGCCTCTGAAATCGCTCCATGAGGCCGTCAACCTCGACCCGGCAGCGAACGCCCTTCAGGACCCCGGGAAGGTCTTCTGCTACTTCGCCCGTCTGACCGACGCCAAAGGGCGAAAGCTCACCGCGCTTCGGCGTGCCACGCAGTTCAAGGGTGTCCTGAAGAACCGGCTGATCAGGTTCGCCGATGACACGCTCAGGGTCATCGAAGACCGAGTCTTCAAGCTGGACACCGACTTCGACCTGCTCATCGATGCTGCTGAGATCCACATCCTTAGGCCGAGCGGGTTCGAGTTTGCGGGGCAGCTTCAATCGGCGATCCTGGCGGCGGTCCCTCAGAACGTTAAGGCTCTTCAGCACGACGTCGCCTTCGTCGATTTCGGCGGCATCGCAGCCTATGCGGCCACGCATCCGCGGGCGGCGAGGTACCTGGCCTCCATTCGTGGACAGAAGGAGTCGAAGAACATCGACAAGCGCAATCTCAAGAAACTCTGCAAAGCAACCGGCGTTGACTTCAGCGAGATCAACGGGAAGCTTGTTGTCGACGAGAGTCACGTCATGGGCTTTCTGGAGGTGCTTGATCGTCGGCGCTACGAAGTCGAACTCGTGAAGGATCAACCGGAGCACTATCGAGCAGCCAGCCGCGCGCCGCTTCAGAAGAAGACTGGAGGCAAGCCGTGACGGAACGGCAGACGCTGCTCGAGTCGATCGCCCAGACCACCGCTGACTACCGAGCGGGTGATCTTCCAGCGCCGACCGCCGAGCATGTCGACCGGTGGGTGTGCCAGTTCGACGCGGAGGTTCAGCTTCCTCTGCTTCGGGAACTCGACCACGTACTCAAGCAGACGTACTTCGCACGCGCGACGGTCAGTCAGTTCTTCGGAAAGCAGATCGCGCACAAGACGCTCGCTGGGGACAAACCGTGCGATCACTGGCGCAAGGCACAGTTCCTGAACATCCAGCAGAACGGTCACAGCCAAGCGGAGATCCGCCAGCTATTCGGCGAAGCCTTGAAGACGCAATGCGGGCTCGACATCGAGCAGTGTGGCGGCGACGGGGGCGACTTCATCTACCTCGATGACGTGCTGTTCACCGGCGGGCGTATCGGTGCGGACCTGTCGTCCTGGCTTGCCGGTGCCGCCCCCGGTCAAGGCACGGTCCACGTTCTCGTCATCGCCGCTCATCGGCCCCGGGCGGCCACCCAAACTCCTCCACCGGTGGCCACCCCAAATTCCTCCACCTGATCGAGCATAGCGGCGCCTGATCCGGGTGCTGCGCGGCGGGACGTTACCGTTGCCCCTCACCGTCG
>JBDHVK010000322.1:0-2815 GCA_039809645.1 Gemmatimonas sp.
CCCACCGGATGTCGGTGATGAACGGCAGGAAGCGGTCGCTCTCCTCCTTCCCGCGGTACGAGTAGTAGACGAACACCGGGCGCCCGCGCACGTTCTCGCGCGGCACCATGCCCCAGTAGCGGCCGTCCTTCGAGTCGTACCGATTGTCGCCGAGCATGAAGAGGTGCTTGGGCGGCACCACGAGCGGGCCCCAGTCGTCGAGCGTGGGCTGGGCGGGGGGCTCACCAAAGTGCGTGCCCTTGAGCTCGAACTGGTGCTGCCACTGGAAGAGCGGATGCGAGAAGCCGCCGTCCTGCTTGGGGTTCTGCGACGCGGCGTAGCCCTGCGGCTGCGGCTTGCCGTTCACGTGCAGCAGGCCGCCGCGCATGTAGATCGTATCGCCGGCCACCGCCACCAGCCGCTTCACGAGCGTGGGGTTGGGATCTTCCGGCTGGTCGATCTGCGTGGGGGACACGAACACCACCACATCGCCGCGCTCGGGTTCGTCATACCCCGGGAGGTTCACCTCGGTGAACGGGACGTGCGGGCCGTAGGCGAGCTTGTTGACGAAGAGCCAGTCGCCGACGAGCAGCGTCGGGATCATGCTCCCGGACGGAATCCGGTAGGCCTCGATGAGGAACGTCCGGATGGCGAGGAAGATCGCCACCGTGACGAGAATCGCCTTGATGTTTTCCCAGGTGGAGGCGCCCCCGGAGGACTTGCCACTGCTCCCCGACTTGCCGGCGCGGAGCTGAGAGACGGAGGAGCGATCGGACGAGGACGGCTTCGCGGCCACGGGCAGGCGGGGATAAAGGACAGTGAGAAGGGGCGCGTCCCGGTGGGACGCGCCCCTTCAAACATACGCAGAAGACTCGCGAGAGTTACTTCAGGTGGGCCGACACGAGCTTGGTCATCTCGAACATGCTCACCGACTTCTTGCCACCGAAGACCGCCTTGAGCTTGTCGTCGGAGTTGATGTTGCGCTTGTTCTTCTGGTCCTGGAGGCCGTTCTTCTTGATGTAGGCCCACAGCTTCTTGACGACTTCCGTGCGCGGCAGCGGCTTGTCACCCACGACGGCGGCCAGCTCGGCGCTCGGCGTCAGGGCCTTCATGAACGCCGGGTTCGGCGCGCGCTTGCCCGCCTTCTTGGCGGCCTTCTTCGGCGCGGCCTTCTTGGCCGGCGCAGCCTTCTTGGCGGCAGCCTTCTTCGGCGCGGCCTTCTTCGGGGCGGCCTTCTTGGCAGCCTTCTTCGGAGCAGCCTTCTTCGCAGCCTTCTTCGCGGACTTCTTCGCAGCGGCCATGTCGTCTCCTGAGCGTGTGTGACCGTTGGGTCGGGTCGAGCAATCCATGTCTCGACAGGATCGCGCGAAGTCGGTACGCGCTTCGCGGACGGGCACAAACTACAATCGCGAGATACGCGCGCAATAGGTGATTTCGCGTTTTTCCCTCTGAGAATCGACTTTTTTCGACGATTTTCCCTCGGAAACGCGTCGGCGCCTGCATTCACACACGCTATCGCGCGTCCAATTCCCCTCGGAGAAAGCCGACAATCGCCCCGAGTGCCGCCGGCCGCATGCGCCGGTCGGTGAGTCGGACGTAGCCCTCCGGGCCGCCGTCGTCATCGGGGAGGAACAGGTGATTGGTGCGCGGCAGGCGCACGAGGCGCACCGAGCTCCCGCCGGCGCGCAGCACGGCCGCCAGCTCGTCCGCCTGCGTCACCGGCACCTGTTGATCGGTCTCGCCGTGTACGAGCAGCACTGGCGCGTGCGTCGCGCGCGCGGCCTCATGCGCCGCCTCGCGCGGGTCGAGCGCGAACCAGATGCGCAGCCACGGCTCCCGCGCGGCGAGCCGCTCGGCCTCCCCTTCGGCGGCCGCCAGCGCCGGCGTGCGCGCACTCGGCGGAAACGCGGCGAGATCACGCAACACCACGGCCTGTCGCTGCCAACGGGCCAGTTCGCGCCCGGGACGCGAGGCGGCGCCGAGGAGCGCGAGCGCGCGCACCGAGCGCATCCGCGCCGCAGCGAGCAGCGCGACGAGCGCCCCCTCGCTGTGTCCCACCAGCGCCGCGCGGGTGCCATCGACCGACGGCTGCGTCTCGAGCCAGGCGACGGCCGCTTCGGCGTCGCGCGCAAAGTCGAGGGTCGTGCTGCCCGCGAAGCGGCCCGCGGACGCCGCCGTCCCGCGATCATCGAGGCGCAACGACGCGATGCCGCTCGCTGCCAGCGAATCCGCCGTCTCCTGCCACGGCTGATACCCGGGAAGATCATCGCGCGCGCCGTCGCGATTCTGCGGACCGGAGCCACCGAGCAGGAGCGCCACCGGCGGACGCCGGCCGTCGGTCGTGGACGGCACGGTCAACGTGCCCGCCAACAGGAGTGCCCCCCCACCCGTGTCGACCGGGACGCGCACGTCGGAACGCGTCACGACACGCGGTTCGGATTCGGCGGCGGGTGGGCGACACGAGGTCGCACTCAGGACGGCCACTCCGAGCGCCGCGACCGCGATCGCGACCGCCACCGTGAATGTCCGACCGCGCCTCATCCCGCCGTCGACGGGAACGGGCGTCAGGCGCCGAGCGACCGCAACAGCGCGATGGAGCGCACGTCCCACGGATCTGGGGTATCGTCGTCCTCGGCCACCTCGGCGACTTCCTGCGGCGTCTCGAGGATGAGCGGTACGTGCCTGGCCCGCTTGTCGTGCAGCAGCCAGCCGAACGCTTCTTCGCCGATGAGCCCCTCGCCGATCAGCTTGTGGCGGTCCTTGTTCGACCCGAGCGCACCTTCGCTGTCGTTGAGGTGGAAGAAGGCGGGCGGCTCGCCGGTGGCCTCTTCGAAGG
>JBDHVK010000323.1:0-2810 GCA_039809645.1 Gemmatimonas sp.
AAGGCTCATGCCTTCAACATAGCGAACAGAGCCGACGCCCGGTCAGCCCCGCCGTGACCGGCCCTGCCGCGGCTGATCAGAGGCGCGGCTGCCATCGTCGCAGCTGGTCGACGATCGACTGGGGGTGGACCGGCTTGACGAGATGGAGGTCGAAGCCGGCCGCCGCGGTGCGCTGGCGGTCCTGGGCCATTCCCCACCCCGTGAGGGCCACGACGCGAAGACGCGCGCCGTCGGGACGTTCGCGCAGTCGGCGACACACCTCGAATCCGTCGAATCCGGGCATGCCAAGGTCGAGCAGAATGACATCCAGCCCGTGCTCGGCGGCGATACGGAGTGCGGACTCCCCGTCATGCGCGACGCGCACCCGCAGGCCATGCTGACCGAGCACATCGCGCAGACTGATCGCCGCATCCTCGTTGTCATCCACCACCAACACCTCGAGGGTCGGACCGATCGCCTGGCCAAGCTCCCACCGCCCGCGCACAACGTCGGCCGGGGGCGCGGGCCGTCGGGGCAACTCCACGATGAACGACGAGCCCCGCCCCAACCCTGCGCTCTCGGCGTACACGCGCCCGCCATGCCCCTGCACGAGCGAGCGAACGAGCGAGAGGCCGATCCCGAGACCGCCGCCTGCTCCGTGCCGCCCCGGATTCACCTGCGTGAACATGTCGAACACCACGTCCAGCATCTCGGGAGCGATCCCCGATCCCCTGATCGCGCACTTCAACGCGCACCTGGTCGCGGCTGTCGGTCACGAGGAGTTGAATGCGCGAGGGCGCCGTCGCGTAGACCGCCGCGTTGTTGAGCAGGTTCGAGAACACTTGCGCCAGGCGGCCTTCGTCGCCGTGTACCCAGAGTTCGCCCGACGACGCAACGATTTCGAGCGTATGACCGCCGCCCTGCATGAGCGGCTGGCTGGTCTCCACCGCGCGGTGCAGCACGACGTCGACGCGGACCGGTGCGCGGTCGAGCGCCACTCGGCCGGTGGTGATGCGCCCCAGATCGAGCAGATCGTCCACCAGGCGCGTGAGCGTGCGAACCTGGCGCTCGACGATGTCGAGTGCGCGGCGGGCGGTCGCTTCGGCGACCTGTTCGTCGCGCAGCAGCGCGATGGCGTTCGTGATCGGCGCCAGTGGATTGCGGAGCTCATGGGCAAGCGTCGCGAGAAACTCGTTCTTCCGGCGATCGATGAGCTGCAGCCGCTCCGACGTGCGCAGCGCGGCCTCATGCCGTCGCCGCTCCGACAGATCGGTGATGACGATGCCGATCGCCGCGCTTTCGTCCACCGGCATCGGGACACTGGACCAGTCCACGGCAATATGCCGCCCCGATGCCAACTCGAGCGTGAGTTCGGCCTGCACCGCCTCCGTCCGTCCGCGCCGAACCGCGTCGTGCACGATCGCTTGCGAGCTCGGCGCCACGCAGTGGTGAATCGGGTGCCCGCGCATCGTGGCGGCGTCCAAGTCGAGCAATTGCGAGAGACGCGAGTTGGCAAAGAGCACCGTGCCGTCGACCAGGACCACGGCCGCGCCTTGCTGCATCGACTCGACGAGCAGCCGGTAGCGACGGTCGGCCGCCTCGATCGTGTAGACCCGCTCGCCGGCCCCGCGGTCCACGACGAACGCGTCCACGGCGCCGGCCCGGATGGCCGCCAGTGTGCTCTCCGCCTCGTCGAGACGCTGCTGCAGCGCGCTCAGGCGCTCGTCGACGTCGGTCGAGGGCTGGGACACGTCAGCTCAACTCCAGTGCGCGCAGCACGCGCAGACGGTCTGTGAGATCACCAACGACTCGCCGCACTGGCAGGGGGGTCTTGCGCACCAGTGTGGGGGCGGCGACGAGCTGCTCCAGCTTCGATCGCCCGGGTTCGACCTGCAGATCGATGATCTGCAGGGTATGCCGCCCAGGCAACCACTGCTCGCAGATCGCCGCGACGCTCGCGATCGCCGCCGCTGATCGTTGTCCCATGCCACAAACGAACAGTTGCAGCACATAGCTCGCCCGTCGGCGCTCCTCGAGCGCAGCTTCCATCCGTTCGCGAACCGCCGACGAGTCATCCACTGCATCACCGTGGTCGAAGTTGCAGGCCGATCAGCGCGTGCTCGGCATTCGAGAGATCGCCCACGACCTTGCGGATCGGTGCCGGCAGCCGCCGAATGAGCGTGGGAATGGCCACGATCTGCTCGGACCGCGCCAGCTGCGGTCGCTCCACGAGGTCGATCACCTCGATCGTGTATCGCCCGGGCAGGTACTCCTCGCACAGCTGCTTGAGATTGGCGAACGCGGTCAGCGACTTGGGCGACTGGCCGGCGATGTAGAGTCGTAGCTGCCAATGCTCGTCACTCGCCCCTGGTGGATCGTGAAACGCGGGCATCGTCATCGTATCAGCTCCGGATGACCGTTCGATCGTGTCGCCGCACGTCCCCCGCGCAGCTTCGACAGATGCACCGAGTCGGCGTCGCGCTGGCGATCGGCACGGTGACGTTCCACCTCGAGCGCGGCCAGCGCCTCCTGCGTGCTCTCCCGATCGGCGAGTAGCGCCTGCAATTGTGCCTCCAGTGCGGCCTCGCGCCGACGCTGCTCGCCCAATTGCAGCAGCGCGCGTCGCTGTTCGCGCTCCTGTTCGTCCCGATCGACCAGCTCCTGCACGGCGCGCGCCGTGCCCGTCAGGACGCCAGCCCGACCGATGTACGCATCGATGAGCTCGATCCCGTTCACCCCCAGCCGGAATTCGCGCAGCTGATTGGAGTGCGGCATTCCGCGCGACTTGAGAATGTACAGACAGCGGTTGCGCTCGCCACTGAGCTCCACAT
>JBDHVK010000324.1:0-2809 GCA_039809645.1 Gemmatimonas sp.
ATGTGGAGCTCAGTGGCGAGCGCAACCGCTGTCTGTACATTCTCAAGTCGCGCGGAATGCCGCACTCCAATCAGCTGCGCGAATTCCGGCTGGGGGTGAACGGGATCGAGCTCATCGATGCCTACATCGGTCGGGCTGGCGTCCTGACGGGCACGGCGCGCGCCGTTCAGGAGTTGGTCGATCGGGACGAACAGGAGCGCGAGCAACGACGCGCGCTGCTGCAGTTGGGCGAGCTGCGCCGGCGAGATGCCGCACTGGAGGCACAATTGCAGGCGCTGCTCGCCGAGCGGGAGAGCACGCAGGAGGCGCTGGCCACGCTCGAGGTGGAACGTCACCGTGCCGATCGCCAGCGCGACGCCGACTCGGTGCATCTGTTGAAGCTGCGCGGGGGGCGTGGCGCGACCCGATCGAACGGTCATCCGGAGCTGCAACGATGACGATGCCCGCGTTTCATGATCCACCGGGGACAGGCGACGAGCATTGGCAGCTGCGTCTCTACATCGCCGGCCAGTCGCCCAAGTCGCTGACCGCGTTCGCCAATCTCAAGCAGCTGTGCGAGGAGTACCTGCCCGGGCGGTACACGATCGAGGTGATCGACCTCGTGGAGCGTCCGCAGCTGGCGCGGTCCGAGCAGATCGTGGCCATTCCCACGCTCATTCGGCGGCTGCCGGCACCGATCCGCAAGGTCGTGGGCGATCTCTCGAATGCCGAGCACGCGCTGATCGGCCTGCAACTTCGACCACGGTGATGCAGTGGATGACTCGTCGGCGGTTCGCGAACGGATGGAAGCTGCGCTCGAGGAGCGCCGACGCGCCAGCTATGTGCTGCAACTGTTCGTCTGTGGCATGGGACAACGATCAGCGGCGGCGATCGCGAGCGTCGCGGCGATCTGCGAGCAGTGGTTGCCCGGGCGGCATACCCTGCAGATCATCGATCTGCAGGCCGAACCCGGGCGATCGAAAGTAGAGCAGCTCGTCGCCGCCCCCACACTGGTGCGCAAGGCCCCCCTGCCAGTACGGCGAGTCGTTGGTGATCTCACAGACAGGCTGCGCGTGCTGCGCGCACTGGAGGTGAGCTGACGTGTCCCAGCCCTCGACCGACGTCGACGAGCGCCTGAGCGCGCTGCAGCAGCGACTCGACGAGGCGGAGAGCACACTGGCGGCCATTCGGGCCGGCGCCGTGGACGCGTTCGTCGTGGACCGCGGGGCTGGCGAGCGGGTCTACACGATCGAGGCGGCCGACCGGCGCTACCGGCTGCTCGTCGAGTCGATGCAGCAAGGTGCGGCCGTGGTCCTGGTCGACGGCACTGTGCTCTTTGCCAACTCGCGCCTCTCGCAATTGCTCGACGCGGACGCCGCCACGATGCGCGGGCACCCAATTCACCATTTCGTGGCGACGAGCTCACAGCGAATTGTGCACGACGCGGTTCGGCGCGGACGGACGGAGGCGGTGCAGGCCGAACTCACGCTCGAGTTGGCATCGGGTCGGCAAATTGCCGTGGACTGGTCCAGCGTCCCGATGCCGGTGGACGAAACCGCGGCGATCGGCATCGTCATCACCGATCTGTCGGAGCGCCGGCGCCATGAGGCCGCATTGCGCACGTCGGAACGACTCCGACTGATGGACCGCCGGAAGAACGAGTTTCTGGCCACGCTCGCACACGAACTCCGCAATCCTCTCGCGCCCATCACGAACGCGATCGCGCTGTTGCGTGGTGAGCAGGTCGCCGACGCGACAGCTCGGCGTGCCCTCGACATTGTAGAGCGCCAGGTCCGAACACTCACGCGACTGGTCGACGACTTGCTCGATCTGGGGCGCATCACCACGGGACGGGTCGCGCTCAATCGCAAGCCGGTCCGGATGGACGTGGTACTGCACCGCGCGGTGGAGACCAGTCAGCCGCTCATGCACGGCGGTGGCCATACGCTGGAGATCGTCGCGGCGCCAGCCAATCTGTGGGTGGACGGCGATGAGAGCCGCCTTGCGCAGGTCTTCTCGAACCTGCTCAACAACGCGGCCGTCTACGCCACGCGGCCATCGCGCATCCAGCTCATCGTGACCGAGGACCGCGATCACGTTCGCGTCGAGGTGCGCGACGAGGGGATGGGCATTGCGCCCGAGATGCTGGAGATGGTGTTCGACATGTTCACGCAGGTCAATCCGGGTCGGCACGGTGCGGCCGGCGGCCTGGGGATCGGTCTCTCGCTCGTTCGCTCGCTCGTTCAAGGGCACGGCGGACGCGTGCACGCCGAGAGTGCTGGGTTGGGGTGCGGGGCGTCTTTCATCGTGGAGCTGCCCCGGCGGGCCGCGCCTGCCGCCGAAGTCAAGGCCGGTGCGCCGGCGCCCGGACAGGCGAGTCGCCCCACGCTCGAAGTGCTGGTCGTGGATGACAACGAGGATGCCGCCGTCAGTCTGCGCGACGTGCTCGGGCAGTACGGCCTGCGTGTGCGCGTCGCACATGACGGCGAGTCGGCGCTGCGCATCGCCGCCGAGCACGGGCTGGATGTCATTCTGCTCGACCTCGGCATGCCCGGATTCGACGGATTCGAGGTGTGTCGGCGTCTTCGAGAACGACCCGACGGCGCGCGTCTTCGCGTCGTGGCGCTCACGGGGTGGGGAATGGCCCAGGACCGCCAGCGCACCGCGGCGGCCGGCTTCGACCTCCATCTCGTCAAGCCGGTCCACCCTCAGTCGATCGTCGACCAGCTGCGACGATGGCAGCCGCGCCTCTGATCAGCCGCGGCAGGGCCGGTCACGGCGGGGCTGACCGGGCGTCGGCTCTGTTCGCTATGTTGAAGGCATGAGCCTT
>JBDHVK010000325.1:0-2786 GCA_039809645.1 Gemmatimonas sp.
CAGACTCGAGTCATCGTCCAGCATCACGTCATCGCTCACCGCGGCGATGAAGCGGATCTTCCCGAGGGGCTCCCAGCGGATGAGCTTCTCGAGCACCTCGCGCGGATCGCGCTGCACGACGACCACGAGAAAGCCTTCGTACAGCCGGTGGTCGGTGATGCGTTCGTCACAGCCACGCGGATCGGCAATCGCGCGCGGTGGCGGCTCCGTCTCGATGACCGGTCCCGTTGCGTCGAAGATCACCTTGCTCCCCACGTGCATGATGTAGCTCGTGTAGTCGAGCGTATCGAGCGGCGCGATCGGCATCATCAGCATCTTCTCGCGCGGCTCGAAGCGATGCCAGAGCTCGCGGAAGAGCGCGCGGAAGTCGCGGCAGTCGATGTTCTCGAGCACCATCACCATCACCTTGGTGAGCGCCATCTGGCCGGTGCCGTTGAGACCGATGGCGATCTTGAGCACCTCGGTGGGGTGCCGCTCCACCATGCTCACGCCCACGAGGTTGTGGAAGCTCGCCGCATCGTACGCGTACAGGTCGCGCACGCTGGGCTGGATGAGCTTCACCAGCGGGCCGATCATTTCGCCGGCGGCAATGCCGACGAACTTGTCTTCCTGCGGTGGCTTGCCCACCACCGTACCGGGGTAGATCGCGTTGTGCTTGCGCGTCACCGCCGTCGCGTGAAACACCGGGAAGTCCGCCGCCTCGGAGTAGTGACCGTAGTGGTCGCCGAACGGCCCTTCACTCCGCCGCTCGTGCGCGCCCACGTACCCCTCCACGATGAACTCGGCGTTGGCCGGCACCATCATCCCCATCGTCCTGGCCTGCACCATGGGGGTCGGCGTGCCCCGCACCCATCCCACGAAGGCGAGTTCGTCATAGCCTTCGGGAAGCGGCAAGATGGCGGCCAGCATGGTCAGCGGATCGCCGCCCAGCACGATGGCCGTCTCGAGCGGGATGTTCATCCGCTCGGCCTCGAAGTGATGCGCCCGGCCGCCCTTGAGCGACTGCCAGTGCACACCGGTCGTGGTGTCGTCGTAGATCTGGCAGCGATAGAGCCCGATGTTGCGGCGCCCGTTGCGCGGGTCCTGCGTGAGCATCGGCCCCCACGTGATGAACGGTCCGCCGTCGCGCGGCCAGCCGGTGAGGTGCGGCATGCGCGTGAGACGGGGCGCTTCCACCACCTCCTGCACGCGCGCATTGCGCACCGGCTTGACGCGCAGGTGGCGACCGCGCCAGAGCAGCTCGCGGTTGTTCCAGAAGGCATCGAGCGACGGCGGGTTCAGGCGCTCGATGAGGCCGATGAGCGCTTCGCCAAGCGCGCGCGGCTCGATGCCCATGCCGAGCACCAGCCGGTCCATCGTGCCGTAAATGTTGGTCGCGAGCGGAAAGTCGGCGCCCTTCACGCGCTCGAACAACAGCGCGGGGCCACCCTGCCGAATCACGCGCTGCGTGATTTCGGAGACTTCGAGATAGGGATCGACTTCGCAGCGAATGCGGTGGAGCTCCCCCCGGCGCTCGAGCGCCTGGAGGAAGCTCGCCAGATCATCAAACGGAAGCGGTGTGGTCTGCAAGATGAGCGTCGCCCTGTCGGGCCCGTGCGGCGTTGGCGGCTGCCTCGAGATAGGCATACCAGTCGGTCATTCCTTCGCCGGAATCTGCCGAGACGCGCAGGATGCGAGCGGTGGGACTGACCTTCCGCACATTCGCTTCCAGCTTCGCAATGTCAAGCTTCAAGTACGGCAACAGATCGACTTTGGTGAGCAGCACGAGCTCGGCCTGCGCAAACGCCTTCGGATATTTCAGGGGCTTATCCTCGCCCTCGGTGACCGAGACGAGCGTGATGCGATGCCGCTCGCCAAGATCCCAGCTCGCCGGGCACACCAGATTCCCGACGTTCTCCAGAATCAGCAGATCGAGGTCCGAAATGTTCACGGCTTCGAGTGCATCGGTGACCTGCAGCGCATCGAGATGGCAGCCGCCGTTGGTCACCACGGCCTGCACCAGCTGATCGGTATGCGACGCGAGCCGGTCGGCGTCGTTCTCCGTCTGCACATCGCCAGTCACGATCGCCATGCGCAGGCGCGCACCGATGTCGTCGAGTGTGCGCTCGAGCAGCGTCGTCTTTCCGGCGCCCGGCGACGAGACGAGGTTGAACGCCGCGACGCCGGCGGCATCGAGGCGGCCGCGCACTTCGCTGGCCAGTTCATCGTTGCGGGCCATGACCCGCTCGCGGACTTCAATGCGTCGGACTGCCATCGGTCGCCTCGTGCCGTTGCGCGCCCACCGGAGCGCCTGGTCGTTCATCATCGATCTCGAGATAGCCCACGCGCAAATCACCGCCGGCCACCTGCGTCACCGTCACGGTGGCGCTGGCAAACGGCGGCTGTCCGAGCAAGGCATCAAGACAGAATTGCAGGTTGGCCAGCTCGATCCCCGCGTCGGCGCCGACTTCCAGATTCACCGTGATGATCTGGGGCAGCTGCGGCGCGGGGACCGTCTCTTCCAACACCCGGGCGATCTCGAGGGCCAGACTCAGTTCATGCATGGTGCCCCCGTGACTCCCAGGTTATGCCGACATGAGGACGTCGGCGATCCCGCCGGTGACCATCGCCGAACGGGCCCTCGCGGCCGCGTCGGCCTCCGCCGGATCGCGGCGCCGCACCGTGTGGCCCCACGCCTCGAGCTGGGCTACCGCGGCCTGCACCACCTCATCCACGCGCGCCGCCACACTCGCCGACAACGCGACGCGCGTGATCGTGGTCTCGGGCTGCACGCCGATGGCGACCGC
>JBDHVK010000326.1:0-2781 GCA_039809645.1 Gemmatimonas sp.
CTCAGCACCAGCCAATCGGTTTGGGACTCGTTGCTGCCGCAGGTCCCATCCGGGTGGCGCGTGGTCCGCTTCGACTACGTCGGCACCACACCACCGTCGGTGGACGCGTGGCTTCCTCACCGCTACGACAGCTACGCCGGGCACGTCGACGACCTGATCCGTCTGCTCGTCGAACTCGACGCGCGCGATGTGCTCTTCGTGGGGCACTCCACGAGCGGTATGGTGGGCGCGCTGGCCTCGGCGCTCGCGCCTGAGCGCTTTGGGCACCTGGTGATGATCGGCGCCTCGCCCTGCTACCGTCCCGACGCAGACTACGACGGGGGCTTCAGCGATGACGCGATCAACGATCTGCTGGTGCGCGCCGAGACGGATCTGGCGGCGTGGATGGGCGGCTTTGCGCCCATCATGCTCGGCCGGGATGCCACGCCGCGGCAACTCGAAGAGTTCTCCGCGGCCCTGCAGGCCATCCGGCCGGACATCGCGAACACGTTGCTGCGGAGCGTCTTCCTCAGCGACTATCGCGCGGCGCTGGCCTCGGTGGTCAGCGACGTGAGTCTCGTGCACGGCTGTGACGATGTGGCGGTTCCGCTCCACGTCGGCCGGTACCTCGAGCAGCGGCTCCCCTGTCGCGCCTTCTACGAACTCGACGTGCCGGGGCACCTGCCGCATATCACGCATCCGGCGGTGCTTGCGCCGATTCTGCGGCAGACCTTTGCGGCGTTCGCGAGCCGCCCGGCGCAACCGCTGACATGAGCGTCTCGCGCTTGGCACGTGCCGGGTCGTGGCCGCTGCGCAATCTGCGCACGCTGTTGGCGGCCGATCATGTGCTCCTGTTTACCCGGGACAGTGATCGGCACGACCCCGCGCTCGCGCTGGCGGACCCGCCGCAGCTCCCGAGCCAACGGTTCGCGCTGGAGGACGCGGCGCTCTGGCCGGAGCGGGATCCCGTCCTGCTGCTCGATGCCGACCGCATCCAACGCTCCCCCGTGGGTTGGGTGCTGGCGGGCGCGCGCGGCTGTGCGCTCGGTGTGAGTGCGCCATCCACCGCCGTCGACGGCACGCTGGCGCTCTACGTGCTGTGGCAGGATCCGCGACGACCGCCGGCGCATGTGCTGCACGATCCGGGCATCGTCGCGGCCGCGCTTCGGGAGCAGCTCGACTTCGTGGAGGTGGCGAGCGACAACCGGCATGCTCGCATCCGGCTCGATGTCCTGTTGGCGTCGCTGCAGGAGGGGGTCGTGCTCACCGACGAGGAGCATGGCACGGCGCTTGTCAACCAAGCGGCGAGCGAGCTGCTCGGGGTACCTGCCGGAGTGGTTCCGGCCACGACGATCGCCGACGGCATGCGTGGCCTGCACGAACGCATGGGCAACGCCCACGACGTGGAGCTCGAAGCCCAACAGCTGTTCGCCAGTGCCGACGGCACGCGCAACAACTGGGTGTGGGATGTCCTGCATCCGGTGCGCCGTACGCTACTGGTGAACACGCGCCCGGTACGCTCGCCACGTCACCGCGGTCGGCTCTGGTCGTTTCACGACGTCACGGCACTGCAGGCGGCCGAGGCGGAGCAGTCGCGTCTCGTGCGCCAGCTGGAACGCGAACGCGCGCGACTGGGCACGCTGCTCGGTGAACTGCAGCAGTCACAGAAGCTGGAGGCGATGGGCCGGCTCACGGGTGGGGTCGCGCACGACTTCAACAACCTGCTCACTGTCATCGGCGGCAACACCGAGCTGCTCCTCGCCGAGCTCGCGCCCACGACACAGGCACACGCCGATGCGTCGGAAGTGCGGGCCGCGGTGCGGCGGGCCGCCGACCTCACCCGGCAACTGCTGCACTTCAGCCGACGGGAAGTGTTGCAGCGCCATCTGGTGGAACCCGACCAGATCGTTCGCGGCGTGCAGCAACTGCTCCGGCGCGTGATCGGCGAGCAGATCACGCTCGACGTGCAGACGGGACTCGGCACCAGCACGGTCGAGATCGACGGTGGCCAGCTCGAGCAGGTGCTGGTGAACCTGGCGGTCAATGCGCGCGACGCGATGCCGGAGGGCGGACGTCTGCTGATCCGGACCGAGCTCTCGCAGGCGGCGGTGCCCGCCAGCGCCGCGTCGCGCTGCCACACGCGAGGGCCGCACGCGCGTCTGATCGTGCAGGACAACGGCGTGGGCATGGACGCGGACACCCTCGTCCACGCGTTCGAGCCGTTCTTCACCACCAAACCCGAAGGACGCGGCACGGGCATCGGTCTGGCGACCGTGCACGACATCGTGCAGGCGAGTGGGGGCTGCCTGTGGATCGAAAGTGCGGCCGGGGTGGGAACGACGGTGACGATCGCCCTGCCCCTGGCGACTGGCGCCGCGCACGCGCCGGAACCGGTGCCGGACGAGGTCCCGTCCTCTGGCGCGGGTACCGTGCTCCTCGTGGAAGACGAGGACGGGGTGCGACAGATCGCGCAGCGGATCCTGCGCGACGCCGGCTATGACGTGCTCGTGGCGACGAACGGTCAGGAGGGATTGTCCACCTGGCGGGGCCGCCTGGCGGAGGGGCGCCGCGTCGATCTCGTGGTCACCGACGTGGTGATGCCCGAGCTGGGCGGTCGCCGCATGCTGGCGCAGATTCGGCAAGACGCGCTGGCGGTCCCCGCAATCTTCATCAGCGGGTACGTGGAAGGCGGTCTCACCGACGACGACCTCGCCGGTCCCACGCGCTTCCTGGGAAAGCCCTTCACACGCCTCGAGTTGCTGCGCGAGGTGCAGGCCCTGCTGGAACGCGCCGACGCCTAGC
>JBDHVK010000327.1:0-2773 GCA_039809645.1 Gemmatimonas sp.
CCGAGTTTCACGGACGCGACAGTCGACGCATGCGCGAGGTGCTGCCGCGAGTGCTGGGATTCACCGTCGCGGCATCGGCGCTGCTCGAGGTCGCGCGCGGCTTTCACGAGGCCTACGGGGCGAGTGCGCTGCTCTTCCTGCTCACGCAGGTGGCCGCGGTCTTCGGTGCGTACGTCTACGTGCTGCAGCGCGCGCATGTACGCGCGCTGGTCAAGCGACGGCAGTTGCTGGCCGAACTCGCCACCCGCCCGGCGCCTGCCCTTCGGCAGTCTGCATAGCCGCTACTTCGGGCGCACGTAGAGATCGCGGGCGAGGATCAGCTTGAGCACGAACTTGTCGGCGCTGCTCGTCACGCCGTACCCGGCCCCGACCTCCACATCCCAGACCTTGCCCGCATGATCCACGGCGCCCCACAGCTGGTGGGACGCGGCGCGACCGCCGACCAGATGATGGAAGGTGCCCAGATCGGCGTACTCTTCGCCGGCCACGGCCCACGTGGAATTGAGATTGTACGCGATGCGCGCCGAGGGGGCGAAGTCGAGGTTCCTGAGCCCGCCCTTGTAGTCGGTGTCCACGATGGGGTTGGTCACCAGATCCCACTTCTTGAGGTGCCACGCCAGGATCGGGCGGAACTCCGAGGCCACGCGGTTCGGATCCCAGCGCTTGGCGTTGAAGCCCAGCTCCCAGCCGAGGCCGTACGCAAAGGTGTGGGCGTCGCCGTTCGGACGAGCGAAGAGCGTGCGAAGCTTGAAGCCGTCGAGCCCGAACCCCTGATGCTGGTCGAGCGTGTAGAGCGGCATGTAGAGCCCGAGCTCCAGCCACTTGGTGGCGCCGTACGCCCACTCGGGAACGCCGTTCCACGAGTGATTGCTCGTGACCGCACCCGGAGAGCCCGCCGTGGCGAGGCCCCGTGGGGTGATGTTGTTGTGAATGGTGAGGTTGAAGGTCCCGACGGCGGCCACGCCACCGGTATAGACCTGGATCTCGTCGGACTGGGCGTGGAGCGGCGCAGCCAGCGCGGCAAGAAGCGCCGCGAGCGCCACCGACGCCCGCGACCAGGAGCAGGAAACGCGCGAACGGCGCATGGAGCGGGACCTTTCGAGACGGGGCGGGATCCGTCAGTGGTCTGTCGACCGTTCCAATCCTACTGCCCGGTCCGAATTTCCGTTTGGGCTGCGCGCCGCCAGCGGTAGCGCCGCATTCCAGCGCCGGAGATCATTCGGGACCCGCTCCCCACCCCTGTTCCGGGACCACTGCTTCGGTATGGCATCCAGTCTGCTTGCGCTGCTCGACGACATCACGTCGCTTCTCGACGACGTGTCCGCCCTCACCAAGACGGCGGCCACCAAGACGTCGGGGATCATGGGCGACGACCTCGCCCTGAACGCGCAGCAGGTGGCGGGATTCGCCGCGGAGCGCGAACTGCCCGTGGTGTGGGGGGTGGCGAAGGGCTCGCTGATCAACAAGGTGATCCTCGTGCCGGTCGCGCTGCTGCTGAGCGCGTTCGCCCCGGCGGCCATCCAGCCGGTGCTGATGCTCGGCGGTCTCTTCCTGTGCTTCGAAGGGGTGGAGAAGCTCGCCCACAAGTGGCTGCCGCACGACGAAGAGGAATCGACGGCGGTCGCGGTGGCGCACGAGCACGAACCCGAAGTCGATCTCGCCACCTTCGAGAAGGAGAAGATCAAGGGCGCGGTCCGCACCGATTTCGTGCTGTCGGCGGAGATCGTGGTCATCGCCCTTGGCACGTTGGGCGGGCGCACCCTCACCGAACAGGCCACCGTGCTCGCCATCATCGGCGTCGCGGCGACGGTGTTCGTCTACGGCCTGGTGGCCGGCATCGTGAAGCTCGATGACCTCGGCCTCAAGATGGTGAAGAGCGGCGCCGCCGCCAGCGTGAGCACCGGTCGCCTGATTCTCGCGGCCGCCCCGAAGATGATGCGCACATTGAGCGTGGTGGGCACGGCCGCGATGTTCACGGTGGGCGGTGGCATTCTGGTGCACGGCGTGCACCCGGTCGCGCACGCGTTCGAGGGGATCATCGAACGCGTGCACGAGGTGAACGGCCTACTTGCGAGCGTGGTGAGCATGGCGCTCGATGGCCTGTTCGGCGTGTTGGCCGGCGCGGTGTGCGTGGCGCTGTTCGAGTTGGGCAAGCGGCTACGGAAGCAGCGCCCGTAGCGTCCGGTCCAAATGCTCGCGCGTCACCCGGCGCGGTTCGCCGGTGCGCTCGATGAACCCGGGCGTCGTGTACTCGATGCCTCGCACCGCGCCCGTGCGATCGATCGACACCAGCGCCTCCGCCACGCCGTGCGCGCCGTTCGGACCCTGCTCGGCCGCGATCACGACCACCCACGGCGTGCTGCCGTCCCACGTGCGCGGCACGGTGAAGTGAGCGGAATCGGTGCGCGTCAGTGTAAGCGGCTGCTCGACCCGCGCGCTGTTCCGCTGGGTGATGGCGCGAGCGGTTACGGTGAGCTGCTCGAGCTGGTGATGATGCTCCAGCTCGATCGTGAGCGCCTTGGCGCCCATCGCCGGCGTGCCCGCCACCGGCGTGATGTGCAGATGCGGTGGCCCCATGAGGGCGGCGCTGAGCGCAACCGTGGACAGTGTGGCGAGCGTGGTGAATCGCATGCGGGGCACTCCTGGTGAGAACGTGAGCGAACGACCCACCAGTGCGATGCCGGGCAACCGCGGGCCGTTTACTGCGGCGAGCGCGACTCCACCCGAATGGCGCCCTTGAACGAGCGCCCGACGATGCGGCCATTGGTGGCCA
>JBDHVK010000328.1:0-2740 GCA_039809645.1 Gemmatimonas sp.
CTTGCCGACGCGCGTGGTGCCGAGCACCAGCGTGTGCCCGACCCGATCCTCCAGGTCCATCCAGATCTCGGTCTCGTCGGGCTCGACACCGTGGATGGCGGGATCCCCGCCGACGCCACCGATGTCTTCCGCTGCGGGTACGAACGCCGCCAACGCCCCTGCGAAAGGTCCGCCCTGGAGCAGCGGCCGGTTCACCGGGAGCCGCGCCTCGAACAAGCGTTGGGTGTGACGCTGGTCCCACCGAAACCCGCGCCCCAGAAAGAGCCGATCCGCCGACCAGGGAATGTCGGCAGAACGCAACTCGTAGCGCCGCCGGCGGCGCAGGTTGGCGCGATAGCGCAGCGTGCGCAGTCCGGCCGCACCGCGCCACGCCGCGTGACCCAGCAGCAGGCCGGCAAGCGCCAGGTGCCAGGGAGGAGAGACCAGAAAGAGCCCCGGGCTGCTCAGTACCAGGGCGGCGCCCAGTGCAGCCACCGAGGCTGCGCCGAGTTCGTGCGCCGGCCGCAGCCGGGCTTCGAGCGGATAGGCCATCACTCCGCGACCGGCGCGGAGCTACCCACGCGCACGAGCGCCGGGTTGATCGCCGGCACCGGATCAATGAAACGCCGCGGCGCAACGATCACTATGCCGTGGATGCGAGCAGCCGCGCGTCCGTCCTGCTTCCATGCATAGCCATGCAGGTTCACGCCGCCATCGGCCCGCAGGTGCCACCCGGCCCGCAGGACCTCGCGCTGCAACCGCTTGGCGGCGTCGCCGGGCTCAGCCTGTCCGGCGCCATCGCGCCGGATGAACGCCCGGAAAATGCCCGGTGATGCGAGCAGCAGTCCATCCTCGACCCCGTGCACGAGCGCGCCACGCACGTTGACGGTCAAGGCTCCGTCGGCGATCCCCTGCCTCACCCACTCCATGAAGCGCCGTGGTAGCCCGGCATCCGCCGCGTCGACACTGTCGAGGAACTGGGGGCCTTCGGCGTCGGGCGCGACTTGCTCCGAGTCGACGCTCGACTCCACCGCGCTGACAATCGACTCCGTCTGCGCACGGGGCACGGACGCCCCGACGGCCGGTCGCGCACCGGTCGCTGCGCGTTCCACCAGTTCGGCAATCGCGCTGGATGCATCCGCGCTGCCCGTCAGCACGGCACGCAGTTCCGCCATCAGCGGAGGATGTTCGGCCAACCATGCCTGGACGATCGGCGGCAACCACCGCTCGAACATTCGCAACCGCGCGTCCGACTGACCTCTGCCCACATCGCGCAGCAGCGCTGCCGCGAACACCGCGTACGTCCATCGATGCGCAAGCGCGCCAAGGACCTCGGGCGGCGCATTGCGCGGCAGGATCTGGCCGCGCCGGTGATCGAGCGCGCGCAGCGCAGTCACGAGCCCGCGCTGCAGTTGCCCACCGGGACCGCCATATCGACCGGAGCCCGGTATCGGCCGCAGCTGCACGAACTCCGCATAGCCGTCGATCAGCGGCCGCGCCGCCAGCGCGAAGCTCTGCGCCGGAAACCCCATCCTGACGCGGAGCAGAACGATCAGGTTCGCCGCCGCGCTGCAATCGATGATCGCCTGCGCGCAGAGCGCCGGCCGCTCGGGCACGCATGGTGACCCGTTCGCTCGCGGCCACGCAGACCCGGAGGGCGTGTCGTTGAAGGTCATTCGACCAGTATTCCGGGCGGCTTGACGGCCATCAGGTTCGATCGAAGCCTCGACCAGGACCCGATGACGTCTTGACGAGTTCGACCGAGCTTCGTCGTGAGCCACGCCGCATCGTCGGCTCCTCGCATCAGCCGCTCGTCGCACATCGGCGGCAGAGATTCCGCGCCGATGCAAGCCGGATTCGAGGCTTCATCGAAGCCCCGATTGAGCCTGATTCACACGTGCTCGCTCCCTAGGATGGCAACGCAATGCGGCGCGCTCGATGCGCCGCACATCCGCGCCAACGTGAAGGGGGTTCCGATTGCGCAAGACTGCGAGCTGGGCACCGACAGCGGGACTGATCACCGCGATCGCCACGCTCGCGGCCCTGCCCGCCCAGGCTTGCTGGCACGAGGCGGCCACGCGCTACCGCGTCAGCAGCGAGTTGCTGTACGCGATCGCGCGCACCGAGTCGGCACTCGACCCACTGGCCGTCGGACACAACCGCAACGGCACGCGCGACATCGGGCTCATGCAGATCAACTCGGCGTGGCTGCCCACGCTGGCCGCCCACGGCATCGGCGAGCGCGATCTCTTCGACCCCTGCACCAGCATCCACGTCGGCGCCTGGATCCTCGCCGGCAACGTCCGGCGGCTGGGCTACACGTGGGATGCGGTCGGTGCCTACAACGCCGCCAATCCCGCCTTACGCCGCGCCTACGTCGACAAGGTCCGCCGCCACCTGCGCAGCGCCGACGACGGCGCGCATCGCGCCGGCCACGGCGCCACCCGCACCTCCATCACACGCGGCGACCGCCGAGCACCGGTGGTCGCAACCCTGCCTTGACCGCTCGCCCGAGCACATCAACTCCACCCAACCTCGAGACACCACGCTATGACTCTGATCCGCCGCAGCAGCACCGCCGTTCCGATCGCCCTCGTCCTGACGCTCGCCGCCGGCTCGGCCCTGGCCGGCACCACCGGCACCGAGTTCCAGACGATGTACACGACCCTGCTCAACTGGGCAACCGGCTTCCTCGGCAAGTCGATCGCGATCGCCGCCTTCATCCTTGGTGCCGGCATCGGCATCGCGCGCTCCTCGCCGA
>JBDHVK010000329.1:0-2722 GCA_039809645.1 Gemmatimonas sp.
GCGTGGGCGTGAACGTGGCGGTGCCTTCGAGCGCAATCGTCCGCTGCTTGGCCGTCGCAAACTCTTCGGGCACGCGCAGCTTGCTGTCGCTGCCGATCGCCGCCTTCGTGCCGTCGCGCAGGGTGAGCGAGCCGCGCTGCCCCTTGCCCGCCGAGAGCGTCTGCACGCCATCCGACTTGAGCGCACGGTCGATCGACGCATCGACGCCGGCCTTGTCGAGATACTTCTGCAGGCCGATGATCGCGACGACGGCGACGGCACCGAGCACGGTGGGCAGGATCCACTTCGGGCGGCCGCCCACGCGCGCGACGTGCTCCTTCGCGTGCGCCTTCTTCAGATCGCGCGCTTCGGCCATCGCCTTTTCGTGATCGACCGGGTTGAGCGCCTCGAGCAGCTTGGCCACCGCCTGCTCGGCGTTCGGGACCGCGACATGGGTCGCGGTGTTCTGCCCCTCGCGGCGATGCAGCGAGGCGTGCTTCCGCTTCTGCACGTCGCTCTCCTGCTTCACCATCTCGTCGAGGAAGTCGATCAGCGCGACCGGGCTCTGGAAGCGCTCGCGCGCCTGCCACGCATTGAGCATCGCGCGCTCGGCCACGCGGCCGCGGAAGTGGGCGAGATCCGCCGGCAGCACTTCGGCGGCGCGCTGCGCGAGCCCGTCGTACAGTTCCTTGTAGAGGGTCGTCAGCGCCGACTGATCTCCACTCGCCAGCTTGGCGACGAGTGCGGCATCGGGAGTGGGGAGTACGACCGACATGGAGACCAACCCTCCTCAGGACTGTTTGGGGGAGTGTGCGGCGGGGGGAGCCGCTCGAGGCGATGCGGCAGGTGGAGGCCGCATCCCGGATGTGCAGATCCTGTATTCCGGACCGGCAGTACGCAAACGGAAAATGCCCGACATGGTCGGGCATTCTCGTGTATAGCCGGTTAGCTGGCGCGCGTTACTTCCCCTTAGCCAGCTCCGTGGCGCGACCGATGTCCGCCGAGTGGGCCTGGTATTCGGGGAGATTCTTCTTGAGCTCGGCGTCCTTGGCGGCGAGGAAGCGCTTCCAGTACCCCGCGGCGTCGCCCTTCTTGTTCTGTTGTTCGGCCGTGCGCGCGGCGAGCGCCAATCCGAGCAGGTGGGTCGGCGACTGCTTGAGGATCGTGTCGGCCTGGGCGGCCGCGATATCGAGGCTCCCGACCTCCTGGGCGACCCGTCCGTAGTCGTACCGGGCGTCGAGGTCCATGTCGGCGCCGAGCGCTTCGTAGCTTGCAAGTGCCATCGGTGCAAAGGTTTGCAGGCTGTCGTGCTTCCCCTCCTCGCCGTAGCGCATGATGCGGTCGTACAGGCGACCGGCGCGCTCGCGGGGACTCATCTGACTGATGTCCGGAGCCACGCCGCCGCCGCCATTGGCGAAGGGCGCCTCCGCGCCGGCCGGCATGCCAGCCGGTGCCGTCTCGGTCTGCGCCGACTGGGCCAGGAAGTACGCGGTGACGCCGACCAGCAGCATGCCGGCGATCGTCCACGGAATCCAGCTGCCGCTGCCGGCGGACTGGGAGCCCCCCGCACGGGTGGCCGGCACGGCCCCCACCGGGGTCCCACACTCATTACAGAAGCGGGCGCCCGCGGCGAGCGGGCTCGAGCAGGAACGGCAGCGGGCCCCGCCCAGGGGGGACCCGCACTGATTGCAGAACTTTCCCGAGCCCTGGGTACCGCAGCTGGGGCAGGTGGTAGTGGCGCGCTGTGTCATGGGGCGAGAAGTAATGGGCCGGAAACCCCACCGGACAGGGGGGAATACGGATACGCGCGTCCGGAGAATACCGATAGACACCATCCGCATAGTGGCGGTAACCTTCCTCGCGTAACTCCCCTGCCTGTCGCCTATCTCCTTGTCCTCCCATCACGTGCACGCCATCACGCTTCAGGATATTGCGCACCGGTTCGGCCGGCGCTGGGCGTTGCGCGGGGTCTCCATCGAGGTGCCCCGGGGCGAGGTGCTCGCGCTCCTCGGGCACAATGGGAGTGGAAAAAGCACGCTGCTGCGCGTCGCCTCCACCGTCATCCGACCCACTCGGGGCGGCGGCACGGTGTTCGGCATCGATCTGGTCCGCCATCCGGCGGCGATCCGGGCGATGGTCGCGTTGCTCTCGACCGATCCCGGCGTGTACGGCGACCTGAGTGCCATCGAGAATCTCATTTTCGCGGCGCGGATGCTGGGTGTGGCCCATGATCCGCTGCTGATGCGTCGGGCCCTCGATCGTGTCGGCCTGGGGCGCGAAGAACACGAACTGGCCCGCAACATGTCGAGCGGCATGCAGCGTCGCCTCTCGATCGCACGGCTCCTGCTGCGGCAGCCCCAGGTGCTGCTGCTCGACGAGCCGTACAACTCGCTCGACACCGCCGGTGCCGGGCTGGTGAACGAACTCATTCGCGAGACGCGTGCCCGTGGCGGTACCGTGTTGCTGGTCGCCCACGACATTCAACGCGCCGAAGGGCTTCCCGATCGGACGCTCACCATGGAAGACGGGGTGCTCGTCGAGGACTCGGCGACCGCGGCCCCCGATCCGGCCGTGCTGCCGATCGACGCCGCCCGCACCGGTGCGAAGCAGGGAGGCGCCCGATGAGCGCGAACGCGAACCTGGCGGCCCCGCTCGAGCCGATCGTGATCACCGTGCAGAGCGGCTGGCGGGCTGATTTCGGCCGCGTCTTCGCCGTCGTGGCCAAGGACCTGACCGCCGAGCG
>JBDHVK010000330.1:0-2710 GCA_039809645.1 Gemmatimonas sp.
ATCCGCCACGAGGCTGCCGCGATGCGGCGACTGGCCTCGCTCGAGCGCGTCAACGCTGACGCGTTGGCGCTCGTCACCGACAACGCAGCGTCGGTCGCGGGTGCGGCAAACTCGGTGATGTCGCGACACGCGGCGCGAACGGTCCTGGGCAACGATGCGGTCGAGCAGGTCGGCGACAGCTGCATCGCTCTGGTCGATATCGGAGCGACGCTCACGACCGGCGAACTCGCGATGACCGACCGCGGCGTTGACGACGAGCAGCTGCGCGCGTGCCATCGCGCGATGGTCGGCGCGCTCGCCGACGGATACACATGGGCGCAGCGCACGAACCTCCCCCCGCAACCGGGCGATCGCCAGCTGGTGGCCGCGTCGCTGGTCGAGTTCCTCGACGACGTGATGACCCTGCCCGGGAGCGACTTGGTTTCCCCGGGCGCACCGACACCGATCGACGCGACGATCCGCGCGCTCGAGGACCTGTCCCTCAAGCTCCAACAGGCGTCCAATGCCACGGTCAGGGCATCATTCTCGACTGCGCGCCAGCAGGCGACACAGCATCGGACCGCGCCGCAGATCCTTCCGGCCACGATCGGCGACGCGTTCGAGATCGGCGCCATGCTGTTCGTGGCTGAACGCCTTCTCGACGAGCAGGCCGCGACGATCGGAATGCCGCAGGTTCGAAGCGCCAACCCGATCGAGTGGCTTGAAGTGCTGATCCCCGCAGCCAATGCACCAGACGCGATCGACGCGGACCCAGAACGCGAGATCGGCCGCGACGACTGGCTGCAGCTGCGCGTGCAACTACTGGACATCGCGCCGGCGATCGTGCGAGTGGTGCGCGTGCCGGCGTCGCTGACGCTCGATCAGCTGCACGACGTGCTGCAGGACGCGATGGGCTGGCTCGACTGCCACCTGCACGAGTTCCACCTGCATGACGGTCGACGCGTCGGCATGGCCGACGACGACTGGCCCGAAGACGACATGCGCCCGCTCGACGAGCGTTCGATGACGCTGACCGAGGCGTTCGCCCAGGGCGCGCCCCTGATCTACCAGTACGACTTCGGCGATGACTGGGAACACCTGATCACCGTCGAGGACGCGGGGCCGAAGACCGCCGATGACGCGCGCCCGTGGCTCGTGGCGGCGGCACGCGCGTGCCCGCCCGAGGACTGCGGCGGGAGCAGCGGCTACGCACTGATGCTCGAGGCGCTCGCCGATCCCGACCACGAAGAACACGTCTCCTACATGGATTGGACCAACGGCTACAACCCCGACATCGTCGACGCCAGCTTGTTCTCGCGACCGCTCGGCAAGCGACGCCGCGAAGCACATCAGCACTGACGCCCAACCACGGCCACACCGCGCTGCCCGCGACTGGCGAGCCTCGGCCGCTTCGGTCATGGCCCGCAATGGACGGCGATGGACTCGCCCCGCAGACGCGCAAATAGCGCGCAAGGTCGACAGGGAATCCGTGTCTACGCCTGTCCACACAGGCCCAACAACATTCCGGCGATTTGCAGGTCAATCGTGCCCCCAGGTGGTTTGCCCAATACGAACGAGCCACTCCGGATCCCCATCCCGAGCAACCCCTTCACATCGCCGCCCACTCGCGGTCCCACGTGTCGAGCCTCAAGTTCTTCGCGGACTCGCCCGATACAGCACTAGTTGTAATAGTTGAAACAGTTTATCCTGTTGACACGAGGGGCAGGTAGACCTCCCGACGACGAAGGAGCATTCCGTGGCGGTCTTGAGCCATGACGAGCAGGTTCGGCACTGGCAGCGCGTACTGGCGTCGACTGGCGATGAGCGGCGCGCAATGGTTGCGACGCTGGGTGCGTTCTCACTCGGCGAGGCAGCCAAGGCGGTCGACCTGTACCACGACGAGGATGGGGTCTGCGCGCGCACGTTCCTCGTCATCGATGCCGCCGGTCACCTCGGCGCGCTGGCCGCTGCGTTCACGCGCGAGGGACCGGCCGAAGTCGTCGCCGAGGATGCGGTCGCGTCGGTCGTCGCGGCGCTGCATGACGCGGCGAACGAACTGGAGGGTGACGCGAGCGACGAGGCCGCAACGCTCGTCGAGGACTGGCGGCGAACCGTCTATGACCGGGTCGATCGCGAGCCCGAGTGGCTGAAGGTCGCCGAGGTCGCCACGATCTACGGCATCACCCCGCAGGCCGTATACAAGTGGATCCAGGCCGGCAAGATCGAGGCAGAGCAGACGCCAGGCGGCAGCTACCGAATTCCCGCCGCAACGTTGCGCACCTCGCGCGAAAACGAGCAGCGCATCGACCGCCTGCGCGAGCGCCTCGGCGAGCGCACCGACCAATCACTCTCCGAGGATGAGATCATGCAGCGAGTGGCGCAGGTCCGCCGCCGCTCCGACGCATGACCCTTGTCCTGTTCGATACCACCGTCCTCGCAGCAGCGATCTGCCGCCCAGACGGCATCGCATTCCGACTGCTGCGCCTGGCCAACGCCGGCGCGGTCATCGACGGTCTAGTCACCGACATCACGGGATTCGAGCTGCTGCGCATTGCCACGTCGGGCACCCTGGCGGTGACGTTCACGCCAAGCGAGATCGACGAGTTCACCGATGCTCTCCCGCACCTGTTCGCATCGGAACGGAACGTTCGCAACTCTCCACCGCGCCGACTGACAGAGCGCGCCGACCTGCACAACGCGCCGGTCGAACAGATCCTGCGCGACGTGTACG
>JBDHVK010000331.1:0-2686 GCA_039809645.1 Gemmatimonas sp.
GCGCGCAGCCGCTCGGTCAGCCGCAGGGCTTCGTCACCAACGGCTGCGAGCGGGGTGGGCACGCGTGGCAGCTCGACATCGCGCGTGAAGGTCAGGAGGCGACGTACGAGACCGCGTCCACGCGTCGCGCTGGCCTCGATATCGAGGGCGCGCGCCACCGTGGGGTGATCGGTGGGCACGAGCTGTCGAATCTCCTCGGCGCTCGCGAGAATGGGCTGCAGGAGATTGTTGAAGTCGTGCGCGATACCACTGGCCATTGTTCCCACCGCTTCGAGCTTCGCCGCCACCCGCAGTCGCTCTTCGAGTGCCTCTTCGCGGGTCACGTCGCGCAGCACGACGAGGGCGCGGCTCACGGCGCCGCTCGCGTCCTTCACGGGCGTGACGGTCACGATCACACGCTGCGGCTCACCGTGGCCGTGCCGCTCACAGCGGCCCATCCACGACGCGCCGCGGAACGCCGCCTGCCACGGCAATGGCGCGCGCGTTCCGTCGGCGACGGTGAGGTCCAGGGCGCCAATGGTGCGCGCGCCATACGGCGCATCCCGCGTGTCCGCCGCGCCGTCGGTCACGCGATTGCGGTGCGCAATGCGTCCCTCGTCATCGAGCAGGAGCACCACATCTTCGCTCTGCTCGAGGGCGCGCCCGATGAGCATGAGTTCGTTTTCGGCGCGCCGGCGGGCGTCCGACTGCCGGGCGAGGCCCCAGGCGAGAATGGCGGTGCCCAGCGCGCCGACGGTGGCGAGGAACATCAGATTCGAGCCGATGATCAGCCATTGCCCATCGGCGGACGGCAATGCGACGCCCGGAATTGCGCTCTGCGTCCACGGCGGCAGTCCCCTGGAAACGGCGACATCCATGCCCACCGTGAGGACACCGACGGCGAACAGGGTCCAGACCGCCGGCTGCACGCCGAGGATGATGCCGGCGAGCACTGGCGCGGCCATGAGCCAGAGCGGGCCGGCGGCATTGCCACCCCATCCCCAGCTGAAGAACAGACCCAGCCCCAGGTTGACGGCGATGATCACCCAGCCGCGCGTCACGCGGGAGACACGTCGCGCCAGGAGCGCGCCAAGCAGCAGCGCGTAGACGGCGGCGTCGACCACCACGACCTGATACACCCCCACGCGCACCGCGAGCGCCACGTTGGGTACCACCAGGATCGTCCCGAACACGCCGTAGGCGAGCAGCGTGGCGCCCAGCATCCGATCGCGCCACCACGCGACGCTGCCGATCGGCTCCCGAGGCGGCACCAGCCAGGCCAGCCAGCCAGCGAGCAGGTCCTGCGCACGACCAAGCAACTTGGACGGCATGCGGAATAGTCGGGGCAGGGAGGGATGAAACGCAGTCGGGGAGGTGCTGACGCGAGGCGATCGGGTCCGCTCCCATTGCCGCCTCTTGCCGATTTGGCGACACTCCGGCCATGCCTCGAATCTTACGCTTTCTCAGCCTGGGCGGGGCCGCGGCGGCGCTCGCCTCATGCATGACCGTGACCGGCGCCGACAGCGGTGGCGGATACTACGGGCTGCTGCGCGGCACGGTCACGCGCGCCTCGGGGGCGCCGGTGGCCAGGGCGCCGATTGGCGTGTCGTGTGTGGGCACCACCAACGAACCGTTCGGTCTCACGGTCGACGCCGATGCGAATGGGCGCTTCGAAACCAACGTCAACGCGCCCTCGATCTTCCCGCCGCTCACCGGACCGAGTTACGTGTGTCGGGTCCTGACGCCCTACGAGGGCGTTCCGCAGGTGGAAAAGAGCATCACGCTGCTGGTCAGCGGAAACAGCAAGGCGCGGCCGCTCACCGAGGTCTCCCTCGTTGTCCCCTGAGGCGACGCCGCCGCTCGCTTCGTTGACGCTGGTGCTTGGCCCACCCGCCGCGGATCGCGCCACCTTCGACAATTTCCAGCGCTCTGCAGCGGCCGGCGACTCGGTGACGGAACATCCGTGGGCGCAGCATGAATACGCGGCGCTCGATGCGCTGACCGCGCGCGAGGGGACGATTGCGACCCACTCGCTGCTCGAAACGTTCGTGGGGGGCGTGTTGCAGGTCGGGGTGATTGCTGCCGATGTGGAGCGGCAGTGGGTACGCCACGAGGATGGACACCTCTACGCCGCGCTCACGATCGTGTCCGAGGATGTGCGTCCGCGCGCGGCGGGGATGACGCTGCATGAGCCGGCGCTCGTGGAGACGCTCAATGCCGTGGGCGAGCGCCTCGCCACGCTCGACGATCGCGCGTGGCTGCGGTGGAGCAGTTGCACCACGACCGATGTGGACGATGGGACCGTGTTGCCACGCAGTGCGGCGCTGATGGGGCAGATCGCGGAGCTGGTGATTCGTGAATCACCGGTTGGCGCCGAAGCGAGTGACGGCGACACGGCGCTCGAACCGGAGCTGCTCACGGCGATTCGCCTGGGGCGCGAGCACGCCGACGTGCCGGGCGCACCCATCACGCGCGAGCTGCGCGCGCTGCGTCATCGCGAGCCGATGCGCACGGAGTGGGCGCGCATTCTCATGGACGCCTTCTATCTCGGCGCGCTGGACGCGCGGCAGCTCGCCGACCGCGAGACGGGCGAGGCGCGGCGCTCGCTGGCGTTCCTGTATCTCGGGCGTGAACGCGTGGACCGGCTGAAGGCCAACCCCGACGTCACGCCCCGCTTCCGCGGGGAGATGGCGGCGAAGACGTTCCT
>JBDHVK010000332.1:0-2673 GCA_039809645.1 Gemmatimonas sp.
TGTCGGTCAGCTCGCCGTGCTCGTCCGTGAGCTCGAAGTAGCGCACGTTGAGATGCACCGTGGGAACCTTCGGGCTGCGCGGATGCACCACCAGACTCACGCCGGTGGCAAAGAACTGCGTCGTTCCGCTCGCCGCGCCCTGTCCGCCCAGACGATTCGCCGCGGCCGCGGGGAGGGCCCCCATCACCGCCGAGCGGTTGATGCCCGCCTTCTCGAACGTGACCCCATCCGTCATGACGCGCGCCACGCCGCCGCCGCCACCGGGGCGCTCCCAGCGGTCTTCGGTGAACGTGCCGCCACGGTCGAGACGACCGAAGAACGAGGTGAGCTCGTCGTGCAGCCCCGCGATCCACCGCGTGGCTTCGGCGCGACGGCTCGTCGGCGCCGCGGTCACACTCACCCCGCCACTCACGCGGCGCCCACCAGCGGCGCCGCGGCGGAGCGCGCGATGCGCTCGTCGGTCCACTGCCACTCCTTCACCGCATCGATGAAGGCACGGGCATGATCCGGATTCATGTCGGGCAGAATGCCGTGCCCGAGATTGGCCACGTGCCCACGCGGGCCGAACGCCTCGATCATCGCATGCGTGCGCGTGCGAATCTCGGCGGTGGGCGCGTACAGCGCGCACGGATCGAGATTGCCCTGGAGCGCGACATTGAACGGATCGAGCTGACGACGTGCGTCCTGCGGTGCCGTGTGCCAATCCACACCGATTGCATCGGCGTGCGTCGCCGCGGCGATTTCACTGAGCGCCCAGCCACCGCCCGGCGCGAACACGATCACCGGCACGCCGGCCTCTCGCGCACGCTGGGCCGCCTTGGCGAGATAGGGCAGGGCGAAGGTGCGGAACTCCTGCGGCCCCAGTGCGCCGGCCCACGACTCGAACAACTGCACCACCTGCGCGCCCGCGGCGACCTGCGCCACGAGAAAATCCCCAACGGCCGTGGCGAGCTTGTCGAGCAACGCATGCGCCAGAGCCGGCTGCTCGAACAGCATCTTCTTGGCCACCGCGAACTGCTTGGTGCCTTTGCCTTCCACCATGTAGGCCGCCAGCGTCCACGGCGCACCGGCAAAACCGATGAGCGGCACGCGGCCGTTGAGCTCGCGCTTCGTCATGCGCACCGCGTCGAGCATGTACTTGAGCTGGTCTTCCGGCTCCACCGGCGCAAGACGCGCGAGATCATCGGGACGGCGAATCGGCGACGAGAACTGCGGGCCCACCCCTTCGTCGAGCGTGAGGTGCATGCCCATCGCTTCGGGGATCACCAGGATGTCGCTGAAAATGATCGCGGCATCGACGCCCACCAGATCGATCGGCTGGAGGGTGACTTCGGTCGCGAGTTCCGGCGTGCGGCACATCGTGAGGAAGTCGGACTTGGCGCGCACGGCCCGGTACTCGGGCAGGTAGCGGCCGGCTTGGCGCATCATCCACACGGGCGGACGGTCCACAGCCTCGCGGCGCAGGGCGCGCAACAACAGGTCGTTCATGTCAAACGGGCGGAAACGGCGGAAGAGGATCGCCGGCGCCCGACTTGGCGCGCGGCGAGGGCCTCAGGAAACCTGCTCTGGCGTGAACGCCAGGCTTCTGGAACGTACTTCCGGGACCGCGGTCCGGTCGGCGGCCGTCGCGCCGGAGGCATCGGCCGGCCGCGCCACCGGGCGCGTTGGCGTCGGTACCGCACGCTCGGCCGTCGTACGGAGCGACCTGGCGGATGTCCCCGCAGTCGTGCCCGACGGTGTGCCAGCCGGCGTTCCGGCGGGCGTGCCAGTCGGCGTGCCGGCCGGCGGCGCGAACATCTCGGGGAGCATCATGGCCTGCGCGTCGAGATCCTCACCGCGTTGCAGCGAGCGACGGAGCGCCGCCATCGGACCGGCAAGCAGCTTCGCCACGATACGGCTCGCGGCCTTTTCGGCGACCGTCTCATCCTTGGAATGGAAGGCCACTTCACGGCGCGCCACATCTTCGAGCGCTTCCCGCAACGGACGGATCGCATCACGCGCCGGCATGGTGGCCACCCACTCCATGAACGCGTCCGTCTCCTCGGTGCAGATCGCCTCGGCCTGCGGCACGGCTTCGCGGCGCATGGTTTCGGCGTCGAGCACCGGCTGATGGAGCGTATCGAGATCGACCAGCGTCACACCGGTCTGCTCAGTGACCGCCGGATCGATGTTGCGCGGCATCGAGAGGTCCATCAGCAGCAGGGCGTACCCCGACGCCGCACACGCTTCGCGCGCGCGCGCCAGCGCCGGCGCCGTGATCACCGGCACTTCGCTGCCGGTCGCGACGATCACCACATCGGCCATCGCCGCTTCCACGTGCATGGCATCCCACGCCGCGGCGCGCCCATGCACCATGCCGGCGAGTTCCTGCGCCTTGGTCGGCGTGCGATTGATCACCACGATGTCGCGCGCGCCAAGCTTGTGGAGCTGCTTGGCGGCGCGCGCGCCCGTCTTGCCGGCGCCGATCACCACGCAGCGCGCGTTCTCGAGATTGCCGAAGCGGAGCGAGGCGGTGATGGCCGCTTCGGCGCCCACCGAGTTGCGACCGGTCGTGAGCGACGTTTCCGTCTGCACGCGCTTGCCGGCGCGCAGCGCCGTTTCGAACAACCGATGGAGCACCGGTCCCGCGGCATCCCCGCGCGAGGCACGCTTGTACGCCGCCTTGAGCTGTCC
>JBDHVK010000333.1:0-2615 GCA_039809645.1 Gemmatimonas sp.
TCAACAAGCTGCTGTACAGTGCCGCGAAGGACTACGGAGCGTGGTACGAATCGTGGCGGCGCCGCGCCATCGCGCAGGAGGGAGAGGCGCTGGCCGAGTTCCGCCTGCGTGCGGTGCGCGGCCGCGTCGCCAACGGCGAGAGCGCGCCCATCGACACGATCGAAGCCCTGCTCGAGTGGCAGCGGCGGCAGGTGACGCGCTATGAGTCCGAGGCGCAGTTCTACGTTGCCACCCTCAACGTGACGGCATACCTGTGGAATGCACGCGGCGACGCGGCACCCTTGCCCCCCGAGGCGAAGCCGGTGCTCGACGGCCTTGCCGGCGCCGGACTGGACTCGGCACGACTCGAGGGGCTGCTGGCCGCGGCAGCCAAGCGGCACCCCGACCTCCTCAAGGTGCAGGCCAAGCTGGCGCAAGCCAGCGCCGAGCGCTTGCTCGCCTTGCAGGGCATGCTGCCATTGGCCGACGCCAAGCTCGCGGGTCTGGCGCAGCGCGGGAGCGATGAGGCGTTCTTCGACCGTGACCGGCTCAACGACAACTACAAGGCGGCGCTCACCGTGACATCGCCCCTGCTCTTCCTCAAGGAGCGCGGCAAATTCGGGGCGACCGATGCCAAGCAGGAGTTCCAGCAATTCGAGCGCGATCGGGTGCGCCGCGATGTCGAGTACGATGTCCGGGCCGCGATGTTCGACCTGTCGAATCTGGTGCGCATGCTCGACCGCCAGGTGGCAAGCGTCCGGAACGCCCGCCTGCTCCGGGACGCCGAACAGGTGCGCTTCGAGAACGGCGAGAGCACGCTGCTGGTGCTGAACCTGCGTGAGCGTCTGGTGCTCGACGAGGCCGCGAAGCTGGCTGCACTGGAGGGGAAGATCGCCTCGGCGCGGGGCGCCCTGGCGCTCGCCACCGGCGATCGGGAGGTCCTGCTGACTGGCCGGTGAGGGGGCGCGTATGTTGATTACATCCTTTCCACCCTCCCCGATGCACGACGACGACTTTCTTGACGACGATGCACTCCTCGACGAGGAGTTTCCGCTGGGTGACGGCGTGGCTGACCTCGCAGGGGTCGTCCAGTGTCCCTACTGCGGTGAGGAGGTCGAGATCAGTCTCGATCCCGGGTCGGGGAGCGAGCAGCAGTACGTCGAAGACTGCCAGGTGTGCTGCCGCCCCTGGCAGGTGTCGGTGAGCTACGACGAGGACGGGACGGCGCATGTCTACGTCGATGCGAGCCAGGACTTCGACAGCGACGATGGCTGAGCCCGACGTTCTCGCCTCGGTACTCCCCGCCGCCGACGTGCGCCGGCTTCTGCCGGAGGCCCTGCAGCGACCGGCACCGGAAGGCGCGCGGCTGGTGGCGCGCCACTACCTGCAGCAGCTGCTCGATGCCCGCACGGTGTGGGCGGCGTCGCTGGATATCGCGCCGGAGGCGTCGACCGACGTGCCGGCGGTGGACCGCAGCACGGTATTGCACAGCGCGCGAGTCGCGCTGCGCCGACTGCGTGCCACATTGCGGGAGCATGATCGCGTGCTGGACGGCGTGGCGGATCGGCGCGCGGCGCGAGCGCTGCGCTCGCTGGGTCGCGCGACCGGCGGACAACGCGATCGCGACGTGCAGATTGCCTGGCTCGACGCCAACGCCGAGCTGCTGACGCCGGCCGCGCGCACCGAGGCACGTACCCTGCGCGCGCGACTCGCCCGCCATACGACCGACGACGGCCGTCGCGTCGAGGCGGCCTTTGCCCGATGGCTCGATCCCATCGCGGAGACGCTGCTCGCACGGCTCGATCGCTATGAGCTGCAGCATTGCGTGGGCCACGATCCGGCACCGGTCACCTTCGCGCGACAGCTGTCGACCCGTCTGGTGCGGGGCGTGAGTCGGCTGCGGCGCGACCTGACGCACATTCGCTCGGTCGCGGATCACGAGGCCCTGCACGCGGTGCGCATCCGCCTCAAGCGGCAGCGCGCCCTCCTGGCCCCCTTCGCGAAGACACGACCCGCGCTCGGCGCGTGGTTCGACTGCGCCACGCGCGGCCAGGATGTCATTGGTGCGCTGCGCGATGCGCACCTGCTGGCGGCGCGCGCGCGCCGCGGCAAGTGTGAGGCGTTGGCGCGAGCACTCGATGACGTCGTGCTGGGACACTACGTCGCGTTCCGGCACGACTGGATCGAATGCATCGAGGAAACCGTGTCGCACGGAGAGCGCGCGGCGGCGGTGCTGCGCGCCGACGGCAGCTCGATCACAGCCGCGGGCGTGCCCATGGAGATCGAGCGCAAGTTCCTGCTGCGCGGCTGTCCGCCGGAGGCGAAGGCGGTCGGGCCCGATCGCATCGAGCAGGGGTGGATCCCGGGCACGATGCTGCGCGAGCGGTTGCGGCGCCGCACCGGTCCGGATGGCGCCGTGGTCTGCTGGCGCACGATCAAACTTGGCCCCGCCGAAGCGCGCATCGAGGTGGAGGAACCCACGAGTCCCGAGCTGTTCGAGGCCATGTGGCCGCTTACGGCGCCGGCGCGCGTGCGCAAGGAGCGCCATGTGGTGCCCTGGGGCGCGCAGACGTGGGAGGTCGATGTGTTCCTGGATCGCGAGCTCGTTCTCGCCGAGGTCGAGCTCGCGTCGGTGG
>JBDHVK010000334.1:0-2600 GCA_039809645.1 Gemmatimonas sp.
TTCATTCTCACCGGTGTGAGCAATGCGGTGAATCTCACCGACGGATTGGATGGACTGTCGAGTGGACTCGTCGCCATCGCGATGCTGACGCTGGGCATCTTTGCGTATCTGATCGGCCGTATCGATACCAGCGCGCACCTGCTCATCTTCTATCTGCGCGGCGCCGGCGAGCTGACGATCTTTTGCGCCGCGGTCGTGGGGGCCTGCATCGGCTTCCTCTGGTACAACGCGTACCCGGCCCAGGTCTTCATGGGCGACACGGGCTCACTCGCCCTGGGTGGCGCCGTGGGCGCGGTGGCGCTGCTCCTCAAGAGCGAATTCCTGCTGCTGTTCGTGGGCGCGCTGTTCTTTGCGGAGACGGCGTCCGTGATCATTCAGCGCACCGTGTTCAAGTACCGGCGCAAGAAGTACGGGCTCGAGTACGCCCAGAAACATCGGGTCTTCCGGCGCGCGCCCTTGCACCATCACTTCGAGATGGCGGGCTGGCCGGAGACGCAGGTGGTGATCCGCTTCTGGATCATCGGCATTCTGTGCGCGCTCCTGGCGCTCAGCACCCTCAAGCTGCGCTGACCTCATGACCGCGCGCACCTCGCAGGAAACCGCCGCTCTCGTCGCGCGACGACTCGCCGAACGACAGGGGGAGTTCGCCGTGATTGGCCTCGGGCGGAGCGGCCTCGCGGCCAGTCGCCTGCTGCGGCGTGCGGGGCTCAGCGTGTACGCCTCCGACGCCGGCACCAGCGACGCCGTGCGCGCCGTCGCTCGCGAGATCGAGGCGCTCGGCGCTGGCGTGGAAGTGGGCGGGCACAATCTCGCGCGCATTCGTGAGGCGAGTGTGGTGATCGTGAGCCCGGGGGTGCCGCCCACGGCGCCCCCGATCCGGGCCGCCCTCGACGCCGATGTGCCCGTGGTCAGCGAGGTGGAGATTGCGCTCCGGATGCTGCCGGCGCTTCGCTATCTGGCGGTCACCGGAACCAACGGGAAGACGACCACCACCGCCCTGATGGGGCACCTGATGCGCGCGCTCGGCGTGGACGCGGCGGATGTCGGCAATATCGGCACGCCAGTCTCGGAGCTCGCGTTGCGCGAGGTGCCCCCCACGTGGGCCGCGCTCGAGATGTCGAGCTTCCAGCTGCACGATACGCCGGGGCTGTTGCCCACGGTGGGGATCCTGACGACGCTGAGTCCCGATCATCTCGATCGCTACCCGAGCGTGGCGGAGTACTACGCCGACAAGAAGCTGCTCTTCGCCAACGCCACGGGAACGTCGCAGTGGGTCACTACGGCCGACAGCACCGATGTGCACGAGCTCATCCGTGGGGTGCCGGGGCAGTGGAGCCACTTCTCCGTACAGCGTCGCGATGTCGAGGCGTACTTCGATCGCGATACCGGCGAGCTGGTGGTGTTGGGCGCGCCGTTCATGCTGCGCAACGAGATCGCGCTCGCCGGTGATCACAATGTGGCCAACGTCCTGGCCGCGGTGCTGGCCGTGATGCTCGCCGATCCGACATTCCGCACGCCGTCTGCCCGGGTGGCGCTCGCCGGCGCGGTGCGCAGCTTCAAGGCGCCGCCGCATCGACTGGAGCCCGTGCTGGATCGCGATGGCATCCTCTGGCTCAACGACTCCAAGGCCACGAACGTGGCCAGTACGGAGGTCGCGATCGCCGGCATGACTCGGCCCACCGTCCTGCTGCTCGGCGGTCGGCACAAGGGCGAACCCTACACGGCACTGCTGCCGCACATCCGGCGAATCGTGAAGGCGGTGTTCGCCTACGGGGAAGCCGCGCCGCGTATCGAAGCCGATCTGGCCGATGCGCTCGAGGGCGCCGTGCCGGTGCGGCGGGTGGCGTCCACGCACTTCGTGGACGTGATCGCGGCCGCCCGTGCCGCCGCGGCGCCGGGCGACGTGGTGCTGCTGTCACCCGCGTGTTCAAGTTACGACATGTTCACGAACTACGAAGAGCGCGGACGGGAGTTCGCGCGGTTGGCCGAGGCTCGCGCATGACCACCGCCGCCCGTCCGATGACCATGAGCGGCACCCGCGAGCGGTGGCGCATGGGTGTCGAGGCCCGCGCGCTGATGCTGGTGACCTCGGTGCTCGTCTGCTTCGGGCTCGCCGTGCTCTACAGCGCGAGTGCGCTGCAAGCGGTCAGCCAGAATTTGCCCGGCCACTTCTACGCGCTGCGACAGGCGACCGGTGTGGCCGCCGGGATCGTGGCGTTCGCGGTGCTGGCCAAGATGGACGCCGAGAAGTGGAAGCAGTACGCCTGGCCCATCATGGGGCTCAGTCTCTTCCTGATGCTGCTCATCATTCTGCCGTTCACGGAATCGATCGCACCAGTGAAGGGCGGGGCTCGGCGCTATCTGTTCGGCGGCTCCATCCAGCCCAGTGAGCTGGCGAAGTTCGCGGTGCTGGTCTGGTGCCCGATGCTGCTCGTGAAGAAGGGCGATGCGGTAAAGCAGATCGGGAAGGGGCTCATGCCCTTCGCGACGGTCATTGGCGCGCTGAGCGTGCTGGCCGCGCTCGAGCCGGATCTCTCGGTGGCCATGACGTTGTGTTTGCTGATGGCCGTGCTGCTCTTCGTGGGCGGCGCCAAGGTGTC
>JBDHVK010000335.1:0-2550 GCA_039809645.1 Gemmatimonas sp.
GGGCGGCATGGGCGGCCCGCCGGGCGCCCCGCCGGCTGGTGGTGCCCCGGCCGGTGCCGCGCGCGACACGACCGGCGGCCGTGGCGGTGTGCCGCCGCAGATGATGGCAGCCCTCATGAACCAGCCGCCGCAGGTGTACGACGTGGTCAACCGCGAGGGCAAGCTCGTCGAGCGCGTGAAGCTGCCCGGTGGCCGCCAGATCGCGGGCTTCGGCCCCAATGGCCTGATCTACCTGGTGGCGCGCGAAGGACGCGACATCTACCTCGAGACGGTGCGCCTCAAGTAACGCCTGCCGCAACGACAAAGGCCGCGATGAACCTGGTTCATCGCGGCCTTTGTCGTTCGCGGGTGACGGTCAGCGCGGACCGGCGCCAAGGATTTCGTTCGAGACGGCGCTGCCGAACTTCTTGATGTTCTCGCGGAACATCTCGGCGAGCTTCCCGGCCTGCGCGTCGTACGCGGCGCCATCGCTCCACGTGCGACGCGGGTCCAGCACTTCGCTCGGCACACCCGACACGCTGCCGGGAATGTGCAGGCCGAAAATCGGATCGGTGGAGAAGTGCGCCCCGGCGAGCGAACCGTCGAGCGCGGCGCGCACCATGGCGCGCGTGTACGAGAGCTTCATGCGATTGCCCACACCGTACGGGCCGCCGCTCCAGCCAGTGTTGACGAGCCACACCTGCGAACCGTGCTGCTTGAGCAGCTGGCCAAGCATTTCCGCGTACTTGGTCGGATGCCAGACGAGGAACACGGCGCCGAAGCAGGCCGAGAAGGTCGCCTGCGGCTCGGTCACGCCACGCTCGGTGCCGGCCACCTTTGCCGTGTAGCCCGAGAGGAAGTAGTACATCGCCTGCTCAGGGGTGAGCTTGGCGATCGGGGGCAGGACGCCAAAGGCATCGGCGGTGAGGAACACGACGTTCTTCGGATGCCCGCCGCGGCCGCTCGGCACGTGATTACGGATGTAGTGCAGCGGATACGACGCGCGCGTGTTCTCGGTGATGCTCTGGTTCGAAAAGTCGACCGTACGCGCTGGCTCGTGCAACACGACATTCTCGAGAATCGTGCCGAACATCTGCGTAGTCTGGAAGATGTCGGGCTCGTTCTCCGCCGAAAGGTTGATCACCTTTGCGTAGCAGCCACCTTCGAAGTTGAAGGTGCCATCGGGACTCCAGCCGTGCTCGTCGTCCCCAATGAGGTCGCGCTCCGGGTCAGCCGAGAGCGTGGTCTTGCCGGTGCCCGAGAGGCCAAAGAAGAGCGCCGTATCGCCACCCTTGCCGATGTTGGCCGAGCAGTGCATCGAAAGCACGCCCTGCTTGGGCAGGAGGTAGTTCATGACGGTGAACATCGCCTTCTTGAGCTCACCGGCGTAGCGTGTCCCGCCAATGAGGATCGCACGTTCGGCGAGATTGAGCACGATGAACGTGCCGGTGCGCGTGCCGTGCTTCGCGGGCTCGGCCTGGAACTCGGGCGCGTGATACACCGTGAAGTTGGGCGCGAAGCTCGCGAGCTCCTCGAGCGCCGGACGAATGAACATGTTGCGCACGAACGCCGCATGCCACGCATTCGGCAGGATGTAGCGGACCGACAGGCGCGTGCCCGGGTCGGCGCCGCAGTAGAGGTCCTGTACGAACAGCTCGGGGCGATTGTTCAGGTAGGCCTGCACATCGGCCTTGAGCGCGGCCCAGTGCTCGGGCGCGATGGGCTGATTGACCTTGCCCCAGTCCACATCGGCTTCGCTGTTCGGCTCTTTCACCACGAACTTGTCGTTCGGCGAGCGACCGGTGTGCGGCGACGTAACGGCCACGAAGGGGCCCATATCGGCGAGCACGCCCTCCTGGCGCCGCGCGGCGTTTTCGATGAGCTCCGGGGCAACGAGGTTCCAGTGAACCTGGCCCTGCGGGTGAATGCCCTGCGGGGCGAGACCATCGGCGCTCGAGCGCGCGGGCGTCGGAGTGACCTGTGTCGCCATGCGTGCGACCCTCATGGAAATGGAGAGCGGCACTGACCGGTGGAGTCGGCCAGGCCGCCAGATGATACGGGGGGCGATTGAATACGTTTTCCGGCTTCGGCAGCCATTCGGGTGCCGTGACTCCGAAACCGTAAATCTGTCTGAGCTGGACGTTGCACTCAAGCGTTCGGCAACACCAATGCCGCTTTGGGGTTACAGCGGAAATCGCATCGGAGGCTGCTGAACCGTTGCGTTTCAGGCCCGGAATGAGGAGTTTCACGCCCACCGATGACCGTGATGACGCGCACCCTGAGCCGCCCTGGGCGGTCATGGGCACGCCGGCTGCTCTTTGCGCTGGCGTGCCTGCAGGTGTTTGCGCCGGCCGCCGCCGCGGTGGCCGATGCGTGGCGCACGGATCAGCGCATTCCATATGCGCATGTGGAAGCGCAGGGGGCGACGGGCTGCGCCATGGTGCATGGCGACGATTGCCTGTTGTGCTCCATCGCGACCAATGCGCAGGCGCGGCCAGCGGGCGTCATGCCGCTCCCGACGGCGCTGGTGGCGCCTGCGCATTGGTCGCGATGGAGCACAACAGGCAATCG
>JBDHVK010000336.1:0-2546 GCA_039809645.1 Gemmatimonas sp.
CACCGTATCACTCGGCTGGAACAGATGCGCCGTCGAGGCCACGATCGCATCGCTGAGCTGCCGCAGCGGCGCGATATCGTCGATCACCCAGATGCCGCGGCCGTGCGTGCCGACGATGAGATCGTTGCCGTAGATCTCGAAGTCGCGCACGCTGGTCACCGGCAGATTGAGCTGCAACGGCTGCCACGTGTCGCCATCGTCGAAGCTCACGTGCGCCCCGCGCTCCGTGCCGGCAAACAACAGGCCGGGACGCCTCGGGTCGGCCTTGATGGTGTGACAATAACCGTCGGCCGGCAGCCCCTTCGTGATGGGCTGCCACGTCTTCCCCATGTCGCGCGTGCGATAGAGATACGGTGCGAAGTCTTCCAACTGATGACGGTCGACACTCGCGTACGCGACGTTCACATCATGGTACGCCGCTTCGATCATCGTCACGCGGCTCCAGCTCGTGAGCGCAGCCGGGGTGACGTCCTTCCACGCCTTCTGATCCAGCGTGAGATGGATCAGCCCATCATCGGTCCCGACCCACACCATCGCCGGCGCGAGCGGACTCGGCGCCACCGTGTACACCACGCCACGCTTGCCGTTGCGATCGACCTGCTCGGCGGCCGCCGAATCCAGAGACGACGGAATGCCCGGATTCGGCCGCGTGAGGTCGTCACTCAGGCGCGTCCAGCTCCGCGCGCCGTCGGTGCTGCGGAACACGTACTGATTCGCGTAGAACAGCTGATGCGGATCGGCCTTGGAGATCACGAGCGGCTGCGTCCAATCGGTACGGGCGTTCTCGGGTCCGCGCGGCGCGCTGGTTCCGGGAATGGGCGCATTCTTCTCCAGGTCCCACCGCTCGCCGGTGCCGCCGTACACCACGCCCGGATGCAACGGATCGCCGGCGGTGTAGCCACTTTCGCCCCCCGGCGCGATCGGCTCCCAGTCGCGCGTGGAGATCTGTCCGAACTTGCCGCGCGACCGCACCGCCACCGCGCCGCTGTCCTGCTGCGCGCCGGTCACCCAGTACGGGAAGCGATAGTCCACCGAGATGTGATACACCTGCGCGGTGGCCTGGTTGAGCCACGAGCTCCACGTCACCGCCATCGGATCAGCGGTGCGCGCATTGCGGGTGATGATCGCCCCCTGATCACTCGCCACGATCATCGTATCGGAGTCGTCGGGGCTCACCCACGCCTGATGGTAGTCGTCACCGCCGGGAGATCCCCGCAGCGCGACCCATGTCCTGCCGCCGTCCATCGAGCGCGACACACTCACGTTGGGCACATACACGATGTCGGCATTCTTCGGATCGACCGCGATCTTTTCGAAGTACCATCCGCGTCCCCAGAGCGCCGGATCTCCACTGAGGCGCGTCCAGGTCGCTCCGGCATCGTCGCTGCGAAAGACACCGCCCTGCCCGTTGGCCTGCGGTGCGCCCACCTGCGCCGGCGCGGCCGACTGGCCCGCTTCGGGCACGAGGCAATCGATCACCGCATACACGCGCTTGGGATTGCTGGGGCTCACGGCGATGCCGCTGCGCCCAATGCCATCCGCCGGCAGTCCCTTCGTCATCTTCGTCCACGTGCTGCCGCCGTCCACACTCTTGTAAAGTCCGCCGCCCGGGCCGTTCGTGGGCGCATACGTGAACCAGGGCGGGCGACGCGTGGCCCAGAGCGCGGCATACACCACCTTGGAATCCGTCGGATCGATCACCACGTCGACCGCGCCAACATTGGGATTCGGGCCGAGCACCTTCTGCCATGTTTTCCCACCATTGGTGGAGCGGAACACGCCGCGCTGCTCGCTTGCCGAGTAGAGCTTGCCGATCGCCGCCACGAACACCACATCGGCGTTCTTCGGATCGACGGCCACCTTTCCGATATGCTGCGTCTGTTCGAGGCCCAGGTGCGTCCACGTCGCGCCGGCATCGGTGCTCTTGTAGACACCATTGCCGTAGCCGGTCGAGTCGCGCAGCGTGCTCTCGCCACTGCCGACGTACACGGTGTCCGGGCGCGACGGCGCCACCGCCAGTGCGCCGATGGAGGCTACCGGTTGATCATCGAATACCGGACGCCACACCCGCCCGGCGTCCACGCTCTTCCACACGCCGCCGTTCACGCCGCCGTAGTAGAACTCGTTCGGGCGACCAGGCACGCCGCTGACGGCCGCCACGCGCCCGCCACGGAAGGGGCCAAGGTGCCGCCACCGGAGGCCGGCGTAGCTCGCGGGAGGTGGGGGCGCGCTCAGGTGACCGATTGCGGCGGCGGCGTCGAGGACGCCGTCGGTCAGCGCCGGCGCCGCGTGCATCAGGAGCGCCTGCGGGCGCGCGCGATAGGGCAGTCCGAGCGAGAGCGCCGCGCCGGCCAGACCGGCGCCCATCAGAAAGGAGCGACGGCTCACCGAGTGGCCCGGCTGCTCCTCGGGGGGCATGCGTTCGAACGACATGAGCGGTCATGTGGCGGGGCGGGAGCCGACCTGGACGCAGCATGAATGTGCACTGAAATGCCGATTGGTGGCGACCCCCTTCCTGCGTACCTTTCGCCCGATGCCTCCGTTCA
>JBDHVK010000337.1:0-2546 GCA_039809645.1 Gemmatimonas sp.
ATGCTGTAGCGACCCGGCGGAACGACGGCACCTTCGGGCGAGGCCGGCGTGCGTCCGGGGTTCGCATTGATCTCGAAGCTGTGGCTCAAGGCATTCGGGGCGTCGCGACGGAGATCCCACGGTACGCGATGCGCTCCCGCGCTCGTCGGCAGCGGCTGCGGCACGGCCACCCAGAAGTTCGGATGCGGCGGCCTGGCCGCCTCAGCAACCGGCGCAATCGGCGCGCTGCTCAGGTGGCGGACGACCTGCCCCGCCGCGTCGACCACTTCGATGGCCACATTCGCGGCGTTGGCGGAAAGCCAGTAGTCGATGAGTGCACCGTCTGGCGCGTTATCGGCGTGCGGAATCTCTGGCGGCAGCGGCGTATTCGCGCCAACATTGCGCCGCATGCGAACCGCGGTGCCGGACGCGTAGAGGTGCGCCGATTTCCCGGCATCGGCGTTCGCCAGCTGACGCAGTCGTGACACATCGTCGAGCACCCAGAAACCACGGCCGTGTGTTGCAATGACGAGGTCCTGATCCTTCACCTCGAGATCGCGCACCGGCGTGTTCGGCAAGCCGGCCTGGAGGCTCTGCCAGTGGTCGCCGTCGTCGAAGGACACATACACGCCACTCTCCGTCCCCAGATAGAGCAGGCCCGCGCGCTTCGGGTCGGCGCGAACGACCCGGGCAAAGCTGCCGCTCGGCTCATTGGTGGGCAGGCCGCTGACGATCTTCGTCCAGTGCGCGCCGAAATCGCGGGTGCGGTACACGTACGGCGCGTGATCACCGGCGCGCAGATAGTCCACGACGGCATACGCGGTCCCCGCTTGCGTGGGCGAGGTGGCGATGGCGCCGACGTTCGCGCGCCGCGGATTGGGCAGATCGGCGATGCTCACGTCACTCCACGCGAGGCCACCGTTGCGCGTCACGTGAATGAGACCGTTGTTGGTGCCGGCCCAGATGGTGCCGCGCCCCACGCGTGAGGCCGCAAAGCTCTCGATGGCGCCGCGCCCACCGGGTGTGTTGAACGCCGCGGTCGAGTCCATCGCCTTCGGAATGCCCAGATCGGGACTGAGCTTCGTCCAGTGCGCGCCACCATCCGTCGTGCTGGCCACATAGTGCAGGCCGAGCAGCAGCTGATGCTGATTCCACGGCAAGAACAACAGCGGCTGTGAGTTGGTCGTGCGAGCGAGAGTCGCTGGATCGAGCGCCGGACTCACATTGATCCACTGCTCGCTGGGATACGTGATCTTCACCAGGCCGCTGCCGCTCGCATACACGGTGTTGGGGTCGAGCGGATCGGGCTGCACGGTGCCCCACTCCCAGCCGTTCACCGGGTTCCAGTCGAACATGGTGATGGCGCCGAGATTGCCTCGCACGCGCGTGCGGATCGCCCCGGCGTCCTGCTGCGATCCGTACACGAAGTATGGGAAGCTGTTGTCGGTGGCGAGGTGATAGATCTGCTCGACCGACTGGTTGTACCAGGAACTCCACGTCGTGCCGCCGTCGAGCGTCACGATGGCGCCCTGATCGTAGCCGGCGAGCATGCGGTCACCGTTGGTCGGGTCTATCCACCACTGCTGCGGGTCGTCGCCGCCCGGGGCGCCCTTGAATCCAGTGAACGTCTTGCCGCCATCACGCGAGATGTAGGCGGCGGTGTTGAGCGTGATGAGTACATCGGGGTTGCGCGGGTCCACATACACGCCGGCGCTGTAGCCACCTTGCCCGTTGTGAATGCGCTCGTCGTCGGCGGCCGTCCGTGTCCACGTGGCCCCCTGGTCATCAGAACGGTAGAACGCGCCGTTGGTGATGAGATAGACTCGCTGCGCGTTCGTATTCATCGCCACCGCAACGGACAGTCGACCATCGAGCTTGGGCATCCCGGCCCCTTTCACCTCGCTCCACGTGATGCCGCCGTCGAGGCTCCTGTACAGCGCCGAGCCACTCTTCGTGCTGTCGCTCGTGAGTTTGGCATTCGCGCTGAATTGCCAGGTGCGGCAGCAGTTGTTGAAGCCCGGACCGGCATAGTGCTTGGCGGTGGCGGCAAAGATCACATTGGGTACATCCCAGGCACGCGCCAGCTTGGTGACACCCACCTCATTGTCCACGAAGAGCACCTTGGTCCAGGTGCGGCCGCCATCAGTCGTGCGGAACACGCCACGCTCGGCGCTGCGCTCCATGTGGTCCCCCAGTGCACCGACCAGCACGATGTCGGGATTGGTCTTGTCCACGAGCATCGTCTGGATGTGCTTCGTGCCGGCGAGTCCGAGATGCTGCCATGTGGCGCCGGCGTCGGTGCTCTTGTAGACGCCATTGCCGCCATCGAACGTGCCGCCGGTGATCATGTCACCCGTGCCGACATACACAATGCGGCTGTTCGATGGCGCCACCTCGACGGCGCCGACCGACGACACCTCCTTCACGCTGTCGAAGACGGGGTACCACACCTGCCCCGCGCTGGTGGTCTTCCAGAGCCCGCCACCGGGGAAACCGGCATAGAAGGTGCCCGGCTCGCTCATCGAGCCGCTGACGGCGCCCACGCGTCCCGAGCGGAAGGGACCGAT
>JBDHVK010000338.1:0-2544 GCA_039809645.1 Gemmatimonas sp.
GCAGAATGAGGCTCAGCGCGCCGGCGAGCGTGGCGTAGAAGAACACCGTGAGCACCTCGCGGCGCTCGCGTTCGAGCAGGGCGAAGGTGCGCTGGAGTGGCGTGCGATGCACGTCAGCCTGATGATCGGTCTCGGCGCCGATCGCCGCGTGCGGCGCGTGATCGCCACGCTCAGCGACGGCGGGTCGCAGCCCCATCGGCGCGAGCGTCGGCACGGGAGAGACGCCGACCCGGCGCAGCAGCGCCGTGGCGAGTGCCTCGGGCGTGCCGTCCAGCGTCTCCTCCCCGCCTTCGCGCGCGACGAGTCGAGCCTGCACCCGATTGTCTCCGTGGCGGAGCAGGACGATGGCTTCCTCGCGGGCCTCGTCGAGCAGCACCAGCGGCACCTGACGCTCGGCAATTGCGCGGCGGAGATCGTCCGCCACCAGCGCGCGGTCGAGGTAGCCGATGTCCACGGCGCCGCCCACCGATCGCAATCGGCCGGCGAGAGGATCCTGCGGCGAGACCTGGCGCGCCAAGGCGCGCCAGCGCGCCTGGTCGACGTCGAGACCGAGCGCTTCTGCAATGAGTTGATTGACGCGAGACGCCTGAGCCGACATGCACAATGCGGGCGAAGGGAAAGTGCCGAGGCACACCACGGAAGCGTGTACCCGCGGGAGAGTGGCACACGGAAGGCTCCCGGCCGCCACACGGCGGGCCGGAGCCGAAAATCAGCGCGGAGTCAGCGCGTCGACGGCGGCGCGCGCGGCGCTGACGGACCCCGGTCCGTCAGGCGCTGCCGAGGGGCGGATGCCCCGCGGCAGTGGCTCGCCTGGCAAATGAATGCCAGGGGGAGCGAATTGCTTCCCGGCGCGGCCGTCACGGGAAGCCCAGTCGCGAGATCGCGACCGTGGCGTCGTGAGCTGGCGCGGCGCCAGAGCGTTCGCGGTGCAGGGGTCGGCACTGCGGCGTGTGCGCCCGGCGGGACCGTCTCTCCCTGCTGCCGTGCTGCGGCGATCGCCGTCAGCCCCGCGGAGCCCATCTCCGGCCGATCGGTCGGCCCCAATGCCGCGGCCGGCCGTCCCCACGCGAGCGCGAGGCAGGCGACATACAGACCGAGCATCCAGGGACGAAGCGCGCGCAACATGAGCAGTGGTAAGTACGAGGGTCTCGATCGGGATTCAAGACTCAGGCGGAAAAAGCGGCCCTTGTGTCCGAATTGTGACACCTTCGGGCGCTCGCGGCGTAGGGTGAAGTGAGTACTTCGCGCTTTCCTTCAGCATCCCCTCGTATGCCCACTGCATTCATTCGCCGCGCGCGCCGCCTAGCGTTGCTTACCGTTGGCGCTGCCGCGCTTGTTCCGTCCGTGCGCCTGTCGGCGCAGCCCACGGCCCCCGCCGGACGTGGCTCCTTCGGCTTCCACATTCAGGTCTCGGAGCCCAAGGGCGATTTCGCCCGGAACACCGACACGGGGTTCGGCGCCGGCGGCTACGTCCTCGCCCGTCTCGACCGCAACAGTATCCTGAACTTTCGGGCCGATGTGTCGTTCCTGAACTATGCGAGCAGTCGCCGCCGCATTCCGCTGGCGAATACCGGCGGACTCATTCAACTCGACCTCAACACCACCAGCAACATCGTCTCGGTCGTGGCCGGTCCGCAGTTGCTCGGCCCCACCGGCTTCTTCACGCCGTACGCCACCGCCCTCGGCGGGTTCTCGGTGTTCTGGACGACGAGCACGGTGGAAGGGTCGAACAACGACAACACCCCCTTCGCCAGCACCACCAACTCGAGCGACGCCGTGTGGGCGTATGGCGGCGCGGCGGGCGCGTACATCCGCCTCACGCAGGGGCGCGTGCCGGTTCGCCTCGATCTGGGGGCGCGATTCCTGCGCCACGACGATGTGCGTTACCTGAATGATCAGCGCGTGCGTGATGCCTTCGTCAACAACACCACGCCCGTCCCGGTCCGCGGGCGCGCCGACTTCGTGACGTACTATCTTGGCGCGAACATCATTGCATGGTAGTGGGCTGGCCGTGCGCCGGTGTGGGCATTTGCTTCGCCAGCACGGCCGCCACCCCCAATGCTTCGTCGATGTCGCCCACCACGCGACTCTCGCCGATCTCCTCCAGCAGCCCTGCCCGTTCCAGTGCGGCGCGGGGCTGCGGCTGGACTCCCGACAGCACCAGCTGGGTCCCCTGACTCCGGTAGCGATGCAGCAGTTCGTGCAGCAACGAGATGCCCGTCGCATCGATCGCCGGCACCTTCCGCAGCCGAAGGACGAGTACCTTCGGGCGCCGGCCCACTTCGCCGAGGGCCTCCTTGAAGCGCTCTGCGGCACCGAAGAAGAACGGTCCGTCGATCTCGTACACCTCGACACCGCGCGGCACGACGCGTGAGGCGATCGAGCCCTCGCCCTCTTCTTCGGCGCCGTCGTCAATCTGGCTGGTGATCGACTGCACGTTGGTCACCTCGGCCATGCGCTTCATGAAGAGAAACGCGGCGAGCACCATGCCGACCTGCAGGGCCACGGTGAGATCCACCACCACCGTGAGCAGGAATGTGGTGA
>JBDHVK010000339.1:0-2544 GCA_039809645.1 Gemmatimonas sp.
GCAGAATGAGGCTCAGCGCGCCGGCGAGCGTGGCGTAGAAGAACACCGTGAGCACCTCGCGGCGCTCGCGTTCGAGCAGGGCGAAGGTGCGCTGGAGTGGCGTGCGATGCACGTCAGCCTGGTGATCGGTCTCGGCGCCGATCGCCGCGTGCGGCGCGTGATCGCCACGCTCAGCGACGGCGGGTCGCAGCCCCATCGGCGCAAGCGTCGGCACGGGAGAGACGCCGACCCGGCGCAGCAGCGCCGTGGCGAGTGCCTCGGGCGTGCCGTCCAGCGTCTCCTCCCCGCCCTCGCGCGCGACGAGTCGAGCCTGCACCCGATTGTCTCCGTGGCGGAGCAGGACGATGGCTTCCTCGCGGGCCTCGTCGAGCAGCACCAGCGGCACCTGACGCTCGGCAATTGCGCGACGGAGATCATCCGCCACCAGCGCGCGGTCGAGGTAGCCGATGTCCACGGCGCCGCCCACCGATCGAAGGCGGCCGGCGAGCGGATCCTGCGGGGAAACCTGACGCGCCAAGGCGCGCCAGCGCGCCTGGTCGACGTCGAGACCGAGCGCTTCTGCAATGAGTTGATTGACGCGAGACGCCTGAGCCGACATGCACAATGCGGGCGAAGGGAAGGTGCCGAGGCACACCACGGAAGCGTGTACCCTCGGGAGAGTGGCACACGGAACGCTCCCGGCCGCCACACGGCAGGCCGGAGCCGAAAATCAGCGCGGATTCAGCGAGTCGACGGCGGCGCGCGCGGCGCTGACGGACCCCGGTCCGTCAGGCGCTGCCTTGGGGCGGATGCCCCGCGGCAGTGGCTCGCCTGGCAAATGAATGCCAGGGAGAGCGAATTGCTTCCCGGCGCGGACGTCGCGGGAATCCCAGTCGCGAGATCGCGACCGTGGCGTCGTGAGCTGGCGCGGCGCCAGAGCGTTCGCGGTGCAGGGGTCGGCACCGCGGCGTGTGCGCCCGGCGGGACCGTCACTCCCTGCTGCGATGCTGCGGTGATTGCCGTCAGCCCCTCGAAGCCCATCTCCGGCCGATCGGTCGACCCCAATGCCGCGGCCGGCCGTCCCCACGCGAGCGCGAGGCAGGCGACAAACAGACCGAGCATCCAGGGACGAAGCGCGCGCATCATGAGCAGTGGTAAATACGAGGGTCTCGATCGGGATTCAAGACTCGCGCGAAAAAAGCGGCCCTTGTGTCCGAATTGTGACACCTTCGGGCGCTCGCGGCGTAGGGTGAAGTGAGTACTTCGCGCTTTCCTTCAGCATCCCCTCGTATGCCCACTGCATTCATTCGCCGCGCGCGCCGCCTAGCGTTGCTTACCGTTGGCGCTGCCGCGCTTGTTCCGTCCGTGCGCCTGTCGGCGCAGCCCACGGCCCCCGCCGGACGTGGCTCCTTCGGCTTCCACATTCAGGTCTCGGAGCCCAAGGGCGATTTCGCCCGGAACACCGACACGGGGTTCGGCGCCGGCGGCTACGTCCTCGCCCGTCTCGACCGCAACAGTATCCTGAACTTTCGGGCCGATGTGTCGTTCCTGAACTATGCGAGCAGTCGCCGCCGCATTCCGCTGGCGAATACCGGCGGACTCATTCAACTCGACCTCAACACCACCAGCAACATCGTCTCGGTCGTGGCCGGTCCGCAGTTGCTCGGCCCCACCGGCTTCTTCACGCCGTACGCCACCGCCCTCGGCGGGTTCTCGGTGTTCTGGACGACGAGCACGGTGGAAGGGTCGAACAACGACAACACCCCCTTCGCCAGCACCACCAACTCGAGCGACGCCGTGTGGGCGTATGGCGGCGCGGCGGGCGCGTACATCCGCCTCACGCAGGGGCGCGTGCCGGTTCGCCTCGATCTGGGGGCGCGATTCCTGCGCCACGACGATGTGCGCTACCTGAACGATCAGCGCGTGCGTGATGCCTTCGTCAACAACACCACGCCCGTCCCGGTCCGCGGGCGCGCCGATTTCGTGACGTACTATCTTGGCGCGAACATCATTGCATGGTAGTGGGCTGGCCGTGCGCCGGCGTAGGCATCTGCTTCGCCAGCACGGCCGCCACCCCCAATGCTTCGTCGATGTCGCCCACCACGCGACTTTCGCCGATCTCCTCCAGCAGCCCTGCCCGTTCCAGTGCGGCGCGGGGCTGCGGCTGGACTCCCGACAGCACCAGCTGGGTCCCCTGACTTCGGTAGCGATGCAGCAGTTCGTGCAGCAACGAGATGCCCGTCGCATCGATCGCCGGCACCTTCCGCAGCCGAAGGACGAGTACCTTCGGGCGACGGCCCACTTCGCCGAGGGCCTCCTTGAAGCGCTCCGCGGCACCGAAGAAGAACGGTCCGTCGATCTCGTACACCTCGACACCGCGCGGCACGACACGTGAGGCGATGGAGCCCTCACCCTCTTCTTCGGCGCCATCGTCAATCTGGCTCGTGATCGACTGCACGTTGGTCACCTCGGCCATGCGCTTCATGAAGAGAAACGCGGCGAGCACCATGCCGACCTGCAGGGCCACGGTGAGATCCACCACCACCGTGAGCAGGAATGTGGTGA
>JBDHVK010000340.1:0-2516 GCA_039809645.1 Gemmatimonas sp.
CAGAGCGGCCGGCGCTCTCCGCGCAGGCGATCGTCGATCGCAGCGGGACGGCGAACCTGATCGTTCTGCTTCGCGTCAGGATGGGGTTTCCGGCGGAGAGCTTCGCGCTGGCGGCGCGGCCGCTGATCGACGGCTATGCGGAGTTCGTGCAGCTGCGACCGATGCCAGGCTCCAGTCGATATGGCGCTCCGGGCGGACAACTGCAGCGAGGGCTCGTGACCGCTCTGCGCGCGCTCGATCACCGGCGCGGCCAGATCCTGCCGCGCAGTGCGCCACCCGAGATCCTGGGCGCGCTCGCGCATCGATGGACGTACGCGGTGTTCGCGGCAGCGCTGCTGCGCGACGTGGGCGGAGGTCCGTCGGACGACTCGGTGCGAATGTTCGAGCGGTGGGTGCCGCCGATCGTCCAGGCCTGGTTGGCCGAACATCCTCCGCTGATGGAGGAACTGCGCGCCGTGCTGGCGGGCAGCGCGGATGCGTCCAGCGCGATTGCCGAACTGTTGGAGCGCGCGGCGACCGGCGGGCGCCCGCGTGCTGAGGCGGCGGTGCCTCGTGCACAGACGGAGTCGATCGCCGGCGCGGTGGAGTCGGGCGTTGAGACGGCGCCTATCGCGCCCGAGGCTGACGGACCCGAATTCCTCGACGGCGTCGACGCGGCGGGTGCCGAGCGACCGCGACGCTTCATGGAGTGGGTGCGGCAGGGGATCGCCGACGGAACCTTGCCGGTGAACATGCGCGGCGCGCTCGTGCACGGGGTCGAGGACGGCCTACTGCTCGCATCACCGGGCATCTTCCGGGCGTTCATCCGGCGCGAAGGCGCCGGCCCGGCTGAGCCCGGCGACGCCGCCAAGCGGTTGCAGCGCGAGGTCCTGCGGGCCGGATGGCACCTGCGGGCCGATGGCGGCGTGAACCTGCATGGCTATGCGTGGAGGCAGGACGGGCGCGCGGCCGCTCGCATCCACGGCGTCGTGATCCTTGCGCCACAGCGGTTCGTCGATCCGGTACCGCCGATCAACTCGGCGCTCGTGCGCGTCGGTGACGCCGCGGCGGCCGCGGAGTGATGGGCTATCCGCTGGAAGCCCGGCTGCGGCCGGCGCACGAACTCGGCGCGGCCTCGGTGTCGGCACTGGGCGCGGCCCTGATTCTGAGCAGCCCAGGGCTCTTTCTGATCTCTCCTCCTTGGCACCTGGCGCTTGCCGGCCTGCTGCTGGGCCACGCGGCGTGGCGCGGCGCGGCCGGACTGAGCACGCTGCGCTATCGCGCCAACCTGCGCCGCCGGCGGCGCTATGAGTTGGGCTCCGCCGACATTCCCTGGTCGGCGGATCGGCTCTTTCTGGGGCGCGGGTTTCGGTGGGACCAGCGCCACACCCAGCGCTTGTTCGAGGCGCGGCTCCCGGTGAACCGACCGCTGCTCAAGGGCGGACCTCTTGGAGGTGCGTTGGCGGCGTTCTTGCCCGCAGCGGAGGACACCGGTGGCGTCGGCGGGGATCCCGCCATCCACGGTGTCGAGCCCGAGGAAAGCGAGATCTGGATGGACCTGGAGGATCGAGTCGGGCACACGCTGGTGCTCGGCACCACGCGCGTCGGCAAGACGCGCCTTGCGGAGTTGCTGATCGCCCAGGACATCCGTCGCGGCGAGGTGGTGATCGTCTTCGACCCAAAGGGCGACGTCGATCTGCTGCGCCGCGTGTTTGCCGAAGCCGAACGGGCGGGGCGCGGTGGGGAGTTCTTCATGTTCCACCTCGGACATCCGGAGATCTCGGCGCGCTACAACCCGGTGGGCAGCTTCTCGCGCATCACCGAGGTCGCCACCCGCATCGCGGGCCAGTTGCCGTCGGAAGGCCAGTCCGCCGCCTTCAAGGAGTTCGTCTGGCGCTTCGTGAACGTGATGGCCCGCGCGCTCGTGGCGCTCGGTCGCAACCCTGACTACCAGGAGATCAACCGCTATGCGTCCGACGTCGAGCCGCTGCTGATCGACTACTTCGAGCACTGGCTCGACCGAGAACCCGCCGCCGCAGGCTGGCGCGACGAGCTGCGATCGCTGGCCATCGACAAGAAGAACCTCGACAAGGGTCTGCAGTCGCGCGGCGCGCGTGCGGTGAGCCTCGTGGAATACGCGCGGCGCAAGAAGCTCTACGACCCGATCGCCCACGCGCTCGCATCGACGCTCAACTACGAGAAGAGCCACTTCGACAAGCTGGTGGCATCCCTCCTGCCCCTGATGGAGAAGCTCACCACCGGTCGCACCGCGTCGCTGCTGTCGCCCGAGATCGACGATTCGAGCGACTGGCGTCCGGTCTTCGACTGGACCTCGGTGATCCACCTGGGCGGCATCGTCTACGTCGGGCTGGATGCGCTCTCCGACTACGAGGTGGCCGCAGCGGTGGGGAACTCCATGTTCGCCGACCTGACCAGCGTGGCCGGCAGCCTCTACAAGTTCGGCGCCGGTCGCGGCCTGCCGGGCGAGGTGACGCCCCGGCGGATCGCGATCCACGCCGACGAGTTCAACGAGCTGA
>JBDHVK010000341.1:0-2510 GCA_039809645.1 Gemmatimonas sp.
GACACGTCTCCGATGTCGATGATGTCGAGCACGCCGTCGTCGAGCGCGGCGTCGGGCGCGATATGAAAGGCTCCCCCGAACCAGCGCCCGTTGGCCACGACGGTCATGAGCCGCCGCTGCGTGATCGTGCGTTCGGCGGTGGTGCCCGGGGCCAGCGCCGCGCGAAAGCCGCGATAGCCGAGCAGCGCCCGCAAGGCGGTCACCACATACGCCGCCGTGCCGCGCAGGATCGATGGCTGCTGCATGCGGCGCAGCACCTCCACATCGAACCCGAAGCCCGCCGCGTTGAGGAACGGGACATCGTCGATGTACCCCACATCGATCAGCCGCGTCGCGCCGCGTCCGATACGCGCCGCCATGGCGGCCACATCGTGCGAGGGGGTGCCGATGCTCTTCACGAAATCGTTACCGGTGCCCGCCGAAAAGACCGCCAGCGCGCAGTCGCTGCGCGCATCGAGCAAACCGTGTGCGGCGTGATGCACGGAGCCGTCGCCGCCCACCACGGCGAGGACACGGGCCCCTGACTCGGCGGCCTCGCGCGCGAGGCGGCGTTCATCGCCGGCATGCACCGTCTCGACGCGTCGCACTGCGCCATAAACGCCCAGCGCGCGCTCCACCTCGTTCGCGCGTGACGCCGCGCGCCCCTGACCGGCGGCGGGATTGACGAGGAGCGTGATCACGACTGAGGCACGGGGCTGAGCAACGGGGGAGCATCCCGGTGCAGCGCCGCAGCATGTGACAGCGCGCACCGTGAGCGTGAGGTGAATCCGACGCGCCCGTGCGCTGGGTCACGGACAGGGGCCGACGGCGTCCTCAACTTACCTCGCGAACGGGCCCGAGGCGCGCCAAGGCCTCAGGCACATCCCGAATTTGATGGAGCCATTCATGTCGATGACGACCATGATCGCGCGCGCACCGCGCGCTGTACTCGCCACCGCCTCGCTGGCGCTGTTCGCCGCCTGCAGCGACGGCACTGCCCCCAACGCCGACGGCCAGGTGGGCGTCGGCTTCCAGCTGGCGACCAGCTCGATGTCGGCCGCCGCCCTCAGCACAACCGCGGGCGTCGCCACCGCCACCGGCGTCACCGTGAACGCCACCGATGCCGGGCTCAAGATCGAACGCGGCGGCGATGTCATCGTGGTGAGCAAGGCGCAGGTGGTGGTGCGCGATGTGAAACTCAAGACCGCCGTGGCAACGTGCGCCGATGACGACAGCCGCAGCGATGTCGCGGCGGACAAGGGCAGCAGCGGCAGTACGAACCCGAGCGACAAGCGCTCGACCCACGACGACGACGAGTGCCCGACGATTCGGGTGGGACCGTTCCTGGTCGACATGCCGGTCTCCGGCGCCGATGCGGGGCGCGTGAGCGTCGCGGTGCCGGAGGGGACCTACTCCAAGATCCGCCTCACGGTTCACAAGGTCACGAGCAGCGACTCCGCCGATCTGGAGTTCCGCAAGGCGAATCCGGACTTCCGCGACATCAGCGTGCGACTCGAGGGCACGTACAACGGCAAGCCGTTCATCTTCGTGAACGATGTCGAAGCGAAGCTCGAAGTCCCGCTGACCGCACCGCTCGCCATCAAGGCCGGCGGCGACAACGTCACGGTTACGCTCGATCTTGCGCCGTGGTTCGTGAACTCGACGGGCGGCCTGTTCAACCCGGCGGACGCCAATACGACGGGGCTGGTCCGCGCCAAGGTGCAGAACGCGATTCGCTTCGCCTTCCGGGCCTTCCGCGACAGGAACCGCGATGGCAGGGAAGACTAGCCATGTCGCGCGAGCAGGCGTTTCACGAAACGATTCGCGTCTATCTCTCGGCGGAGGATGCCGCCCTGCTGGAGCGGCTGGCGATCGAAACCGGCCTGAACAAGACCGAGGTGCTGCGCCGCGGACTGCGGGCCCTCGCGCAGAAGCGCTTTGAGACGCAGCCACTGCGCCGCTTTCTGACCGAAGCGGCGCAGGGCGACTGGCCCGCCGGCATCGCCGACGTGCGAGATGACGCTGCGGGGTGAAGGACTGCAGGACCCACGGAAGAGCGGACACACCGGGGGGTAAGACCGTCCGAAGTGCGGAGGGGCATGACGGACGCAGCACGGGGCGTAGTGGCAGGGATGCCGCTACGCCCCGTGTTGTTCGTTGCGTGTCTGCTGGCGTTACTTCGCCACGAGGCTCCGCAGCACGTACGGCAGGATGCCGCCGTTCTTGTAGTACTGCATTTCTTCCGGCGTGTCGATGCGGCACCGAGCGCTGAAGCTCTTGGTGGAGCCGTCCAGCGCCGTGGCCTTCACGGTGAGCGTGGCGCGCGGCGTCAGGCTGTCGTTCATCCCTTCGACTTCGTACGTCTCGAAACCGGTGAGGCCCAGGCTCTGCCGCGTTTCGCCGTTCACGAACTCGAGCGGCAGCACGCCCATGCCCACGAGGTTCGAGCGGTGAATGCGTTCGAAGCTTTCGGCGATCACCGCGCGCACGCCGAGGAGCATCGTCCCCTTGGCCGCCCAGTCTCGTGACGA
>JBDHVK010000342.1:0-2510 GCA_039809645.1 Gemmatimonas sp.
GTCGTCGGCCAGCCGCGTGTGCAGCGAGAGCTCCGGACCCAGCAACTGTTCGAGCGATCGGACGAGTTCGCGCACCATTCCATCGATCTGCACGCGTTTCATGGGCGTGTGCTGCTGACGCGCGAACGCCAGCAGCTGATGCGTGATGTTGGCCGCCCGCCGTCCGGCGCGCACGACTTCGTCGATGTCCGCCTGCAGGTTGGCATTGCCACTCGCCGAAGAGCGCGCGAGCTGGGCAAAGCCGAGCACCGTGGCGAGTGCATTGTTGATCTCATGCGACACGCCACCGGCGAGTCGCCCCAAGCTTTCCGCCTTGCGGCTGGAGGCCAGCCGCTGCTCGAGCTGGGTGCGCTCATCCAGCTCCCGCGCGAGCGCCGCCGTGCGTTCCTGTACGCGCGTTTCGAGCAGCGCGCGGTTGGCCTCGAGGTCGGCCGTCCGCTCGGCGACCACTCGCTCGAGCCGGACCTCGCGCTCCTTCGCCTCGTTGCGCACCATCCGCACGGCCTGCGCAAAGGCCGCTCCAACCAGCACGAGCATCAGCACCGGCGTCCACCACCGCTCGGTCCAGTCCGGCGCGACCTGAAACTCCACGGTCGCCAGCTGTGGATTCCAGTCGCCGTCCTCCGATGCCGTTCGCACTTCGACGCGGAAGGTGCCACCCTGCAGCGGCCCAAAGCTGATCGCCCGTCGCCGTCCGAGGTCGGACCAGGCCGTGTCGACCCCGATCACGCGGTACGCCACGCGCGCGCGCTCAGGGAAGAGCGCGTCGGTGACGGCGAAGCTCACGTCGACGCGCGTCGGATGCTGGTCGAGGTCGACCTTCGACGCGTAGGACATCGGGCGCCCGTCCACCACGATCTGGTCGATATGCACTTGCGGGGCGAGCGTATCCTCCGCCACGGAGTGGGGATCGAAATACACCGGCCCCCCGGCGGTCGGCAGCCAGATGCCGCCACGCGCGTCCTTGAGCAGGTGGCTCTGGTAGTCGCCGTTGATGTCGTTGCTCGGCAGCCCGTCGAGCCGATTGAACTCGCGGACGCGCACGTAGCTGCCTGGCGACCGCAGGTTGCGTTCGAGGTCGGCGAGGCTGACGCGCAGCAGCCCCGAGCTCGAGGTCAGCCACAGCGCGCCGAGATCGTCGCGTATGATGCCATGGATGTCGCGCCGCAGCCGCGGATTGACGCCGGACACCAGCGTCGCGCGATCCTGCTGCATCACGAACAGTCCGCTGTCGGCGGTGCCGATCCAGAGCCGGTCACCGTCTTCGTACGCGGCCAGCACATCCGGATCCGTGAGCCCTTCCGCCGCTCCGATCCGGCGTATGCCGGCGGCGTCCACGATCGTGAGCCCCGGGCCGCCGATCAACAGCCGCTGACGGCGATCGCGCATGATGACACGGGGCTCGTCATCGGCGCTGAGGTGCAGGGAGTCGAACGCCGGCTTCGCCTCGCCGGCGTTCCGGGACATGAGCAGCCCACTGTGCGTCGTCGCCCACAGGGACCCGTCGCCATCTTCGAACAGGCCGAGCGGCCCCTGCCCGGGGAATCGATAGCGCGCGGTAATGTCGGTGACGCCGCCGCGCTGCACCGTGAACAGCCGTCCTTCGTCATCGGCGAAGTAGATGCCGCCCGCGGCCCGGGGCCACGTGGTCCCCGGCATCCGGTTCGCGACGGTGGGCAACTGCGGGCGCCACCGCGTGCCGTCGAGCATCCACAGCTGCCCCTCGTCGGTGGTGGCCCAGATGGTGCCGCTGCCGTCTCGGCGGATCGACCAGGTGGAGCGGGTGCCCATGCCGTCCGCGATCGTATGAAAGGCCGATCGCTGATAGCGTACGAGACCGCCGGAGGTGCCCGCCCAGAGTCGTCCGCGCATGTCAGTGGTGAGCGCCCACACGGCGTCCGGACGGATCCCCGATGGCGCCTCCACGGGAACCGCCTGGCCGTTCTCCACGCGCAGCACGCCGCGGGTATCCGTGCCGAGCCAGAGATCACCGCGTGGGTCGCGCGCCAGCGACCAGACCTGCGCCCATTCCGCTCCCTGCTCCGTACGAATGCGCCGCTCAATCCGAAAGGGGTCGGCCCCGGTGGTGTTGAGAGCGAGCACGCCGTGCCGAGTCCCGGCCCACACCATGCCTCGCTCGTCGGCGACCACGTCAAAGAACCGCTCGCCCTCGCTGAACGGCGCAATGCGCGGCTCGGCGTCGGGGCTGTCGAGGACCGCGAGGTAGTCGCGCCCAGCCAGCCAGATGCGCCCGGCCGCGTCTTCGGCCAGCGAATAGATATGCGCGCCGACACGGGGAACGGGGCGGAAGTGCGTGCCGTCGCCGACGCGCACGCCGAAGGCGCCTACCACCCAGAGCCGCTTCGAACGGTCGCGCAGCACCTTCCAGGTCACCGTGCCCGGGATCTCGGTCTCCGGGATGCGGTGAAAGGCGCGATCCTGATAGCGTGCCAACCCCTTGTCGGTGCTGATCCACAGCGTGCCATCGCGTTCGGCCATCAGCGCGTTGA